>NZ_JBTNEH010000001.1:0-322744 GCF_054512775.1 Alicycliphilus sp. T452
ACTACTGGCAACAGCGGCGCGACCTTCTTGAACAGCGCGGCGCTGATCTCTTTGTTCTTGTTTCGACCCATGCAGCGTCAAACGCCGATCAGGTGCTTCACGATGACATGGTTTTGTTAGCCGCTCTAAACCCGGCCGGCGCTCACGAATGCGCCGCCGTGCGCCCGATCTCGGGCCAGCGGTGGTGCAGGTAGGCCCACGACAGCAGGCCCACGCCCATCATCAGCAGCGACGCCGTGGCCAGCAGCACCGTGGAATGCATGACCAGCGGCGCCACCACGCCCGCCACCAGCCCGTTGGCCGTGGAGCCCACGAAGGCCTGCAGCGACGAGGCCATGCCGCGGCGCTGCGGGTACAGGTCCAGCACCAGCAGCGTGACCACGGGAACCATCAGCGCCCAGCCGAACGAGAAGATGCCGATGGGCCACATTGCCCACGCGGCGTGGGCCGTGAACAGCAGGTTGGAGCCCAGGTTCAGGAGACCCATGGCCAGCATGATCACGAAGCCGTGGCGGATCTGGCGCTTCGGAGGGATGCGGCCCGCCAGCCGTCCGCTCACCCAGGCGCCGCCCATGATGCCGGAGATGGTGGTCAGGAAGAACCAGAAGAACTGCGTGGGCGCCAGGCCCAGCAGGTCGCCCAGGAAGGCCGGCGCCGACAGCACGTACAGGAACATGCCGTTGAACGGCACGCCGCTGGCCAGCGCCAGCAGCAGGAAGCGCGGGCTGGTGCCCAGCTCCCAGTAGCCGCGCAGCAGATGGCCCAGGTGCAGGCTCTGGCGGCCCTGCGGCGGCAGCGACTCGGGCAGCAGCCGCCAGTTGGCCAGCCACAGGAGCATGCCCACGCCGGTCAGGAACCAGAACACGCTGTGCCAGCCCAGGTGCACCGACAGCCAGCCGCCCACCATGGGCGCGATGGCCGGCGCCACGCCGAAGAAGATGGTCACCTGGCTCATCACCCGCTGGGCCTGGGTCGGCGGGAAGATGTCGCGGATCACCGCGCGCGACACCACGATGCCCGCGCCCGCCGACAGCCCCTGCAGCGCCCGGAAGACCACCAGCTGGCCGATGCTCTGCGACAGCGCGCAGCCCATCGAGGCCAGCGTGAACACCGCCAGCCCCCACAGCACCACGGGGCGGCGGCCGAAGCTGTCCGACAGCGCGCCGTGGAACAGCGTCATGAAGGCGAAGGCGAACAGGTAGGCCGACAGCGTCTGCTGCATCTGCACCGGCGTGGCGGCCAGGGCCTGGCTGATGGCCGGGAAGGCGGGCAGGTAGGTGTCGATGGAGAACGGCCCCACCATGCCCAGCAATGCCAGCAGGATGGCGAGGGCCCAGCGCGGGCCGCGCCAGAGGTCGGGGGCGTGAGGATGCATGGTGGCAGGCGGAGCAGGGCGCGCGGCGCGGGCGCCGGGCAAAGCGCTCGATTATGGGTCAAGCCGCCTTGGCCTGTGTGGCGGGAACTACTCTTTTGATAGCTGCCAGCGCTTCATGGGAAAGCGCTGGAGCCATAAAACACCCAAAAATCCACACCTGTGGCCATGGGGCGTGGGGTGGGTACGATCAGTGGCCGTGCTTGCCATGCCCCGTGGCCGGGGCGGCCGCGGCGCCCAGGGCGCGCACGGGGGCCTGCAGTTCCTGCGTCTGGCGCTGGCCGTCCTTGCCCTCGAAGACCAGGGTCAGCGGCACGGTGCCGCCCTGGACCACGGGCTGCTTCAGGTCCAGCAGCATGATGTGGTAGCCGCCGGGCTTGAGCTCCACGGCCTGGCCGGCCGGCAGGTCCAGCGCGGGGATGGCGCGCATCTTCATGACGTTGTCCACGAGCTTCATCTCGTGCACCTCGGTCACGCCCGCCACGGGGCTGCTGGCGCCGACCAGGCGCATGTCCTGCGCGGCCGTCAGCCGCATGAAGGCGCCCGTGGCCTTTTGCTGGGGCACGGTGGCGCGGACCCAGGCGTCCTGCACGCCGACCTGGGCATGGGCCAGGCCGGACAGCAGCAGGGCGGCGGCGAGCGCCAGGCGGGGGGTGAGTTGCTTGGTTTGCATGGGAAATTCCTGACATCAAAAAATCGAAGGGCCGCCGCGTGCGGCGGCGACTGAGAGGCGTGGTGGTTCAGACCGGAACGGGCGGGGCGCGCGGCGGAAACGGCGCGCGGCTCAGCGGCGGCACATGGGCCTGGCGCGGCGGCGGCGCGGTGCAGGGCGCCAGCTCCCGGGGGGTTGCCGGGGCCTGCACCGTGGCAGGGGGCAGCATGGACGGCAGGCACAGCGCGCATTCCAGCCCATGCGCATGCGCATCCGCGGCGGAGTCGTTGCCGCCCTTGGCTACCCAGCGCGGGCCGTCCGTGGCGCTGCAGACCCGTTCCATGCCCCTGGCATGCACCAGCGGGGACAGCATCGCCACGCCCAGCGCCACGGCAAAGCAGGCCAGCAGCAGGCGGGCCAGGTGGCGGGTGCGGCGCAGGGGCTCCATGGCGGGCATTATCGGCGCCCGCCGGGGGGAGTCAGAACGGGTCGGCCCCCGGAGGCACCAGCCGCCGCAGCGCGTTGCTGTCGCACAGGCGCCAGCTGCGGCTCTCCCCGCGGATCCAGCCCCTGGCCTGCCACTGCGCGAGCAGGCGGCTGAGCGTCTCTGCGCGCACGCCCAGGCGGGCGGCCAGCTGGCGCTGGCTGGTGGGCAGCTCGATGCGCTCTCCCTGGTGGCCGGCCAGTGCCAGCACATAGGTGGCCAGGCGCTGCGGGGTATTGCTGCGGGTGAGCCAGTCCACCTCGTTCACGCGCCGGTACAGGCGCAGGCTCAGGGCTTCGAGCAGCTGCAGCGCCAGCGCCGGGTGGCGCTCGCACGCGGCACGCACGGCCGCGCGCGGCAGGCGCCACACGTGCGTGGGGCCCGCTGCGCGCGCCGTCATGGGGTACCGGCCGTGGGGCATGAACATGGCCGCCTCGGCCACCAGGTCGCCGGCCTCGAAGCGGTGCAGCATGCGTTCGTTGCCGCAGGCGGCAAAGCGCAGCACCTCGACCGCACCGCGCTCCACCAGCAGGCAGTGGCTGGCCGCATCGCCCTCGAAGAACAGCGTCTGCCCGTCGCCATGGCTGCGCAGCCGCGCGTGCTGCGCCAGCTCGGCCAGCGCCGCCTCCGGCGCGCCGCTCAGCAGGGGATTGGCGGCCAGCAGCGCCTGTACGCGGGCGCGGTCCGCGGCCGCGACACGATCGGCGGGCACGTTGATAAAAGTCATTCCGCATTCCCCTTCAGTGCTGGCATGCTGTGCGAATACGAATAAATCCCATTCATTTTAATTTCAAGTCACAGCATGACCTCTGTCCCGACCTCCGTCTGCCCGCTGCCGGCCCGTGTGCTGGCGCATTCCATGGCGTGTGCGCTGGCGCTGCTGGCGTTGCCGGCGCATGCGCAGCAGCCTGCCGCCGAGCTGCCTGCCGTCACCGTGCGCGCCGATGGCGCGGGCGAGGGCACGGCGCCGCTGCGCCCCTCGGCGCAGGCCGAGCGCGAGCGCCTGGAGCGCGTGCCCGGCGGCACCAACCTGGCCTTGCCGCAGCAGGAGTCCCGCCTGGCCACGCTGCGCGACGCGCTCGACTACCAGCCCGGCATCGTGATCCAGGACTTCTTCGGCGCCACCGACCAGCCGCGCCTGTCGATCCGCGGCTCGGGCATCCAGAGCAACCCGCTCAACCGCGGCGTGCTGCTGCTGCAGGACGGCATGCCGCTCAACGAGGCCGACGGCTCCTTCATCATCGGCCTGATCGAGCCGCGCAACGCCGCGCTCATCAGCGCGCGCCGCGGCGCCAACACGCTTACGCCGGGCGCCACCACGCTGGGCGGCGAGGTGGACTTCCAGTCGCTCACGGGCGCCGACGAGCGCGGCAGCGTGCGCGCCGAGGCCGGCAGCTTCGGCCGCAAGGCGCTGCAGGGCGCCGTCGGCCTGCAGGGCGCGCAGTGGGACGGGCGCATCAGCGTGAGCGGCGACCGCTTCGACGGCTACCGCCACCACTCCGCCTCGCAGCGCGAGGCGCTGCACGCCAACCTGGGCTTCCAGGGCGCGGGCGGGTTCGAGAACCGCACCTACCTCTCGTGGACCGACCTGGACTTCGACATCCCCACCGTGGTGCCCAAGGACCGCGTGCGCACCAACCCGCGCGGCGTGATGGGCGACGGCAACACGCCGCAGGACCAGCTGCTCAACGTCTACAGGCGCGACCCGCGCCGCGAGGCCACGCAGCTGCGCCTGGCCAACCGCTCGCGCTGGGGCAGCGACGCGCTGCGCCAGGAGCTGGGCGTGTACTGGCAGGACACGGACGACCTGTTCAACAACCAGACCAGCTACACCATCACCCACAGCCGCACCACGGGCGCCCAGTGGCAGGCCAGCGGCGGGGCGGGCGGGCCGCTCGCCTGGCGCGCGGCGCTCGGCTGGTCGCGCAGCAGCATGGACCGCGACCTGGACGCGACCAACCCCGCCAACGGCACGCAGATGCAGCGCTTCGGCGCCTACGACCTCACGGCCGACAACCTGCAGGCGCAGTTGGGCGCCGACTGGCGCCTGGCGCCCGCCTGGACGCTCGTGGGCCAGTGGGGCTGGAGCCGCCAGTCGCGCGATGCCGCCAGCCGCCTGGACGGCCGCGCGCTGGACCAGCAGTGGACCTTCTCCACGCCCAAGATCGGCGTGAACTGGACGCCCGCGCCCACCGTGCGCTGGTGGGCCAACCTGAGCCGCAGCCAGGAGGCGCCCACGTTCTGGGAGATCGTCGCCGCCAACGTGGCGCCCAACGCCCCGGCCGCCGCCAGCAGCGAGCTGGTGCGCCTGAAGCTCCAGCGCGCCACCACGTTCGAGGTGGGCGGCCAGGGCCGCTGGGGCGAGGGAACGCGGGCGCTGCACTGGCAGCTGGCCGTCTACCGCAGCCAGGTGGCCGACGAGCTCATGAGCACCACCGACGAGAGCGGCATCAAGGTCGGCACCTACAACTACGCCGGCGGCACGCGCCACCAGGGCGTGGAGGCGGGCCTGTCGGGCAACTGGCCGCTGGGCGCGGCCGGGGGGCTGGAGTGGCGCGGCTCGTGGACCTACAGCGACTTCCGCTTCAAGGAAGGCATCTACGCCGGCAACCGCATCGCCGGCGTGCCGCGCCACCTGATCAACGCCGAGGTGCTGTGGCGCGTGGCCACCGGCTCCGGCACCTGGCGCGTGGGCCCCAGCCTGCGCTGGATGCCCACGGACACGCCCACCGACCATGCCAACACCGCCGGCAGCGAGCAGGACGCCTACGCGCTGCTGGGCTTCAAGCTCGAATGGAGGAGCGGTCCCTGGACCGCCTACCTGCTGGCCGACAATGTGACCGACCGGCGCTACGCCAGCAGCTACGCCATCCGCAACCAGGCCACGGCCGCGCAGCCGGGCTACCTGCCGGGGCTGGGCCGCAACGTGGCGGCCGGGGTAGCCTACAAGTTCTGACATGCCATCCTTTTCCTGCCTGAACCGCCGCGCGGCGCTGCGCGCGGCCGGCGCGCTGGCCCTCGGCGGCCTGCCGGCGGTGCGCGCCGCCGCCGCGCCGCTGCCGCGCATCGTGCTCTCCGGCCCGCCGGCCATCGTCTCGGCGCCGCTCATCCACATGGCCGAGACGAACGCGCTCGCGGCCGTGGCCGCGCAGACCGGGTTCACGTCCTGGCGCGACCCCGACCAGCTGCGCGTGATGGCCCTGGGCGGCAAGGCCGACGTGCTGGCCATGCCGAGCAACGTGGCGGCCAACCTCTACAACCGCGGCGCGGGCGTGACGCTGCTCAACATCTCCACCTGGGGCGCGCTGTGGATCGTCACGCGCGACGGCGCGCGCCGCACGCTGGCCGACTTCCGCGGCGAGGAGATCGCCGTGCCGTTCCGCGGCGACATGCCCGACCTGATGCTGCAGCTACTGGCCGCCAAGCAGGGCCTGGACGCGCGGCGCGACTTCCGCGTGCGCTACGTGCCCACGCCCATGGAGGCCATGCAGCTGCTCATCACGCGCCGCGTGCGCCACGCGCTGCTGGCCGAGCCCGCCGTGTCGATGGCGCTGCGCAAGACGCAGTCCTTCCCCGTGGGCCTGATCGCCCCCGAGCTGCACCGCGGCGCCGACCTGCAGCAGGAATGGGGCCGCGTGTTCCAGCGCGCGCCGCGCATCCCGCAGGCCGGCATCGCCGCCGTGGGCGCGGTGCGCGCGCAGCCCGCGGTGCTCGCTGCCGTCGCCGAGGCCTATGCGCGCTCCGTCGCCTGGTGCCGTGCCAATCCGCTGGAGTGCGGCCGCATGGTGGCAGCGCGCATGGACCTGCTCACGCCCGAGGCGGTGGCGGACGCCGTCGCCACCAGCCAGCTCGACGCCGTGCCCGCGCAGCGCGCGCGCGCCGAGATCGACTTCTTCTTCCAGCAGCTGTTCGCGCGCGACCCGGCGCTGCTCGGCGGCAAGCTGCCCGACGACAAGTTCTTCCACGCGCCATGAAGCTGCTCTGGCGCCTGCTGCGCGGCATGCCCGCCTACCTGTGGAGCGGCTGGGGCGCGGCGGCCAGCCTGCTGCTGTTCGTGGCGCTGTGGGAGCTGGGTGCGGGGCTGTACGGCCCGCTGATCCTGCCCACGCCGCTGGACACGCTGGCCACGCTGCGCGGCCTGGTGCGCGCCGGCGAGGCCTGGCCCGAGCTCGCCATCACCGCGCGGCGCGCGCTCACGGGCCTGCTGCTCGCGGCCGGCGTGGGCAGCGCGCTGGGGCTGCTGGCGGGCCTGTCGATGACGGCCTCGATGATGGCGCGGCCCTGGGTCACGCTGCTGCTGGGCATGCCGCCCATCGCCTGGCTGGTGCTGGCCATGCTGTGGTTCGGCGCGGGCGACGGCACGCCCGTGTTCACCGTGTTCGTGGCCTGCCTGCCGGTGGTCTTCATCGGCGCGTTGCAGGGCACGCGCACGCTGGACCACCACCTCAAGGACATGGCGCGCGCCTACCGCCTGCCGTGGCGCATGCGCCTGTTCGACCTGTACCTGCCGCACGTGGCGGCCTACCTGTTCCCCGCGTGGATCACGGCGCTAGGCTCGTCCTGGAAGGTGGCCGTGATGGCCGAGCTGCTGGCCACCAGCGACGGCGTGGGCGCGGCGCTGGCCGTCACGCGCTCGCACCTGGACACGAGCGCGTCGCTCGCCTGGATCTGCGCCGTGGTGGGCAGCCTGCTGGTGCTGGAGTACGCGCTGCTGGAGCCCGTCAAGCGCGAGCTGGAGCGTTGGCGCAGCGCCGGCGGCGCGCCGCCCGCGGCTTGAACGAAAGCACACGAGAAAACCCCATGACGACCCCGCCCGCTACCCCACTGCCGTTGCTGCAAGTGCGCGGCCTGCACCATGCCTACGGGCCCACGGCCGTGCTGCAGGACATAGACCTGGACCTGCCCGCCGGGCGCATCGCCGCGCTCGTGGGCCCGTCGGGCTGCGGCAAGACCACGCTGCTGCACCTGTGCGCGGGGCTGCTCGCGCCGCAGCAGGGGCGCATCGAACGGCCCGGTGCGCCCGTGGCCGTCATGTTCCAGCAGCCGCGCCTGCTGCCCTGGATGGCCACGCTGGACAACATCGCCCTGGGCCTGAAGGCGCAGGGCGTGCCGCGCGCGCAGCGCCGCGAGCGCGCGCGCGCGGCGGCGCTGGCGCTGGGCCTGCCCGAGGCGTCGCTCGCGCAATACCCGGCGGAGCTGTCGGGCGGCATGCAGAGCCGCGCCGCGCTGGCGCGCGCGCTGGTGCTGGAGCCGGCGCTGCTGCTGATGGACGAGCCGTTCTCCGCGCTCGACGTGGGCCTGCGCGGGCAGCTGCACCAGCTGCTGCTGGCGCGTCAGGCGCAGTCGGGCATGGCCGTGCTGTTGATCACCCACGACCTGATGGAGGCCGTGCGCCTGGCCGACGAGGTGCTGGTGCTGGCCGCCGCGCCCGGGCGCATCATCGCGCGCTACCGGCCGCCGGGCGAGGCGAGCGCGCGCGGCGAGGCCCTGGTGCACCGCTGCGCGGCGCAGCTCCTGCAGCACCCCGAGGTGCGCGCCGCGTTCGGCCTGCCGGAGCAGGACGCCCCGGACGCCGCCGGCGCCCTGCCCGCCGAGGAGGGCGGGGGCGCGTGGCTCCAGGCACCGCGCTGCACGGCGCCCCGCGCCAGCCATGGCTGCTGAACAAGAATATCGATGAAAAATGCCTCTATGGCTTGCTGGAAAAGCGCTGGCAGCTCCCTTTTTTGAAATGCAAACCCCACGCAACCCTTTGCGCCGCGCCCATCCGGTCTGGATGTGCGGCATGCGCCCGTTCTTTTTGCTGGCCATGGTCTCGGCCCTCGGGCTGCTCGGCCTGTGGGGCCTGGCGCTGGGCGCGGGCCTGCCGCCACCCCCGGTGGCGGGCGGGCCGATCGTCTGGCATGTGCACGAACTGGTGTTCGGCTTCGCCATGGCCGGCGTGGCCGGCTTCGCGCTGACGGCGCTGCCCGAGTTCACGGGCGAGGCGGGCGCCTCGCGCGGGCAGCTGCGGGCGCTGGTGCTGCTGTGGCTGCTCGCGCGCGCGGGCTTCTGGGCCTCGGGCTGGGCCGGCGCCGCGGCGCTGTGGCTGGCGGGCGCGGCGCAGGTGGCGCTGCCCCTGGCCGTGGCGGCGGTGCTGGCGCGGGCGCTGCGCTCGCCGGCGGGCCGCGCGCACGCCTCGTTCGGCTGGGCGCTGCTGGCGCTGGCGGGCATGGCGCTGGGCTTCTACGCCGACGCGCTCGGCGGCGCGCCGGGCCTGCGCTGGCTGCACGCCACGCTGGGCGTACTCATGCTGCTGATCGTGGTGGCCGCGAGCCGCATCTCCATGCGCATGGTCAACCGCGCCATCGAGCAGGTCACGCCGGGCGCGCCGCCGTACCTTGCGCGGCCGCCGAAGCGCCACCTGGCGGCGCTGTGCATCGCGTTGGCCACGCTCGCGCAGTTCGTGCGGCCGGGCAGCGCCCTGGCGGGCTGGCTGGCGCTGGCCGCCGCCGCCGCCGCCTTCCATCTGATGAGCGACTGGCACGTGGGCCCGGCGCTGTGGCGCAGGCGCTTTCCGCTGCTGCTGTACGCCATGTACGCGTGCATGGCGCTGGGCTATGGGGCGCTGGGGCTGGCGTACCTGGGCGCGCTGCCGGGCACCGGCGCGGGCTGGCACCTGCTGGGCGCGGGCGCGGTGGGGCTGGGCGTGTTCGTGGTGATCGCCATCGCCGGGCGCGCGCACGCCGGCCTGCTGCCCGACCCCGGTCCGTGGGTGCCGCTGGGCGGCGCGCTGATTCTGGCCGCCACGGCGCTGCGCGCGGCGGCGGCCGTGCTGGGCTGGGGCGGCATCGCCCTGGCCGCCGCGGCGGCGCTGTGGTTGCTGGCCTATGGCGTGCTGCTGTGGCGCGTGGGCCCGGGCCTGTGGCGCCCGCGCACGGACGGGCGCGACGGCTGCGACGGCCCCGCGCCGTAGCCAGGGCGGGGCGGTGCGCGGCGGGCCCGCTGGTTTGCCGCTGTGTTGCACGGCCGCGACAAAACCCGGCGGCGGAGCGGCGGATGCGCCGCATCCGCCCTTCGTTTTGTCACAGGTTAAAGAATTGCGGTTACGAATAACTATAATTCGCATTAACAAGTTTGCATTCCGTACATGCGTGCCGCGTGGCGTCTGCTCCTGATTCCACAGGCGCTTTCGGTTGGCGGCCGCCGGGATGGTGCTTGTCATCTATCACCAACCCTTCCGCCCAGCCCCGCGCAAGCCCTTGCATGCCAGCGTCCAGCCATCGCGGTCTTTTGCCAGGACGCTCATGCTTCTCACACATTCCTTTGCCTTGCGCGGGCACTGCCGCCTGCATCCCCTGGCCGCGGCCGCCACTGCCGCGCTGCTGTGCCTGGCCGGCGGCGCACGCGCCGAAGTCGTGGCTGCCGCGCCGCTGCCTGCCGTCACGGTCACGGCCACGCTGACCGAGCAGGACGCGCGCACCGCGCCGGCCAGCGTCACCGTCATCACCGCCCAGGACCTGGCCGAGCGCAATGCAGCCGACCTGCTGGACGCCGTGCGCGGCGCGCCCGGCATCACCCTGAGCGCGCGCCAGGTGGGCGGGCGCAAGACGCTCGCCCTGCGCGGCCTGGAGGGCAAGCACACCCTCACGCTGATCGACGGGCGGCGCATCAGCGCCAGCGACGACGTGATCGGCCACTCGGACTACCAGTACGGCTGGCTGCCGATCTCGGCCATCGAGCGCGTGGAGATCATCCGCGGCCCGATGTCGGCGCTCTACGGCTCGGAGGCCCTGGGCGGCGTGGTGAACATCATTTCCAAGAAGCCCAGGGACCGCTGGATCGGCTCCGTCGGCGTCACCGGCTCGCACGCCGTGGGCAGCGACGGGGCGAGCGAGGCCGGCACGTCGGTCTTCGCCGCCGGGCCGCTCACCGACCGGCTGCGCATGTCGGTCAACGCCGAGTACGCGCACCGCGATGCCGTGCCCGAGAAGGAAGACCCGCGCTACAGCGAGATCGAGGGCCGCAAGCCGCGCAGCCTGGGGCTGAACGCCGAGTTCGACCTCGCGCCCGGCCATGTGCTGGAGGCCGGCGTGACCGACGGCAAGGAGCAGCGCTTCTACGACGACGTGAGCGGCGCCAAGCCCTACTTCAACCGCTACGACCTGGACCGCCGCCAGACGCACGTGGGCTGGAGGGGCGAGGTGGGCGACTGGAAGACGCAGCTGCGCGCCTATCGCAGCGAGTTCAGCGTGCGCAACTCGCGCACCAACGGCGTGGCGCCCACGCGAGCGCAGGACATGACGGACGACGTGGTGGACGGCCACGCCAGCACGCGCTTCGGAAGCCACCAGTTCACCGTGGGCGGCGAGTGGCGCAAGGAGGAGCTGGTGAACGCCGGCCTCACCACCGGCAGCGACGACGTGACGCACAAGGCCCTGTTCGTGCAGGACGAGTTCGCGCTGGGCAAGAACCTGATCGCCACGCTGGGCCTGCGCGCCGACCACCACGGCATCTTCGGCTCCGAGCTGAGCCCGCGCGCCTACCTCGTCTGGGAGGCCAGCAGCGCGCTGGTCGTCAAGAGCGGCTTCGGCCACGCCTTCAAGGCGCCCACGCTCAAGCAGATATCGCCCAACTACGTGGGTGCCGAGGGCCCGCACACCTTCCTGGGCAATGCCGACATCAAGCCCGAGACGTCGAACTCGTTCGAGATCGGCGCCGACTGGCAGGCGAGCCCCGCATGGTCGCTGCGCGCCACGGCCTTCCACACCGAGGTCAAGGATCTCATCACCTACCGCCTGCTGCAGCAGGTCGGCCCACGGCGCATCTACCAGTACGACAACGTGGACGCCGCGCGCATCCAGGGGCTGGAGGCGGGCTTCACCTGGGCCATCACGCCACAGCTCGCGTGGAACACCGACGCCACCTTGCTGCGCACGCGCGACAAGACCACGGGCAAGCGCCTGAACGACAGGCCCAGCACCAGCGTGGCCTCCCACCTGGCGTGGCGCGCGGCCGGCTGGGATGCGCGCCTGGGCCTGCAATACACCGGCAGCCAGGACAGCTCCGGCTACCGGCTGCCCGCCTACACCCTGTGGAACGCCAGCGTGGGCCGCGCCTGGAAGCTCAACGCCACGCAGAGCCTGAACCTGCGCGCCGGGCTGGAGAACATGGGCGACGTGCGCCTGGCCGAGAAGTCGCCCAACTTCGGCTACGCCGAGCAGAGGCGGCGCGTGTTCGTGACCGCGCGCCTCGACTTCTGACTACGAAAGTGATAGCTGCTGGCGCTTTCCCGTAAAGCGCAGGAGGCCGATTTGATTCAATACGACAAGCTACGCTGGCTGCTGTGCGCCGCGCTGCTCCTGCTGGCCGGCGCGGCGCGCGCCGCTTCGGTGCTGTTCATCGCCACGGGCAACGTGCCGCAGGGCAAGTTCCACCAGCTCGCCGAGATCGCGCGCCCGCACGGCCTGACCGTCGAGGTGCGCTACCTGAACAGCCTGCCGGCCGACGTGGATGCCGGCCTGTGGCGCGGGCGGGACGCCGTGTTCTTCGACAGCTACCAGCAGGACGAGGTGCGCGACCGCCTGGTGCGCGCGCTGCCCGGCCTGGCCGCGCCCAACGCCTGGCTGTACGACCAGCGCCCTGCCTGGGGCGGCGGCCTGCCAGAGGCCGTGGCGCGCCGCCTCATCGATTACTACGCCAGCGGCGGGCGGCAGAACTATGAGGGTTTCTTTGCCACGCTGGCGGCGCAGCTCCAGGGCGGCAACCCTCTGGCGGCGGCGCCTGACCCGGTGGTCTTTCCCAAGACGGGCGTGTACCACCCGCGCCTGCCGGGTCTGGTCACGGCCGACGTGCGCGCCTACCTGCGCGGCCAGGGCGTGGACCCGGCCGCGCCCGGGCGCAAGCCCGTGGTCGCCATTGCGCTGCACCAGCAATACATAGGCTCCATGCAGACGGCCTACATCGACGACATGGTCGCGCGCATCGAGGCCGGTGGCGCCGTGGCCCTGCCGTTCTACACGCCGATGATGGGCGAGGGCGGCTTTCCCAAGGTGCTGCAGCCCGCCGGCCCGGGCACGCCGGTGCTGGCCGACGTGCTCATCAACACCCAGATCACGCTCCTTGCCGACGAGCGGCGCACGGAGTTCGAGCGCATGGGCATCCCGGTCATCCAGGCCATGACCTACCGCCGCGGCGACGAGGCCGACTGGGCCGCCAACCCGCAGGGCGTGGCCACCATGGACGTGCCGTTCTACATGGCGCAGGCCGAATACGCCGGCATCACCGACATACAGGTCGCGTCCGCCACGCGCAAGGGCGACGAGCAGATCATGCCCATCACGCCCCAGGCCGCGGCCGTGGCCGCCAAGGCGCTGAACCTGGTCAAGCTGCAGCGCAAGCCCAATGCCGACAAGCAGGTGGCCGTGATGTTCTGGAACTACCCGGCGGGCGAGAAGAACCTGTCGGCCTCGTTCCTGAACGTGCCGCGCAGCCTGCAAAGCACGCTGGCCGGCATGGCCGCTGCGGGCTACCGCACCGAGGTGCCCGACGAGATGCACCTGATCACCCTGCTGCAGCGCCTGCTGGCCCCGGCCTACCGCGGCGGCGAACTGGAGCCGCTGCTGCAGGACGGCCTGGCCGCGCTGCTGCCGGTGAAGGACTACCGCGCGTGGCTCTCCAGCCTGCCGCAGCCCACGCAGGACGCGCTGCGCAGCGCCTGGGGCGCGCCCGAGAAATCCCATTGGGTGATGCGCCAGCGCGGGCAGGACTATTTCGTCATCCCGCGCCTGCAGCTGGGCCAGATCACCCTGCTGCCCCAGCCGGGCCGCAGCGGCATGGCCCCCGGCAGCCAGGACGCGCGCGCCAAGGAAAAGGAGATCTACCACTCCACCACCGACCTGCCGCCGCACCACTACCTGGCCACCTACCTGTGGACGCGCCAGCACAACGACGCCCTGGTGCACTACGGCACGCATGGCACGCAGGAATGGCTGCCGGGCAAGGAGCGCGGCCTGTCGGTGTACGACGCGCCGCTGCTGGCGCTGGGCGACATTCCCGTGGCCTACCCCTACATCGCGGACAACATCGGCGAGGCCACCCAGGCCAAGCGCCGCGGGCGGGCAACGATCGTCAGCCACCAGACCCCGCCGTTCGCCCCCGGCGGCCTGCACGACGCGCTGACCCAGATGCACGACCTGCTGCACCAGTGGCAGGCGCAGGACGAGGGCGCCGTGCGCGAGCGCATGGCCGCCGACCTGCTGGCCGCAGCGAAGAAGGAGCGCGTGATCGCCGACATGGGCTGGACCGAAGGCCGCGCCAAGGAGCGTTTCGCCGACTTCGTGCAGGAGCTGCACAACCACCTGCACGAACTGGCGCAGACCGCCCAGCCGCAGGGCCTGCACACCCTGGGCCGTGCGCCCGAGGAACTGCACCGCCTGGGCACCGTGCTGCTCATGCTGGGCAAGAACTTCTGGGAGGCCGCGGCGCAGCACGCGGGCGTGCCCGCCGCCGACCTGGACGAGGCCCTGGTCGGCCCCTGGGACAGGCTGGCGCAAACGGTACCCTACCAACTGCTGCGGCGCCACGTGGTCGCAGGCGAAAGCCTGGACGGCCTGAGCCCGGACCTGCAAAAAGCGCTGCAGGACGCGCGCCAGGCCTATGCCAACCTGGGCGCGCAGGGGGAGCTGCCCGGCCTGCTGGCCGTGCTGGACGGGCGATACCTGCCCACCTCCTACGGCGGCGACCCCATCAAAAGCCCCGACGCCTACCCCACGGGCCGCAACCTCTATGGCTTCGACCCCTCGCGCGTGCCCACCAGGCAGGCCTGGGAGGCCGGCAAGCAGGCCGCGGAGAACATGCTGGCCGAGCACAAAAAACTGCACGGCAAGCTACCCAGGAAGCTCACCTTCAGCCTGTGGTCCGTGGAAACCATGCGCCACTTCGGCATGCTCGAAGCCCAGGCACTGTGGCTGCTGGGCGTGGAGCCCGTGTGGGACAGGGGCGGGCGCGTCACCGGCGTGAAGCTGGTCGGGCGCGAGCAGCTGGGCCGCGCGCGCGTGGACGTGGTGCTGTCGGCCACCGGCCTGTACCGCGACCATTTCCCCAACGTCATGCAGCAGCTGGCCCGCGCCGTGCTGCTGGCGTCCCGCGCCAGGGACGAGGCCGACAACCCCGTCGCCGCCAACAGCCAGCGCATCGCGCAAAAGATGATGGCCGCCGGCGCCGATGCCAAGGCCGCCGAGCTGGCCGGCGCCACGCGCATCTTCGCGTCCGAGAGCGGGCGCTACGGCACGGGGCTGGACGATGCGGCCCTGGCCACCGACACCTGGAAGGGCAAGGCCGAGGGCGACCGCAAGCTGGCCCGGCTGTACCTGGACAAGATGCAGTACGCCTACGGCCCCGACGAGTCGCAGTGGGGCCGGGCCGGAGTGGCCGGGGCCGCCGCGGCAGGCGCGGGCAAGGGCGGCAAGGCCGTCAACCTCTACGCCGAGCACCTGAGCGGCACCGAGGGCGCGGTGCTCTCGCGCAGCTCCAACCTCTACGGCATGCTGACCACCGACGACCCCTTCCAGTACCTGGGCGGCATCGCGCTGGCCGTGCGCCACCTGGACGGCAAGGCGCCCGAGCTCTACATCAGCAACCTGCGCGGCTCGGGCAGCGGCCGGGTCGAGGGCGCGGCGCAGTTCCTGGCCAAGGAGCTGGCCACGCGCCAGTTCCACCCTGGCTACATCCAGGGCCTGATGAAGGAGGGCTACGCCGGCACCCTGCAGGTGCTGGACGCCACCAACAACTTCTGGGGCTGGACGGCCACCGCGCGAGAGATCGTGCGCGACGACCAGTGGCAGGAGATGGTCGACGTCTACGTGCGCGACAAGCATCAGCTGGGCCTGAAAGACTGGTTCGAGGCAAAGAACCCCCACGCCCTGGCCCAGACCATGGAGCGCATGCTGGAGGCCGCGCGCCAGGGCTACTGGCAGGCCGACGCCGCCACCGTGCGCGAGCTGAAACAGCGCTGGCGCGACCTGTCGCGGCGCTTCGACGTGCGGACCGACAACGCGCGCTTCGCCGAATTCGTGGCCCAGGGCGCGGCCGACGCCGCACAGGCCGGCTATGGCCTGCAGGCGCCGATGCCGGCGGCCGAGGCGCAGCAGGCACGGCCCGAACCCCAACCAGAGCCCCAGCCGCCGGCCCCGCCCGTGGTCACGGGCATGCGCCTGGCCAAGGTCGAGCCCGCGAGCCCGCCGCCCTTCAACCCCGACACGGCCCTGTTCGCTCTGGCGCTGGCGGGCATCAGCGGCGCCGGGGCGCTGGCCCAGCGCCGCCGCGGCCGTTTTCCATTCCCTTTTGTCAACTCCACAGCCACACCATGACACCCAACCCCATCGAGTCGGCGATGTATTCCGCCAGCCAGCTGTTCCTCATGCCCGTGCTGATCCTCATCGCCCTGCTGTTCGTCCATGCCTTCTACGCCCTGGGCGCCTTCCTCTGGCAGGCCTGACAGCGCCACGGCGGCCAGCCCGGCGGTTTCGAGTTGGCGGCTGCCCTGGCGCGCAATCCCAGGCTGACGCTGACCGAGCTCGAGGCCCTGGCCACCAAGCGCCTGGAGTTCGCCCGCATCGCCACGCGCATCGCGCCCATGCTGGGCCTGGTGGCCACCATGATCCCCATGGGCCCGGCGCTGATGGCGCTGTCCGACGGGCAGATGCAGGACGTCTCGCGCAACCTCACGGTGGCCTTCTCGGCGGTGATCCTGGCGCTGCTCGCGGCGTCCATCAGCTACACCGTGGTCAACGTGCGCCGGCGCTGGTATGCCGTGGACCTGGCGGCGATAGAGCACGACAGGCCGCTGGCCGCCACGCCCGCGCGCGGCCACGACCCCGTGGCCGTTATGGCCGTGGAGGGTGCCCAATGAGCCGCCTGCGCCTGATGGAAGACCTGGAGGCGGACGACCCCATCCTCTCGGTCGTGAACCTCATCGACGTGTTCCTGGTCATCATCGCGGCCCTGCTCCTGGCCGTGGCCAACAGTTCCATCAATCCGTTCAGCAGCGAATCGGTGACCGTGATCAAGAACCCCGGCAAGGACAACATGGAGATCATCGTCAAGGACGGCCAGAAGGTCGACCGCTACAAGGCCAGCGGCGAAATCGGCGAAGGCCAGGGCGCCAAGGCGGGCGTGGCCTACCGGCTCAAGGATGGGTCCATGGTCTATGTGCCGGAGCCGGGGGCGTGATCACCCCCGGCTTGCTGCCGCGAAAGACGGTGCAAGCGATGGCGGTGGATCACCACCGCCACCTGTAGCGCGCTTCTATCCGGATTCAGGCGGCGCGTTCGGGCACCGGCAGGTGCATCCAGTCCTTGTAGAAGGCCTCGATGTCCGGCTCGAAGTCATGGATGACCGGATACCAGGGCGTTGGCGCTTCCACGTCGTGCATGGCACCGCACTGCGGGCAGTAGTACTCGCGGTACACCTGCCACTGGGTATCGGGCGCCATCAGCTTCGGGTACACCTCGGTCATGGCCTCTTCCGTGTCGCGCACGTAGATGCTGGCATGCAGCTTCCAGTTCTCGCGGTAGTCGCAGAAGACATGGCCGCAATCGCACTGGGTGACCCACTGCTTGTTCTTGGCCGATTGCACGATGTACAGGTGCGGTCCGAGCGGCAGGATGATGCGGTCCTTGAAGCGCACCTTGGCCTGCAGGGCCGCCAGGTACTGCTCGAAGCGGCTGTGGTCCTTGGGCATGGACAGCATGCGGAAGGTGGTTTCCCAGTCGAGGGCGCCATCCACCAGGTGGGCGACTTGTTCGTTGGTGTAAGAAGTGGACATGTTTCAGCTCCTGGATGTGGCAATCACTCTTCGACCTGCACGACGGTCGTGACGTCGGGCATCAGCGACAGGTCCATGCGGTGCTTCGAACCGTAGGACGGCACGTCAAGTTCTTCCTCCAGCAATTGCCAGTCTTCCGGCAGGCTCCAGAACTCCTTGAACTCGCTGGTGAACTTTTTCGACAGGCCGAAGCTGGTGGCGAACATGTGCTGCACCTGGACCGACGCGTGCTTGTTGATGATGCGTTCGCGCTCGCCGCGCATCCACTCGCGCACGGGGACCGCGCGGGCCAGCCGTTCCTTGCGGATTTCGGCGCGGCGCGCGTCGGTTTGGGCCGCATCGACCTTGAACGTGCCCCTGGCGTCCTGGGTGAACACGGCGCCATAGACCTTGCCGGCGTACTCGGGCAGCAGGAACTTCTCGTTCAGGTCCTTCTCGATGGCCTTCGGATCGCGGTCGATCGGATCGCCGAAGCCAGGGCCGCCACGCAGGTAGTTCAGGTACAGGTCGTGGTTGTCGTAGCAATCCTCCGTGGTCATGCATTGCTTGTCGCGCTTGACATGCGCCGTGGCGTCGATGTTGTGCTCGTAGGTTGGCGCGGTCGGATCGAGGTCGCCGCCCAGCGGCAGGCTTTCGCCGTTGGCGATGCGGCGCTCCAGGCCGGTCTTGTGCGCCTCGAAGCGATAGCCGGTGGCCGCCGGATAGCCGCCCATCAGGCCCCAGTCGCTGTTCATGAAGCCGTTGCCCATGAAGAACATGGTCCAGTCCTGGGCGTTCCAGACCATGCGCAGGGTCTCGAAGCCGCAGCCGCCGCGGTACTTGCCGTAGCCCCCTGAGTTGGCCTTGACGTTGCGCCCCAGGTAGAGCAGCGGCTCGGCCATCTCCCAGATCTCGATGTCGCCCATGTCGCCCTCCGGGTTCCAGATGGCGGCGGCGTGGTTCAGGCCGTCCTTCACGGCGCAGGCGCCGGTGCCGCAGGAACTGGCCTCGAAGCTGTTGACCGCGTGGATCTCGCCGTCCTGGTTGATGCCGCCGCCCTGCAGCCAGTTGGAAGTGTTGGCGTTGCCGGCGTTGACCTCCTCCAGGTAGCCGCGGCTGAAGTAGGACTGGGACAGGCCGCGCCACAGCGCCGCCCAGCCCGAGACCAGGAAGTGCCACGCATAGGCATGGCCGGTGCGACGGTCGTCGGGGTTGCACCAAGTGCCCTTGGGCAGGCGGAACTCGGTGGCGAAGTAGGCGCCGTCGTTGATGCGCTGCGTGGGCACCAGGGTCTGGCACATCATCACCCAGATACCCGAGGTGAAGGCCACCTGGTGCGCGTTGAAGGTGTGCCAGCCCCAGCGGCTTGCGCCCTCGAAGTCCAGGCGCCACTTGCCGTCGGCGCGGATCGTCATCTCGCAGGGCGAGTGCATGATCGAATCGAGCTTGGCGAAGGCGTTGGACACCTGCACGTCCTCGTGCTTGTAGGGCACGTCGACGAACGACACCTTGCGGTATTTGCCCGGCAGCGTCATGGCCTTGATGCGGCTTTGCAGCCCGCGGCGGCCTTCCTCGATCACCTCGTAGGCGAACTTCTCGTAGGCCTCGATGCCGTCGGCGCGGATCACTTCCTCCACCAGGTCGCGGATCATGTGGCAGCCGGCGATGCGGGTCTTCTCGTCGAGGATCCAGTACTTCGGCGTGCGCACCGAGCGCTGGGATTCATGCAGCCAGTCGCGCAATGGCTCATCGTTCACGCCGGTCTTGCGGCAGGTGATCATGTAGCCGTCGCCGAAGCGCTGGGTCTGTCCCGTGGACATCGAGCCCGGCGTCACCGAACCGGTGTCGATGACGTGCGTGACGCCGCCCACCCAGCCGATCAGCCGGCCCTCCCAGAAGATCGGCACGATGGTGGCGATGTCGCAGGGATGGACGTTGCCGATGCTGCAATCGTTGTTGGTGAACATGTCGCCCGGGTTGATGCCGGGGTTGGCCTCCCAGTTGTTCTCGATCATGTACTTGATCGCCGCGCCCATGGTGCCGACGTGGATGATGATCCCGGTCGATGTCAGCACGCAGTCGCCGACCGCGTTGTAGAGCGTGAAGCAGAGTTCGCCCTCCTGCTCCACGATGGGGCTGGCGGCGATTTTCTTGGCCGTCTCGCGTGCATGCACGAGGCCGCCGCGCAGCTTGGAGAACAGCTTTTCGTAGCCGATCGGGTCGGCGTCACGGAATTCGAGCCTGGTCAAGCCGTTGTAGCTGCCCGTGGCCTGGGTCCGCTCGATGATGCCGTCGCGGAATTCTTTCAGGGTCTGGCCGTTCTTCAGCAGATCGGCAAAGCCCACTTCTTTGTTGCTCATCATGTTCATGGCGTGTCTCCTTACTTGACTTCCTTGAGGTGGAACAGGCGGTGCTTGTCCACGGTGGTTTCAAACCCATCGGGAACGACGAAGGTGGTGGCGTCCGATTCGATAATGGCGGGGCCGACGATGTGGTTTCCGGCCTTGAGGCCTTCCATCTTCCAGAGCGCCGCATCGACCCATTTCTTGTGGCGGTAGAACGGGCGGGTGCCCAGGTAGGCGGCCTTCGGGGGCGTGGGGCCGGCGTCCGGGTCTTCCGGCAGCACGGGCTTTTGCGTGACGACCATGCCGCGCAGGATGGCGCCGGTGATGGAGAAGCCCAGCTCCGGCGAGCGGGCCGAGTTGGCATAGACGCGTCCGTAGGTGTCCTCGAAGGTTTCGACGATCCGGTCCCAGTCGGCGGCCGTGGCGGCGCTCGTCACGGGGGAGACGATTTCCAGGTCGTTGAGCTGCCCCATGTACTGCATCTTGTAGCCGGGGATCAGCAGCACGTCCTCGGGCTTGTAGCCGTTGAGCACGAACTCGTCGACCACCTTCACGGCCAGCTCGGACCAGGCTTCCTGCAATGACTTGCAGGCAGCCGCCTTGTCGGCCGCGGGCGCATGCTGGGCCACGCCGAGGTCCACCGACTTGTCGTAGCGGTATTCGAAGTCGGCGCAGGCGCATCCGAAGGCCGAGAAACCGGCCGCCCAGGCGGGCACCACGACGTCCTTGAAGCCCACGCCCTCGGTGTAGCCGTAGGTGTGCACCGGACCGGCGCCGCCGTACGAGAAGCAGGTGAACTCCGCCGGGTTGTAGCCCTTGGCGCTGATGTTGGCGCGCAGGTATTCCGACAGGGTCAGGTCCAGCAGCTCGATCACGCCGGCCGCGGCATCCTCCACCGACAGGCCCAGCGGGTCCGCGATCTGCGCCTTGATGTGGTCGCGCGCCCGCTGCACGTCCAGCTTGATGGCCCCGCCCAGGAAGTTGTCGGGGTTCAGGTAGCCCAGCACCACGTGGCAGTCGGAAACCGATACCGTGTCGAGGCCGCTTTCCGGCCAGCAGGTACCCACGCGGTATCCGGCGCTGTCGGGCCCCAGCTTGATGGACTTGCTGTAGGGGTCGAGCCGCACGAAGCTGCCGGCGCCGGCGCCCACCGAATCCATCGCCACCAGCGGCAGCGAGAGCACCAGGCGCGCCATGTCCGGGTCGCTCTTGATCGCGAAATTGCCCTTGGTGATGAGCGCCACGTCGAAGCTGGTGCCGCCGATGTCCGAGCAGGCGATGTTCTCGTCGCCCAGCGCCTCGCCCAGCAGCCTGGAGCCGATCACGCCGCCGATGGGCCCGGAGACGATGGTGCGCGCCAGCTCCTTGGCCTTCCAGCTGATGGTGCCGCCGTGCGTGGCCATGACGCGCAGGTCGAACTTGGCGCCGTGCTTTCTGAAGCGGTCCGAAACCTTCTTGAGCGTCTGGCGCGAGGGCTCGGCGCCATAGGCTTCCAGTATGGTGGTGTTCATACGGTGGCTTTCCTTGCGCGACGGGTAGTAGTCCACCGACGCGAAGACCGGGATGTCCGCCTTCAGCCGCGCGAGCTCCTCCCTGGCGATGTCGCGGGCGCGCTGCTCGCTGGCCTCGTTCTTGTGGGACTGCAGCAGGCAGATCACGATGGCCTGCGACCCGGCTTCCACCAGTTCGCGCGTGGCCTGGCGTACCTCTTCCTCGCGCAGGGGGATGACCACCTTGCCCTGCACGTCGGTGCGCTCGGTCACGCCACGCGTGCGCGAGACGGGCACGAGCGGCTCGTCGTAGCGGTGCGTGTTGAGGTGGATGCGGTCCTCCAGGGCATAGCCCAGGTAGCTCTGCAGGGCCCGGCCCATGGAGTGGATCTGCTCGAAGCCCTTGTTGCAGATCAGGCCCACGTCCAGCCCCTTGCGCATCAGAATGCGGTTGAGCATGGCCGTGCCGGAATAGACGCAGGTCGCCAGCTCGGGATAGACGTCGTCCACGGTCCGGCCCCAGTGGTCCAGCGCGTCGACCGACGAGTTGTAAATCGCCAGGGACTCGTCCCCGGGATTGCTCTGCGCCTTGCCGACGACGAAGCGGCCGTCGTCGCGGACGAAAAAGGTGTCGGTCATCGTGCCGCCGGCATCGATGCCCATCACCTGTACGGTGGATTGCACTTGCATGAATGTCTCCTATCTATGGGTAGGCATGAGGTGGGAATTCCCACGACGACTTCATCGCAACGTGCGTGCCAGGGCAGGCCGATGCCCGGCATTTTTTGAAAATCCCTTTTGAATCAATGGCATGGACGTCATGCCCTTGCACAGATGCCGTCCGCCTGCAGGCTGGCTGCAGTCCGGCTTTCCGACATGTCGCGCCGAGTGTCCGGCTTTCGGACAGCTTGAAATATCTGCAGACAATTACCCGCGCATGGGTGGGTAGTTGACCTGTTGACAGCAAATACTCCGATAACTACTTTTGCGGTCCATGCCCGTATGGGCCCCATGCCTCCTACCTGATCTGCCACATGCCGTTTTCTCAGTGCGGGCCCCTGGTCCCCCGGATCGGCGACGAGTCCCTCGTGGCCTCGGCGTGGGAGCGCTTCGTGCAAGACCGCGCCTTGCCGCGACAGGGCGTGCGCGGGGTGGTGCTGGAGTCTTGGCAGCGTTGCCAGAGCGAGGCCGTGAATCCGGGCAGCCCGCGTGCGCCGGGTGCGACCAGTGAGCACATCCACCAGTTGACGCAGCACAACCACGACCTGTGCGATGCGGCGCGCCCTGTCCTGGGCGGCCTGCGTGACCTGTTGCGCGAGTGCGGCTCCCTCATCATGCTCAGCGACGCGCGCGGGACCATCCTGCAACTCGTGGGGGAGCACCGCGTGCGCACCGCCGGCGAAGGCATCAATCTCGCGATTGGCGGGCAATGGAGCGAAGAGGTCATCGGAACCAACGCCATCGGCACCGCGATCGCGATGTGCGCGCCGGTTCAGATCTACGCCAGCGAGCACTTCTGCCTCGACGTCAAGCGCTGGACCTGTGCTGCGGCGCCGGTGCGCGATCCCCTCAGCGGCGCGCTGCTGGGGGTCGTCGACGTTTCCGGCGTCAAGGAAACCTTCCACGGGCACACGCTGGGGCTGGTCATGGCGGCGGCGCGTCAGATCGAGGGCGAGATCGCACGCCGCGACGCCACGCTCCAAGGCCGCTTGCTGAACCGGTCCATGGAGCTTTTCAAACGCTACGGCAATGACGGCCTCGTGCTGTGCGACCACCGGGGACGCATCATCCGCACCGGTGGCCCATTGCCGCAGATGCGGGACGCGCACGGTGTTGTGCAGTTGTTGGTGCCAGGCGAACGAGTGGATGGGCTCCAGCTGGATCGGCCGGCCGCTGATCGTTCCCGGCCGTATCCGGGGTGGCTGAAACCCGAATGGCGGCATCCGATACGGGACCAGGATGGGGCCTTGGGCACCTTGCTGGTGATCCCGGCGATGCTTCCCCTGCACCGTTCCCGCCCCAAGGCTACCGCCGCCCCCGCTGCAAGCGACGATGCGTTCGCCGACATCGTCGGCGACAGCGAGGTGCTGGAGGCCACGAAAGCCCGGGCGCGGCGCATCGCCATGCTCGATTTGCCGGTGCTGCTGGAAGGGGAAACCGGTGTCGGCAAAGAACTCTTCGCCCGCGCCCTGCACCGCACTGGCCGGTCGCATGCCGGGCCGTTCGTGGCCTTGAACTGCGGAGCGCTGACCCGTGAGCTCCTGGCCAGCGAACTGTTCGGCTACGCCGAAGGCGCATTCACCGGAGCGCGCCGCAGCGGCCTGCCCGGCAAATTCGAGCAGGCCGATGGCGGCACGCTGTTCCTGGACGAAATCGGCGAAATGCCGCTCGACATGCAGCCCCATTTGTTGCGTGTGCTGCAGGATGGCATCGTTGTCCGGCTCGGCGACACGCGCGAACGGCGTGTGTCCGTGCGTCTGATCGCCGCCACCAACCGAGATCTACGGCAGGAGGCGGCCGAAGGACGATTCCGCGAAGACCTCTACCACCGCCTCTGCGTTGTCAGCCTGCCTTTGCCGGCGCTGCGCGACCGCCCGGGGGACATCGAGACGATCATCGGCCATCTCAACCACAAGCTGGCGGAAAAATATGGCTGCGCGCCCAAGGCATGGGACGCATGCGTCTTGCAGGCGTTCCGCCACTATCGTTGGCCGGGCAACATCCGGGAACTGCAGAATGTGTTCGAGGCCGCATTCGCGCTCAGCGAAAACGATGTGATCGAACCGTCTGCCTTGCCCCCCGCCGTTGCGCGAGCTGCGCAGGACGCCGCAGCCGGAGCCGTGTTGCCTCCCTCCCGCTGCGTATCGGGCCGGCTGGAGGACCTGGAGAAGCAGGCCATCCTGGATGCGATCGAAAAATCGCAGCGCAACATGGCAGCCGCGGCACGGAGATTGGGCATCTCTAGAAGCACGCTCTACGTCAAATTGGCCGCAATCCGGGCGCAGAATGGATCGCTTTGATCCGTCCTGAATGGCGTTGACATCCGGATGCCATGGCTGCGTAGCTAATGACGCCCGATGCACCGCATCGGGCGTTTGCATTTCCAGCGGCGAATGAAAAAAACCGGAAGTCGCTATGCGACTTCCGGTTTTTGAGTAGCTTGGTGGGCCCTGAAGGATTCGAACCTTCGACCAACGGATTAAGAGTCCGCTGCTCTACCAACTGAGCTAAGAGCCCTCTCTTTTCAGAGGCGCCGCGTTGCAGCGCAGCCCTGGATTATGCACCAGTTTTTTGTGCTTCCAGAAAAATTGCTGCAAAAAATCACATCAACAGGTGCTCGCCCGCGTTGTCGCCGCCCAGGATCACGTAGTTCACCTTGCGGATGTCCATGAGCCTCCTGCCGCCCGCGTAGCTGATGGAGCTCTGGATGTCCTGCTCCATCTCGACCAGCGTGTCGGCCAGCCTGCCCTTGATGGGTTCGAGGATGCGCTTGCCTTCCACGTGCTTGTATTCGCCCTTGTTGAAGTCGCTGGCCGAGCCGTAGTACTCCTTGTACAGCTCGCCGTCCACTTCCACGGTCTTGCCGGGCGATTCCTCGTGGCCCGCGAACAGCGAGCCGATCATCACCATGGTGGCGCCGAAGCGCACGCTCTTGGCGATGTCGCCGTGGCTCCTGATGCCGCCGTCGGCGATGATGGGCTTGGTGGCCACGCGCGCGCACCACTTCAGGGCCGACAGCTGCCAGCCGCCCGTGCCGAAGCCGGTCTTGAGCTTGGTGATGCAGACCTTGCCCGGGCCCACGCCCACCTTGGTGGCGTCGGCGCCCCAGTTCTCCAGGTCGATCACGGCCTCGGGCGTGGCCACGTTGCCGGCGATCACGAAGGACTGCGGCAGGTGCTGCTTGAGGTAGGCGATCATGTCCCTGACGCTGTCGGAATGGCCGTGGGCGATGTCGATGGTGATGTACTCGGGCGCCAGGCCCTCGGCCTTGAGGCGGTCCACGGTGTCGTAGTCGGCCTGCTTGATGCCCAGCGAGATCGAGGCGAAGCAGCCCTGGGCGCGCATCTCGCGCACGAACTGCAGGTTGTCCAGGTCGAAGCGGTGCATGACGTAGAAATAGCCGTTCTGCGCGAGCCAGGCGCAGATCTTCTCGTCCACCACCGTCTTCATGTTGGCCGGCACCGCCGGCAGCCTGAAGCGCCGCCCGCCCAGCTCCACGCCGGCGTCGCATTCCGAGCGGCTTTGCACGCGGCACTTGCGCGGCAGCAGCAGGATGTTGTCGTAGTCGAAGATTTCCATGAGGTTCCAAGCTCCTGTAGAGGCCGCGCGCGAGGGATTTCGCGGGCGGGAAGGGCGCTTGGCTTGCGTGCCGGTTTCGTGGGCGCTGCCGTGGCAGGCAGCGCCGGACCCTGCTTGCGCAGGCACAAAAAACCGGGCGCAAGAAACTTGGGCCCGGTGATTGATTGTATACCTGTGCCGGGCGGCTTGCCCCTCCAGTCCGGCGGGCGGCAGGGGGTTTCTACAATCCCCGGATGCATTCTCCAGAATCGTTTTCCCCGGCCCCCGCAGCGCTCCTGCAGGGCCTGAATCCCGAGCAGCTCGCCGCCGTCACCCTGCCCGCGGGCCATGCGCTGATCCTGGCGGGCGCGGGTTCGGGCAAGACGCGCGTGCTCACCACGCGCATCGCCTGGCTGCTCTCGACCGGCCATGCCGCGCCGGGCGGCATCCTGGCCGTCACCTTCACCAACAAGGCGGCCAAGGAGATGCTCACGCGGCTGTCCGCCATGCTGCCCGTCAACGTGCGCGGCATGTGGATCGGCACTTTCCACGGCCTGTGCAACCGCATGCTGCGCGCGCACCACAAGCTGGCCGGCCTGCCGCAGGGGTTCCAGATCCTGGACACGCAGGACCAGCTCTCGGCCGTCAAGCGCCTGTGCAAGCAGTTCAACGTGGACGAGGAGCGTTTCCCGCCGAAGCAGCTCGCGTATTTCATCTCCGGCTGCAAGGAGGAAGGCCTGCGCCCGCGCGACGTGGAGGCGCACGATTCCGACACGCGCAAGAAGGTCGAGCTGTATCAGCTCTATGAGGAGCAGTGCCAGCGCGAGGGCGTGGTGGATTTCGGCGAGCTGATGCTGCGCAGCTTCGAGCTGCTGCAGGGCAACGACCCGGTGCGCGTGCACTACCAGCGGCGCTTCGCGCACATCCTGGTGGACGAGTTCCAGGATACGAACAAGCTGCAGTACGCCTGGCTCAAGCAGCTTGCGGGCGACGTGGTGGATGGGCGCCTGGTCACCCGGGGCAGCGTGATCGCCGTGGGCGACGACGACCAGAGCATCTACGCCTTCCGCGGCGCGCGTGTGGGCAACATGCAGGACTTCGTGCGCGAGTTTGCCGTAGAGCGCCAGATCAAGCTGGAGCAGAACTACCGCAGCTACAGCAACATCCTCGACTCGGCCAATGCGCTGATCGCCCACAACAGCCGCCGCCTGGGCAAGAACCTGCGCACCACGCAGGGGCCGGGCGAGCCCGTGCGCGTGTACGAGGCCAGCTCCGACCTGGCCGAGGCGCAGTGGATGGTGGACGAGATCCGGCAGCTGGTGCGCGAGGGCGACATGCCGCGCAAGGAGATCGCCGTGCTCTACCGCAGCAATGCGCAAAGCCGGGTCATCGAATCGGCCCTGTTCAACGCCAGCGTGCCCTACCGCGTGTACGGCGGCCTGCGCTTCTTCGAGCGCGCCGAGATCAAGCACGCGCTGGCCTACCTGCGCCTGCTGGAGAACCCGCACGACGACACGAGCTTCATGCGCGTGGTGAACTTCCCGCCGCGCGGCATAGGCGCGCGCACGCTGGAGGCGCTGCAGGACGCGGCGCGCGGCAGCGGCTGCTCGCTGCACGACGCGGTGAGCGCCGTGCCCGGCAAGGCCGGGGCCAACCTGGGCGCCTTCGTGGCCATGGTGGATGTGATGCGCGAGCAGACGCAGGGCCGGAACCTGCGCGGCATCATCGGCCTGGTGCTGGAGTCCAGCGGCCTGCTGGAGCACTACCGCAACGAGAAGGAAGGCGCGGACCGGCTGGAGAACCTGGACGAGCTCATCAGCGCGGCCGAGAGCTTCGTCACGCAGGAAGGCTTCGGCAAGGATGCCGTGGCCCTGCCGGTGGACGAGCAGCGCCCGCCCGCGCTCACGCAAAGCCCGGCGAGCCAGGGGCTGGACCCCGACGCGCCGATGGCCCAGGGCGCTCCCGGCATCGTGGACGCCGACACGGGCGAGACCCTTTCGCCGCTGGCCGCCTTCCTCACCCACGCGGCGCTCGAAGCCGGCGACAACCAGGCCCAGGCCGGGCAGGACGCGGTGCAGCTCATGACCGTGCACGCCAGCAAGGGGCTGGAGTTCGACTGCGTGTTCATCGGCGGCATGGAGGAGGGCCTGTTCCCGCACGAGAACGCCATGAGCGACCAGGGCGGCCTGGAAGAGGAGCGCCGCCTGATGTACGTGGCCATCACCCGCGCAAGAAAGCGCCTGTACCTGAGCCACTCGCAGACGCGCATGCTGCATGGCCAGACGCGCTACAACGTCAGGAGCCGCTTCTTCGACGAACTGCCCGAGGAGGCGCTCAAGTGGCTCACGCCCAGGCAGCCGGGGTTTGGCTCGTTTGCTCCCAATACAGGAGCTGCTAGCGCTTACCAGACGGGCGCTGGAGGTCGATTTGGCTTCAAACCCGAAACCTTCGCCAGCCCGCCCGTGCCGCCGCGCAAGGCGGCGCCCGCCCACGGCCTGCGCGCGGGGCTGGTGGTGTTCCACACCAAGTTCGGCGAGGGCAAGGTGCTGGCCATCGAAGGCCAGGGCGACGATGCGCGCGCCCAGGTGCACTTTCCGCGCCACGGCACCAAGTGGCTGGCGCTGTCGGTGGCCAAGCTCACGGTGGTCGAGTAGGCAGCCGGGCGCCGCGGGGCCTCAGCCCAGCATGGGCTGGCTGGGCGTGCCCGTGAGGTAGCCCACGGCCGCCCCGGCCTTGCCGCGGTAGTTGGCCTTGATCAGCGGGTCCAGCGGGTCCTTGACCACCTTGTGGATGCCGCCCCAGTCGCCCGCGTGCTGGAAGTTGCTCATGATGTACGTCCAGCCGTTGATCTCGTCCACGGCGTGCAGGCCGGTGGATTCGCCGCCCGCGGGGATGGACATGATGCGCGCGAGCTGCCTGGTGTCCACGTTGTAGGCCCACAGGAAGTTGTTCACGTGCTGGCCGCTGTCTTCGCCGATGAACAGGGTGCGCAGCTTTTCCGAGAACTTGAGGTTGTCGGGGTTGCAGACCTTGTCCGGGTTGCCGGTGTTGCCCAGCGCGTCGGCGGCGATGTCCTCGCCGGCCAGCAGGGCCTTGGTGTCCACGGGCATCCATTCGCTGGGGATGGCGGCGCCGTCCGTGTCCTTCTGGCCGCCGCGCAGGTTCAGCGCCATCACCACGCCGGCCTTGAGCGTCTTGGGAATGGAGATGCCGTTGCCCGGCACGTTGGCGGCGTCGCCGGCCACCATGGACTTCTCGCAGTTTTGCAGCGCGGAGTAGGCCACCTTGTCCCTGGCGTTCACCGTCGTGCCCTCCATCTTGGTGAAGCCCATGCTCGCGCCCTTGTACGCGGCGTAGCGGTGGGTCTCCAGGAAGGCTGCGGCCTTGTCCATGCCGGGGTTGATCTTGATCCACTCGGCCTTTCCGTTGGCCACGATCCTGGTGTAGCTGGCGTCGCCCGGGTCCTTGGCCTGCACGCTCATGATGTCCGCGGGCTTGAGCGTGTTCGCGAGCTGCTCGATCTCGGCGCTGGTGGCCGAGCCGAGCCTGATCCACGTGAGCGGCGCGGCGCCGCCCGCTGCCGGGTCGATGGAGAAGCCCGCGCCCACCCTGGCGGCGTACAGCGTGCCCGAGGACAGGTCCTTCTCGCGGTCGGCCACGAACACGAAGTAGGCGCTGTTGGTCGCGTCGTCGCCCATGAGGGCCGTGCGCTGGTCGGGCATGACCTGCACCAGCTCGTGCGAGATGCGGCCCATGCAGAAATGCTTCCTGATGCCGGCCGTGCCGTCGGGGTTCACGGTCACCTCGGGCATGTGGCCGTAGTGGTAGGGGTTGGCCTGGGCCGGGTCGCCGTACAGGTTCCGGCTGTAGGCCTGGAACATGGCGTTGCTCCCGATGGTGAATGCGTCGGGCTCGTACTCCTCGCTCGACAGGTGCGTGCCCCAGGGCGACAGGCTGGCGCCGCAGGTGATCCACAGGCCGTACACCTTGGAGGTGTCCACGTTGTGGTACTTCACCAGGCTCAGCTTGCCCGTGGCCTGATCCTGGTCCAGCGTGAGCACGGCGATGGGCGAGGGCAGCTTGCCGTACATGTCGGTCTTGCCGTCCTGGGCCCAGGTGGTGTATTCGAACTGGACCACGGCGAACACGGGCTTGCCCTTCACGCCGTCCACCTTGGCATTCGGAACGGTGAGCAGCGAGGTGCCGTCGGGCGCGTCGGAGAAGAACTGGCGCCCGCCGCCCGCCACGGTCGCATCGATGATGGGCTGGTTGCGGATGTCGTAGTAGCCGCCCGCCAGCAGCATGCCGCCCTTGCCGTCGCTCACCATGTCGCCGGTGATGAAGAAGGGCTGGTAGGCCAGCGCGAAGCTCTGCGTGGAGCCGTCGTCGAACGTGGCCTTGAGCGCCGAGCCCACCGTCGTGGTGGCCATGGCGGCGGGGTTGGCCAGCGTGGGCGCGGCCATGCCCGTGAAGCTGGCGGACTTGAACGCGGCCGTGCTGTCGCTGCCGCCGCCGCACGCGGCCAGCAGGCCGGTGGCCGAGGCGCCTGCGCCCAGGGGCAGCAGCGGCAGGCCGGCGAGCATTTGCAGGGTCTTGCGGCGGGAAGGCGTGGGGGTGTGGGGCATGGTGCTTTCTGGAAGAGTGAACGGGGTGCAGCGTCGGGGGAAGGCGGCGGGTGCCGTCTTTCTGCTGGACCATGGTAGGAAGCGGCCGTGACGGCGGCGTGACGGGCGCATGACATGCGTGTGACGGGCGTGCCACGGATCCGCCGCGCGGCGCTTCGCACCGGCCCTACCGGCCCTGGCGGTGGCACAATCCTCATATCCGCCCAGGCGGCCGTAGTATTCAGCGGCTTGCTACAAATTTTTATGATTCTGGCGAGTTGTTCCTCCATGGCAGGTGAGCCCCTGATGGGCGAGAAGCGGCGTTCCGGCCATGCACTGTTGCGGTACATGCGCGCGCTGTGCGTGGCCTTGTGTGCCTGGTGCATCGCGCCGCTGGCGCAGGCCGCGGCCTGCGAGGGTGAGCGGCATGTGCGCCTGACACGGGCCGTCGAGCTCAGTGCCGAAGACCTGGCCTACTTCCGCGCCATGGCGCCGCTGCGCGTGCTGTCGGCCGATGCGCCGCCGTTGGTGCGCTACGAAGAGGAAAAGGGCGCCTACACCGGTATCAGCGTCGATGTGTGGTGCTTCGTTGCCGGCAGGCTGGGCCTGCGCTACGAGTTCATCCCGGGGCGGGACCGGACGGTCGCCCAGAGGATCCTGCAGGTGCAGGAGGGCAAGGCCGATGTCTTCATGCCGCTGAGCCTGGAGAGAGAGCGTGCGCAGCGCGGCCTGTTCACGCTGCCCTTTTACGAGAGCTACTACGCCGTCATCGCCCGCAAGGGGCGGCGCCTGCCCATACACGACCTGGCCGACCTGGCGCAATACCACGTCGGCGTGGTGCGCGGCGTGGCGCTGGAGCCCACGCTCAAGGAGATCGTTCCGCCGCACCAGCTCGTCAGCTTCGACGAGGCCAGCAGCGCGGGCATGTTCCTGGCCTTGCGCGACGGCAGCATTGACGTGGCCGTGTTCAACAAGAGCATCTTCGCCGAGAAGCGCTACCTGCACGAGTACTTCGACCTGGAGGACATCCTCACCCTGCACGGCAATCCCCGTAGCTACCGGTTCTACTTCAGCCCCACGCCGCAGCATGAGCGCGTCGTGGCGGCGTTCGACCGCTACCTGGCCGCCATGGATGTGTCCGGGGCCATCGCCGCGCACGAGGAGGGCGAGCGCCAGTTCATCGAGCGCTATGTGGCGCAGCGCGGCCAGCGCATCTTCCTGCAGGTGGCCAGCGTGTCCGCCGCGGTGCTGGTACTGGTGCTCTACCTGTCCCTGCGCAGGTACCACCGGCTGGTGCGCCTGCTGGAGGGCAGCAACAGCCAGATACGCCAGCAGCAGCAGGCCCTGCAGGCGGCCAACCAGGAGCTGGAGCGGCAGAGCCAGACCGACGGCTTGACCGGGCTGGCCAACCGCCGCGAGTTCGACCATGCGCTGCGCCGCGAGCAGGCGCGCCAGCAGCGCACGGGCGCGCCGCTGAGCCTGCTGATGGCGGACGTGGACCATTTCAAGTGCGTCAACGACCACTACGGGCACGCCATGGGCGACGATTACCTGCGCGCCATCGCACGGGTGCTCAGGGCCGCGGTGGGGCGGCCCACCGACCTGGTGGCGCGCTATGGAGGCGAGGAGTTCGTCTGCCTGCTGCCCGACACCGCCGCCGAGGACGCGCTCAAGGTGGCCGAGCGCATCCGCCAGGGCGTTGCCGATCTGGGCCTGCCCAATGCGCTGGCCACCATTCCGCGGCTGACGCTGAGCATCGGCATTGCCACCACGTCGGGCACGGCCGCCACTTCGCAGCAGCTGTTGGCCCAGGCCGATGCCCAGCTCTACGCGGCCAAGCATGCCGGGCGCGACCGGATCCACGCCGTGGCGCCCTGACGGCCGCCGAGCGGCCCGTGGTCAGCTGATCAGCGGGGGCTCGTCGCTGCTCTCGGGATCGGCCTGCTGCGGCGGCTCGAAGCTGTCGCGGAAGGTGAACACCACCGAGGTCAGGAACATGGCGGCGAGCATCATGGCCGTGGCCACCATGATGCTGCTGGCCATGCCCGAGCCCATGCCCACCGCGGCCAGCAGCGTGACCAGCAGGCTCATCGCCAGGCCCGCGCCGAGGAACACGCCCATCCACGACAGGCCGTACACGGTGAAGGCGCCGAAGTTGCGCCAGCAGGCCACGATGCTGAAGAACAGCGCCTTCACGGGCGCCACGTTGTGCCAGTGCACCAGGCCGGGCGCATGCCAGAACAGCAGCGACAGCGGCACGTACAGCAACAGCGACAGCCACATGGCGGCCTGGAAGTCCCCGGCTTCGGCCACCTCGCGCGTGAGCGGCTCGCCGCCCAGGTACACACGCGCGAACTGGCCGCCGTCGATGAGCGCCGACAGCGCCATCACCGCCAGGAAACCCAGGGCATAGAACGCGCCCAGGGTCATCATGGCCTGCAGGCGCTGCCTGCCCGTGCGAAAGGCCACCAGCAGCAGGGCGGGCGTGGGCGTGCGGCCCTGGCTGGCCTCGGCCGCGGCCACCATCATGGCCAGTGTGGCCGAGGGCAGCAGGCCCAGTGCCACGGCAGGGCCGACCAGCGGCAGCATGGTGGCCAGCGACATGGCGGCCATGGTCATGAAGAACAGCGCGGCCAGCGCCATGGGCTGGCGCCAGAACACGGTGATGCCCTGGCGCACCCATTCGAGGCCCGTGCGTGCGGGGACGATGTGCAGTTTCATGGTGTGGCGACTCTACCCCAGAGGGTGGCTCCGGCAGGCAGGTGCGTCAAGGATGTACGGGATGCTGTACGCGCTCGCGCAGCACGCGCTCGAAATGCGCGGGGTCGTGGGGCTTGAGCATGCTGGCCTGGCGCGGCAGGTGGAAGTCCCACAGGCGCGATATCCAGAAGCGCAGCGCGCCGGCGCGCAGCATGGCGGGCAGCAGCTCGCGCTCGGCGGCGGTCAGGGGGCGCACGGCCTGGTAGGCGGCCAGCATGGCGGCGGCGCGCTCGCCGTCGTGGCGGCCCGTGGGCAGATCTATGCACCAGTCGTTCAGGCACACGGCCAGGTCGAACAGCCAGGTGTCCACGCCGGCGAAATAGAAGTCGAAGCAGCCCGTGAGCTCGGTCCCCTCGAACATCACGTTGTCGCGGAACAGGTCGGCATGGATGGGGCCGCGCGGCAGCGCCGCGTAGCCGCTGCCGGCCGCCACGTGGTTCTGGTAGGCGAGCTCCGACTGCAGCAGGGCCGCCTGCCCGGCGCCGACGTGCGGCAGCACCACGGGGGCGGTCTCGTTCCACCAGGGCAGGCCGCGCAGGTTGGGCTGCTGGCGCCCGTAATCGCGCGCGGCCAAGTGCATGCGCGCCAGCAGCAAGCCGACGGCCGCGCAGTGCGGCGCCTGCGGGGCCAGCTGGCTCTTGCCGTGCAGCTTGGTGGCCAGCGCCGCGGGCTTGCCGGCCACGGTGTGCAGGATCTCGCCGTGTTTGTCGGCCTGCGGGTCGGGCACGGGAATGCCGGCGTGCGCCAGGTGCTTCATCAGGTGCAGGTAGAAGGGCAGCTGCTCGAACGTCAGGCGCTCGAACAGTGTGAGCACGTATTCGCCCTGCGCGCTGGTGACGAAGTAGTTGGTGTTCTCTATGCCGCCCTCGATGCCGCGCAGCGCGAGCAGCTCGCCCAGTTGCAGGCGGCGCAGCAGGTCGCTCGCCTCTTTGCTGGAGACTTCGGTAAAAACGGCCATGGGTCAGTGAAAAGCGTGCGGCAAAAGCAGGGACGGGCGCGCGCCTGTCGGCGGCGGGGCGGAGGAGGGGTTGGGGGTCAGAACTTGCGCAGGTTCCACACGCGCGGCGCGGTCACGGTATCGGATTCGTTGAAGTTGCCGGGCCGTGCGCGCGCGCCGTCGTTGGACTGCACCTCGTAGGGCGGCATGGGCGTGCCGGTCTTGGGCTGCACCGTGATGCTCTGCGTCTGGCCGCCCACGCGCAGCTCGTCGACCCGGCTGCCGGCGTCCTCGATCACGATGCGCTGTACGCGCTGGTCACGACGGCCATCTGCTTTTTGCTCTTTTTCCAATAGCTGGCCGCGCTCTGCCATATTGGGCTGAGCTTGATCCTGGCCTGAATTCTGGGCCAGGGCGGGGGCGCTGGCGATGGCCAGCAGCAGAAGGCAATGAACGGCGCGCATGGCGCGATTGTAGGTCGTGGGCGCCGGGATCAGCGCTGCGGCGGGCAGCTGCCGCCCGTGCAGGCCACGGTGTACTGGGCGATGAAGCTGCGGAAATTCTTTCCGAGCCTGCCCATCTCCGCGCAGGTGTCGCCGCGCGCGTCGAAGGCGAAGCCCTGGGTGCCCGCGGCGTTGAACAGTTCCACGCGGCTGAGCCCCACGGCGGCGAACTGCGCCGGCTCGTACCACTGCTGGGCGCAGATGTTGTGGAAGACGAAGGTGCCGTACACGAGCTCGGTGACCTCGGGCTTGTTGAGCTGCGCCCGCAGCACGCCGGCGTCGAACCGCGCCGCCGTGATGCCCCCGCCCTTGACGGACTTCTGCAGCAGGGGCGGCATGTTGTTCCTGGGTTCGGCATCGGCCAGGGCCGGCATGGATGCGGCGCAGGCCAGCAGCGCGAGGATGTGTTTCATGGGCGGAAAAAGAATGAGGCGGGGCATGCGATTGTGCCGACTTTCCGGCGGTGCTTGTGTGCACAATCGCCCCATGAGCGACACCAAAACCCTGGTGCTGGTCGATGGTTCCAGCTACCTCTACCGCGCCTTCCATGCCATGCCCGACCTGCGCGCCGTGCCGGGCGACCCCGCGAGCGCGGCCACGGGAGCGATACGCGGCATGATCAACATGCTGCAGGCGCTCAAGAAGGAGGTGCACGCCGACTACGCGGCCTGCGTGTTCGACGCCAGCGGCCCCACCTTCCGCGACGCCATCTACCCCGACTACAAGGCCAACCGCGCGCCCATGCCCGAGGACCTGCGCGCGCAGATCGAGCCCATCCACGAGGTGGTGCGGCTGCTGGGCTGGCCGGTGCTGGCCATCGAGGGCGTGGAGGCCGACGACGTGATAGGCACCCTGGCCAGGGCCGCGGCCGGCCAGGGCATGCGGGTCGTGATATCGAGCGGCGACAAGGACCTGAGCCAGCTCGTGGACGAGCACGTCACCATCATCGACACCATGAACGGCAAGCGGCGCGACGTGGCCGGCGTGACGGCCGAGTTCGGCGTGCCGCCCGCGCTGATGGTGGACTTCCAGGCCCTGGTGGGCGACGCCGTGGACAACGTGCCGGGCGTCCCGAAGGTCGGCCCCAAGACGGCCGCCAAGTGGCTCACGGAATACGGCTCGCTGGACGCGCTGGTGGCCCACGCCGGCGCCATCAAGGGCGTGGCCGGCGAGAACCTGCGCGGCGCGCTGGACTGGCTGCCCACGGCGCGCGAGCTCGTCACCATCAAGACCGACTGCGACCTGAGCGGCCATGTGGCCAACCTGCCTGCTATGGATGCGATAGCTTTTGGCGCAGAGCAGACGGGCGATCTGGCCGATTTTTATCAAAAATACGGTTTCAAGAGCCTGGCCCGCGCGCTCAAGCCCGAGGCCGCTCCCGCCGGCGCCAGCGGCGACCTGTTCGACCCGCCCGATGCCAGCACCGTCGCCACCCAGGCCCAGCACCGCGACGTGGCCTACGACATCATCCTGGCCTGGGCGCAGCTCGATGATTGGCTGGCGCGCCTGAAGGCCGCGCCGCTGGCGGCCATCGACACCGAGACCACCTCGCTCGACGAGCTGCGCGCCGAGATCGTGGGCATCTCCTTCAGCGTGGAGCCCGGCGCCGCCGCCTACATCCCCCTGGCCCACGACGGCCCGGACGCGCCCGCGCAGCTGCCGCTGGCCGAGGTGCTGGCGCGCCTGAAGCCGTGGCTGGAGGACCCGAGGCACCCGAAGCTGGGCCAGCACGTGAAGTACGACCGCCACGTGTTCGCCAACCACGGCATCGACGTGCGCGGCTATGTGCACGACACCATGCTGCAGAGCTACGTGCTGGAGGTGCACAAGCCCCACGGCCTGGCCAGCCTGGCCGAGCGCCACACGGGCCGCACCGGCATCAGCTACGAAGACCTGTGCGGCAAGGGCGCCAAGCAGATCCCGTTCTCGCAGGTGCCCGTGGACAAGGCCGCGGCCTACTCCTGCGAGGACTCCGACCAGACGCTCGACGTGCACCGCGTGCTCTGGCCGCTGCTCGAAGCCGACGAGAAGCTGCGCGGCATCTACGCGCTGGAGATCGCCTGCAGCGAGACGCTGTTCCGCATCGAGCGCAACGGCGTGCTCATCGACGCGGGCCGGCTTGCCGCCCAGAGCCATGCGCTGGGCCAGCGCATCCTGCAGCTGGAGCAGGAGGCCTACGACATCGCGGGCCAGCCCTTCAACCTGGGCAGCCCCAAGCAGCTCGGCGAGATCTTCTTCGACAAGCTCGGCATGCCCGTCGTCAAGAAGACGGCGACCGGCGCGCGCAGCACCGACGAGGAGGTGCTGGAGAAGCTTGCCGAGGACTATCCCCTGCCCGCCAAGCTGCTGGAGCACCGCAGCCTGTCCAAGCTCAAGGGCACCTACACCGACAAGCTCGCGCAACTGGCCGACCCGCGCACCGGCCGCGTGCACACGCACTACGCCCAGGCCGTGGCCGTGACCGGGCGCCTGTCGAGCAACGACCCCAACCTGCAGAACATCCCCATCCGCACGCCCGAGGGCCGGCGCGTGCGCGAGGCCTTCGTCGCCCCGCCGGGCCGCGTGATCGCGAGCTGCGACTACAGCCAGATCGAGCTGCGCATCATGGCCCACATCAGCGGCGACGAGGCCCTGCTGCGCGCCTTCCACGAGGGCCTGGACGTGCACCGCGCCACGGCGGCCGAGGTGTTCGGCGTGGCGCTCGGCCAGGTCACGAGCGAGCAGCGCCGCTACGCCAAGGTCATCAACTTCGGCCTGATCTACGGCATGAGCAGCTACGGCCTGGCCAGGAACCTCGGCATCGACAACACGGCCGCCAAGAACTACATCGACCGCTACTTCCAGCGCTACCCCGGCGTGTGGCAGTACATGCAGGACACCAAGGCCCAGGCCAAGGCGCGCGGCTACGTGGAGACCGTGTTCGGCCGGCGCCTGTACCTGCCCGAGATCAACTCCCCCAACGGCCCGCGCCGCAGCGCCGCCGAGCGCGCCGCCATCAACGCGCCCATGCAGGGCACGGCCGCCGACCTCATCAAGAAGGCCATGGTGCAGGTGCAGGACGCGCTGGACGAAGCCAAGTCCGAAGTGCTCATGATCATGCAGGTGCACGACGAACTCGTCTTCGAGCTGCCCGAGGGCGACGTGGACTGGCTGCGCGCCGAGGTGCCGCGCATCATGGCCGGCGTGGCCGAGCTCAAGGTGCCGCTGCTGGCCGAGGTGGGCGTGGGGCCGGACTGGGACAAGGCGCATTGAGGGCCGCCGACTGCCCTCAAGACGGCGGAAGAATCCAGCCCGGATGCTTGTTCATCAGCCCCTGCGTGGTGGCCTTGACCTCCTCCATCGCCGCCAGGGCCACGGAGGTCGGCACGCCCAGCCTGCGCGTCACGATGCCCACGGAGCGCACGGGCCCGTCGGCGATCTCCGATAGCCGCAGCCCGCGCAGGCTGAGCATGGGCATCATGCCCAGGTAGGGCAGCACGGCGATGCCCAGCCCCTTCTTCACGAAGCCCGCGATCGTGCCCACCTGGTCGAACTGCATCTTGGGTCGGAACTCCACGCCGCGCTGCAGGTAGGCGGCGCTGATGTAGCGCATGGCCGTGCTGGCGTGGGTCATGCTGATGAGGGGCAGGTCCACCAGGTCGTCCAGGTGCATCGTCGGCTTCAGGCGCTGCCGCCAGGGGCCGCACGACAGCAGCACGAAGCGGTCGCGCAGCACCTCCTCGTATTTCAGGTCGGGGTGCGACGGCGCCACGGACGCCAGCGCGAAGTCCGCCTGGTAGTTCAGCAGGCGCTGGATGCACGCATCGTTGGAGCAGTCGTGCACGGTGATCTGGGGCAGGTGGTAGCGCCGTTCCAGCGCCGCGCACACCTGCGGCAGGATCACGTGGGCCAGCGAGGGCAGCGAGGCGATGCCGATGTGGCGCGCCTCGCGCTCGGCGGACGACAGCATGCGCTGCAGGCCCGCGTCGTACTCGCCCACCACCGCGCGCGCGATGGCGGCGAGCCGGCTGCCGCTGGCCGTGAGCTGCACGCTGCGCGTGGTGCGCTCGAACAGCGGCAGGCCCAGGGCTTCCTCCAGGTCGCGGATCGCCTTGCTCAGGGAGGGCTGGGTCATGAACAGCTGCTCCGCCGTCTTGCTGAAGTTCAGGGACTCCGCCAGCGCAAGGAACATGCGGAGTTGCCGGGGTGCGATATTCATTCCTTGATTCTATAAATGGATAGATAGAAAGAATTTCAAAAATATATGCCCGCTGCCTAGCATTCGCACCGTCGTGATGACCGATGAGGAGGCGGATGTGCTGGATCTGACGGGAAAGGTGGCCCTGGTGATGGGCTGCGGGGCGGTGGCCGACGGCTGGGGCAATGGCCGGGCCACGGCAGTGCTGCTCGCGCGGCAGGGTGCGCGGGTGTTCGGCACCGACCTGGCGCTGCCGCACGCGCAGGAGACGGCGCGCCTGGTCCGCGGCGAGGGCGGCACGTGCGAGGTGATGGCATGCGACGCCACGCGCTCCGACCAGGTGGCCGACGCCGTGGCGCAGTGCGTCGAGCGCTTCGGCCGCATCGACATTCTGGTGAACAACGTGGGCGTGTCGCAGCCCGGCGGCCCGGTGGATATGGACGAGGACGTGTGGGACGCGCAGATCCAGGTCAACCTCAAGAGCGCGTACCTCTCGTGCAAGCACGTCATTGCGCACATGCGCAGCCAGGGCGGCGGGGCGATCGTGAACGTGGCCTCGGTGGCCGGGCTGCGCTACATCGGCAAGCCGCAGGTGGCCTACGCGGCGGCCAAGGCGGGGCTGCTGCACTTCACGCACACCACGGCGGTGATCCACGCGGCCGAGGGCATCCGCCTGAACTGCGTGGTGCCCGGCCTGATGCACACGCCGCTGATCGAGGGGCTGGCCGCGAAGTACGCCAGGGGCGACACGCAGGGCTTCATCGACCACCGCAACAACCAAGTGCCCATGAAGCGCATGGGCACGGGCTGGGATACCGCCCACGCCGTGCTGTTTCTCGTGGCGGACGAGAGCCGCTACGTGACGGGCACGGAGATCGTGGTGGACGGCGGCCTCATCGCCGCCACGCGCTAGTTTTCAAAAGAACCATGAAAGGAGACAACACCATGATCCATCGCCGTATCTGGCTGGCCTGCGCTGGCGCGGCCCTTGCCTGCAGCGTGCTGCCCTCTGCCTGGGCGCAGGGGTATCCGGGCCAGTCCATCCGCCTGATCGTTCCGTTCGCGCCCGGCGGCGCGGTGGACCAGACGGCGCGCATCATCGGCAACCGGCTGGGCGAGGCGCTCGGGCAGCCCATCGTGATCGACAACAAGCCCGGCGCCAGCGGATCGGTGGGCGCGGGCGAACTGCACCGCGCCAGGCCCGACGGCTACACGCTGATGCTGGCGCTGGACTCGCAGGCGGTGAACCACCACATCGTCAGGAACCTGCCGTTCGACACCTTCAAGAGCTTCGACTACCTGAGCCTGCTGGTCACCACGCCGCAGATCCTGGTCACGCGCAACGACGTGCCGGCGAAGAACTTCGGCGAACTGGTGGCGTACCTCCAGGCCCACCCCAAGAGCTCCTACGGCTCGGCGGGCACGGCCTCGGCGGGCCATGTGAACAGTGCGCAGCTGTCCCTCGCCAAGGGCCTCAAGACCGAGCACGTGCCCTACAAGGGCGCCGCGCCGCTGCTCACCGACCTGCTGGGCGGGCACATCGACTACGCCTTCGCGGGCCTGTCGGTCATGCTGCCGCACATCAAGTCCGGCAAGATCCGCGCGATCGCGGTGAGCTCGCCCAGGCGCTCGGCGCAGCTGCCCGATGTGCCGGCGGTCAACGAATTCATCCCGGGCTTCGAGTTTCCCACCTGGATCGGCCTGGTGGCGCCGCCCGGCATGCCCGCGGACGTGCGCGGCAAGATCATCAAGGCCGTGCACGACGTGATGCATGATCCGCAGGTCGCAAAGCGCTTCGGCGACAGCGCGTTCGACATCGTGAACGGCAGCCCCGAGGACTTTGCCGCGCGCGTGCGCAAGGATTCGGACGTGATGGCGGATCTGGTGGCACGAAGAATCGTCACCGCCGACTGATTTCCAACCAAGGAGCACCATGGCCCGTATTCCCTACGCCGACTGCACCAGCGCCGCCGCGCGTCCGCTGGCCGACCGCATCGTTGCCGAGCGCGGCAGCATCCTGCACCTCTACCAGATGCTGCTGCACAGCGCCCCGGTGGCCGAGGGCTGGCTGGGCTACCTCACGGCCATCCGCCAGAAATCGAACCTGCCGGGCGACGTGCGCGAGCTGGTCATCATGCGCGTGGCGCTGCTCAACCATGCGCCCTACGAAGCCGACCAGCACGCGCCCATCGCGCTGCGCGAGGGCGTGTCGCAGGACAAGCTGGACGCTCTTAAAGAGTGGCAGGGTTGCCCCCTGTTCGACGCGCGCGAGCGCGCCGTGCTGGCCTACACCGATGCGATGACGCAGCAGGTGCAGGTCAGCGACGAGATCTTCGCCGCCGTGGCAGCGCACTTCGAGCCGCCGCGCCTGGTGGAGCTGACGGCCACGGTGGCGGCCTACAACATGGTCTCGCGCTTCCTGGAGGCGCTGCAGATCCACTCGCACGACGCGCGCTGACCCTGTTTCAGCCCGATGGCGCGACGCGGCCGTCGCCTTGCGGCAGGGCCGCGATCACCGTGGACCGCGGCCAGCACTGGCTGGACGAGAGCGAGACGATGGTGGCGAGCAGTTGCTCGTGCACCTTGGTCGCCGCGATCGACATGGGCAGGGTGGCCGAGCGGCAGGCATAGATGGAGCGGGACATCGCCGGTCGGCCGACGGGCAGCGCCAGCAGCTGCCGGGCGGCCAGCATGTCGTGGACGGCGGCGAACGACAGGATCGTCGAGCCGATGCCAGCGGCCACCAGGGCCAGGATTTCGTGGATGGTGTTCACCTCCACCACGATGCGGGGCGCGACGCCGGCCTTGGCCATGTAGGCGTCGAGCACGCGGCGCAGGCTTTGCGTCGTGGTGGGCAGCACCATCGGAAACCGCGCCGCGTCGTGCAGGGCCATGTGGGTCGCGTCGCCGGCCGGGCCGCCGCGGTGCCGCGCCAGCTGCTGCGCCGTGGTGACGAACGCCAGCTCCTCCTGCAGCACATGCATGAAGCGCATGCGCGCGTCGTCTTCCGTGCCGAAGGTCATGCCGATGTCGACCAGGCCGTGCAGCAGCTGCTGCGGTATGTAGCCCGAGCTCATTTCCACCATTTGCAGGTGGATCCGGGGCCACTGGCGCACCACCGCCTGCACCAGCGGCACCGTCACGAACTTGGCCACCGACTGCGGCAGCGCGATGGCGACCCAGCCGCCGGGCTGGTCGACCGCTTGGCGCACGTCGTCGTAGGCCACGTCCACCCGCCGCAGGATTTCCACCGCATGGCCCAGCAGGCGCTCGCCGACGGCCGTCAGCGCCACGCCGCGCGGATGGCGGTCGAACAGCGCCGCGCCCAGCTGCTCCTCCAGCTGCTTGATCTGCACGCTCAGCGCGGGCTGGGCGATGTGCAGGCTGTGCGCCGCCGACGAAATCGATCCGGCCGATGCGACCGTGACAAAGCTGCGCAGGGCGCGAAGGTCAAGTCGCATGGCTGTCGGGAAAGAGCGTGCTACCCATACTTTTTCATTATGCGCGGGATACGAAACTGGTCTTTGTCAAATACCTGCCGGCGCCACAGACTGCCGCCATCGCGATTCGCGAGATATTTTTCAAGGAGATGTGTCATTTTCAGAAGACGACCGCACCAAACATCAGAAGTCGATTGCACTGTGCCGGTGAAAGAAAAAAACTGACTAAATTCAGTACGCGCTAAACCTGCCTGTAGGGGCCAACCGACAAGCTGGGTACCTTGGCTCGGGGTCGAACTTGGCGTTGAGTTCATTGGGCGCTGTCAGATAGGGTCTTGCTCTCATCACACAACCTGCTATGATAGTAATAGATGACTTTCTTTTGGATTGGCGATGAGCGAACACCCTAAGCACCTTCCGGCTGATGAACGGAGAGCGGCCACCGTAGAGGCGGTGATCAATCTGGCGGCTGAGCAGAATCCCAGCGACATCACCACCACGGCGATCGCGCAGCGCATGGGCCTGACCCAAGGCGCGCTGTTCCGGCACTTCCCCACCAAGGATGCCATTCTCGAAGCAGTGATGACATGGGTGGCGGAACGTCTTCTTTCCCGAGTAGACAGGGCGGCACAGAACGTGACTTCTCCTCTTGCCGCGCTGGAAGCGGTCTTCATGGCTCATATCGACTTCGTTTCCGAGCATCCGGGTGTGCCACGGATGCTCTTCGGAGAATTGCAGCGGCCCGGAGAAACACTCCCTAAAAGGATGGTTCAGACCTTAATTCAACGGTACGGAGAACGCTTGCGCCATCTACTGGAGCGGGGCAAGGCGATAGGCGAGCTTGATGCCAACCTCGATATCGAGGCTGCCTCGGTATCGTTCATCGGCTCCATCCAGGGCTTGGTGATGCAGTCACTCATCGCGGGTGACGCCGCTCGCATCCGTCGCGATGCCTCTGGTGTTTTTGCAATCTATCGTCGTGGCATTGGGAGTGAGTCATGAAATTTCCACCCTTACAACGCCGCACACTGGCACTTGTCGTAATCATCATTCCGCTTCTACTACTTTTCATCTATGTTGCTTTGCGTTCAGGGCCATTGGCTCCTATTGCAGCTACTGTCAGCACGGTAGAGTCCCGCTCCGTTGCCCCAGCATTAGCTGGTATAGGGACAGTACAAGCGCGCTTTACTTACAAAATCGGCCCCACCGTTGCCGGGCGCGTCAAGCGGTTGGATGTGCATGTCGGCGATATCGTTAAGGCAGGGCAAGTGCTCGGTGAAATGGATGCGGTGGACCTGGACGATCGCGTTAGCGCTCAGCAGGCTGCAATCAAGAGTTCCGAAGCTGCACTTCGACAGGCTGCGGCCAAAGAAACTTTCGCGCAGACACAGGCCACACGCTATGAGCAGCTTTTATCGGTGCGTGGCACCAGCGAAGAAACGGTAGTCACCAAACGGCAAGAACTGGCTGTGGCGAGCGCGGCATTGGTCGCCTCGCGAGAAGATATCGCGCGTCTGCGCGCAGAGTTGGAAGCGCTCCGCGCTCAACGCGGAAACTTGCGGTTGGTGGCACCGGTTGCCGGACTGGTCGCAGCACGCGATGCAGACCCTGGCACCACGGTGGTGGCGGGGCAAGCGGTAATCGAAGTAATTGACACCGCAAGCCTGTGGGTTGATACACGCTTTGATCAAATCAGTGCCGAGGGACTGGCTATAGGGCTTCCAGCCAAGATTGTTCTGAGATCACGGCGATCTCAGGCAGTGGCGGGACACGTATTGCGAATCGAGCCTCGTGCCGATGCCGTGACTGAGGAAACCCTGGCAAAAATCGTTTTCAACGCGCCTCCAGTACCTCTTCCACCATTGGGTGAGTTGGCGGAGGTGACTGTGCAACTGGGCGAATTGCCTGCCGCGCCGACCATCTCCAATGCCGCAATTCGGACAGTCGATGGAAAACGCGGTGTATGGAAGCTGGTTGAAGGAGGTTTGACTTTCACTCCGGTCGTGCTGGGCCGCTCCAGTCTTGATGGCCTGGTTCAGGTGCTCGAGGGCTTGAGCGTTGGCGACCAGATCGTGCTCTACAGCGAAAAGACACTCAGCGCCAAGAGTCGGATTAACATCGTCGATCGTCTGCCAGGAGTCTCACCGTGATAAGCCTGGCCGGACGTGACATCCTTCATGCCTGGGGGAAATTCATCTTTACGGGCATCGGCCTGGGCCTGTTGATTGGCGTCACGCTGACCATGGCGGGTGTGTATCGCGGCATGGTCGATGACGGTAAGGTGTTGCTGGACAACAGTGGTGCCAACTTGTGGGTGGTACAGAAAGATACCCTGGGCCCTTATGCCGAGTCTTCCAGCATCCCTGATGACCTGTGGCGCAGCATCCGCACCCTGCCGGGCGTCGCAGAGGCCGCCAATGTGACCTACCTGACCATGCAGGTCGGAAGAGGTGAAAAGGATGTGCGCGCCATGGTCGTGGGCATTGCGGCAGGCGAACCGGGAACATCGGGTTGGCCACCTCAATTGGTCGCGGGGCGCCAGATTACACGTGGCCACTATGAGGCGGTCGCGGACATCGCCACCGGGTTTCGGCTGGGCGATGAGGTGAAAATTCGCCGCAACCATTACACAGTAGTTGGCCTGACCCGCCGCATGGTGTCCTCCAGTGGCGACCCAATGGTGTTCATCCCACTCAAGGATGCGCAAGAAGCGCAATTCCTCAAAGACAACGACGCCATTCTGATGCAGCGTCGCCGCACCGAAGCCAATCCGGCCTTTAACCGCCCCGGCGTGCCTGGTCTGCTCGATGCTGTGATTGCCTCACAAACCAGTAACAACTCGGTAAATGCGGTGCTGGTGCGTATCCAATCTGAATACTCCCCGCAGGAGGTGGCTGAACCGATACGGCGCTGGAAACGGCTCACGGTTTATGACCGCGCGCAGATGGAAGAGATTTTAGTGGGAAAACTCATTGCCACATCCGCCAAGCAAATCGCCATGTTCCTGGTGATTCTGGCTGTGGTCAGCGCCGCCATCGTGGCGTTCATCATCTACACCCTGACGATGGACAAAATTCGCGAAATCGCAGTGCTCAAGCTCATCGGCACACGCAACCGCACGATTTCGGGAATGATCTTGCAGCAGGCGTTGGTACTTGGGGTCATCGGTTTTGTCGTTGGCAAGATCACGGCTACCTTCGCTGCACCCTTGTTTCCCAAATACGTATTGCTGATGCCCATTGATTCAATCTTGGGTTTCTTCGCGGTGATGGTTATTTGTGTGCTGGCCAGCGTTGTCGCCATCCGTATGGCGCTGAAGGTCGATCCGGCCGAAGCGATTGGAGGCTGAACATGACGGCAAAAGGCATTCACATCGAAGGCTTGAGCAAGCGTTACGGAGAGGGAGACACTGCGGTTCTCGCCTTGAAGAACGTGAACATGCAGGTTGCGCCGGGCGAGGTGGTTGGTCTGATCGGCCCATCCGGTTCCGGCAAGAGCACGTTGCTCAAGTGCCTGGGAGCCGTGATTGACCCCACCGCCGGTCGCATGGTGCTGGGAAACGAGGTGATTTTCGACGATGAATGGAAAGTGCGCGACCTGCGGGCTTTGCGCCGCGACAAGATCGGTTTCGTGTTTCAAGCGCCGTACCTGATCCCGTTTCTCGATGTCACCGATAACGTGGCGCTCTTGCCGATGCTCGCGGGTGTCGGCAATGACGATGCGCGAAAACGCGCGCTCGAACTGCTCACCGCGCTGGATGTGCAGCACCGCGCCAGGGCCATGCCGTCACAACTCTCAGGCGGAGAACAGCAACGCGTGGCTATTGCTCGCGGCTTGGTCAATCGACCACCAGTGATCCTGGCTGATGAACCAACAGCACCGCTGGATTCGGTGCGTGCGATGTCTGTCATCCGCATCCTCAACGACATGGCTCGGCGTTTTGAAACCGCCGTCATCGTCGTCACGCACGACGAAAAAATCATCCCGACGTTCAAGCGCATTTACCACATCCGCGATGGCGTCACTCACGAGGAAGCGGGTGAAGGGCGCAGTTTTGAATGACTGCACCACTCGTTATCGATGTCGCTGAGAAAAGAAGAGGTCTCATGAACAGCACTAAAAAACCGTTCCTGGTCATTGCCACCGTGCTTTTCACGGTGATGACCATATCAGTCAACCCTGCTGGCGCGCAGGCAGAATCCGCAAAGCCGATGGCGCTACGTGGTGTGATGGACAAATTAGGCCGCGACATGCAAGCCATTACAGGCGCAATTTCCAAGGAAGAGTGGGCGGTGGTTGCCGAGTTGGCGCCGAAGATTGCCAACCACGCAGAGCCTCCCGTCGCGGAAAAAATGCGCATTCTTGCTTGGCTCGGAACCGATGCTGGGAAGTTTCGCAGCCACGATGGGCAGACGCACGAATCTGCTACAGCTATGGGCGACGCAGCCAAGCGTGGTGATGGTCTAGCCGTTATCTCTGCTTTTTCGAAGGTGCAACAAAGCTGTCTCATTTGTCATCAGAGCTTCCGTAAGCCGTTCCTGGAGCATTTCTATGAAAACCGATGACCTGACTTGCACGGGCCAATGCACGAAACCCAGTCAAAGTCCAGCCAGAGCCCTGACATCTCTCGCACTTGTTGGTTTGTTGGCTGGTTGTGCGGTCGGGCCTGACTTCAAACGCCCCGAAGCGCCGACTACATCCAAATACACCGTTGCCACCATGCCAGCGCAAACCGCCTTGTCCACAATCCCCTTGGGGGAAGTGCAAACCCTCCGGGTCGGTCGGGAGGTCAGTTCGGAATGGTGGCACAGCCTGGGGTCATACAGACTCGATGCACTGATTGCATTGGCTTTACAAAACAGTCCCACGTTAGCCTCCGCAAAATCGACACTGCGGCAGGCGCAGGAGCTTCATGCTGCGCAAGCGGGATCAACGCGCTACCCCCAAGTCGATGCGAGTATCGGTGCGCAACGCCAACGCATGAGCTCCAGCGGTCTCGGATTGGCCGGCGAGGCACGTGAGTTCAGTCTTTACAACACCAGTGTTGGCGTAAATTACCGCCTCGACTTGGCCGGAGGGAATCGTCGTGCGCTGGAAGCGCTGGCCGCTCGTGTGGACTACCGGAGCCATGAACTGGCGGGCGCGCAACTGACCCTTGCGGCAAATATCACCACCACCGCCATTGTCCGAGCAAAACTCGCGGGTCAGCTTGCGGCCACCAAAGCGATGGTCGAAGCACAGGACGAGCAGATCAATGTCACCCGCGAGCGGGTGCGTTTTGGTCAAGCAGCACCGGACGAACTGCTTGCACAGCAAACGCAGACCGAACAGACTCGTTCTGGACTACCCCTGTTGCTCAAGCAACTGCAACAAAGTGAGCATCTTCTGGCTACGCTTTCCGGCCAGGCCCCTGGTGACGCGAAGGTGCCGGATTTCACTTTGGCCGAGTTCAAACTGCCCACCGAATTGCCTCTTGTGATGCCTTCTGATCTGGTGCGCAGACGGCCTGATATTCAGGCGGCAGAAGCATTGCTTCACGCGGCGAATGCCGAATATGGGGTGGCGATCGCCAAGCTGTATCCACAAATCAACCTCAGTGCAAACCTTGGCTCACAAGCACTCACAACCGGGGCTCTTTTTGGCGGCAACTCTGCTGTTTGGAGTGTGCTGGGGCAGTTGACCCAGCCACTATTCAATCCGGGACTACCCGCAGAAAAACGGGCATCGCTGGCGGCATTGGATGCCGCAGCGGAAAATTATCAGGGCGTTGTGCTCGACGCTCTGCGCAACGTGGCGGACACATTGAGCGCACTGGAGCACGATGCACAGGCATTGAGTTCACTCGCGTTTGCAGACTCAACTGCACAGTCTTCCCTTGAATCCACGGGGCGTCAGTATGCGCTTGGCGCAGCCAGCTACACGCAATTGCTGATTGCAAGGCAGCAGGCTCAACAAAATAGCATTGCCTTGGTCGCAGCGCAGGCGCAACGACTTGCCGATAGTGCCGCTCTATTTCAGGCGATGGGTGGTGGTTATGATGGAATGAAGGTCAAGCCTTACTGAGCAACTTCGTTCCGTCGGAACGCAACTGACCGGAGGGTGAAATATGCCGATACAAGGTCTGCCGGGTAATCCCGAGTTCCTGGCACAAATCGCTGACCTTGGTTTCCGGTTGCCCCATAGCCGCCATGGCCAAGCGCAGCTTGGCCGCCGTCATCTTGAACGGCCGCCCGCCTTTCCGTCCGCGTGCCCGTGCCGACGCTAAACCGGCAACTGTGCGTTCGGCGATCAGCTCGCGCTCGAACTCGGCCAGCGCAGCGAAAATGCCAAAGACCAGTTTGCCGGCGGCGGTCGTGGTGTCGATGGCCGCGCCGTGGCCGGTCAGCACCTTGAGGCCGATGCCATGTCCAGTCAGGTCATGTACGGTGTTGATCAGATGCCGCAGGTCGCGGCCGAGCCGATCCAGCTTCCACACCACCAGCGTATCGCCATCGCGTAGCGCTTTCAGACAGCTTGCCAAACCGGGCCGATCCTCGCGCTTCCCGGACGCTTGATCCTCGTAGAGATGTGCCGGATCGACGCCGGCAGCAATCAGCGCGTCGCGCTGCAAATCGGTCGCTTGAGAGCCGTCCGCTTTCGATACCCGCATGTAGCCGATCAACATTTTGCACCTGTCACATATACGTTCGATTATGTGACAGTGTGCGCCGGAAAGCTCAGGCCGTCAAAATTTGTCACTTAACCGGTCATTTTGTCTAAGACATGCAAAGGGTCCGTCAGGCTCATAATGTGACAGAAATTCCGGGGGAATGCCTTCCTTCGCGAAGGTGGCGCGCAACTGTTCCAGGGAAGCTGGGTCGCGCCGACCATAGGAAGCCAACGCAAACAATGAGCGTGCCGTCTCGGGGTCGTACCGCGCTTCAATGATGGCCTCGTCGATGGCCTGGACTGCACGCTGCCTGTGATTGATGGGTTCGGGCTTCGGCGCTTTCGTCGGCAGGCCACTGGTGAACCCGGTTTGGGGCTCGGACCAGAATAGCTTTGCCTCCTCGCCTGGCGGGCTTATGTCCCTCACCTCAATCAAGCTGATTGCCGTTGCCGCCGCCTCCAGCATCTGCAACCGTACTGCCGGATTCAGGGTTTCATACGGTCGCCACAGACTTTGCCCAGCACGCAGCGGATGCCCGCAGCCTTCCCAGGCTTGGCGGAGATACCCCGCGCAGGTTCCGCACGCGGAAAGCGGGGTGTTCAGCTCATCGAGCAGCGTGCGTAGCAGCCGAAACCACAATCCGGCGTGGATGCTTCGGCGCGGCAGCTCCACGTGACCGGTTGTCAGTGCCTGCCAGGTACGCTGGTCCATCGCCGCAATCGCGTCGCTGGCGGTGCGCGGTTCGGCGTCGGCGTTCTCCCAGCCGATAAACCGCCCTGGCACGCCCCAATAGGATTCCAGCCAGCAGCCATGCAGCGGGCAACTCAGCATCAGGGGCAGCTTCCACGCGAGCAGTACGGCTTGGTTCTCCGGATCGTTCAGGCAGAGCGGACAGGCGCGGTTTATCGGCTGGCTGGGCAGCCAGGCACGCCAGCTCGTGATGGATCGCGTCTTACGGCGGAATCTCGGCAGCAGTACCGAGAGCTGGAACGCATAGGTTTCCAATGCGGCTGGAATCTGATCATCAAGGCCGTCCAGTAGCCAAGGCACCCAGCCAGCGAAACTCATGCAGCGCAGCCGATCCAGCTCGATACCGCTCCGCTGGGAGAGCATCGCCAGCAGCGCCAGTGGTGGCGCGGTGTCCAGATCATCAACCTGGCCGTGACCAAGATCGTGCTCCAGCAGCTCGGACACTTCCATGTGATAGCAAAGGGCCACGCGGTTGAGCCACGAAGACAGGGCTTCGCCTTCCCTGGGTACCGGATGCAGTGGCCAGCGCGCCGCTGGCTTCACATCAGTTCCCGCTCGAATTGCCGCCGCCGCTCACTTGGGCCGGTGTAATCGGCCATGCTGAGCGTGCGGTGGTTGATCGCTTCCTCGCCGCTCTCCACGGCGACGATGGCCGCCGCCATCAGCAAGTGCGCCAGTTCGCCGATAGTGCCCTCGCTGCGTGTGAGCAGGTAGCGAGCCATGTCCAGCGTGGCAATCGACGAGGGTCGCCGCAATGGAAGCGAAGCGGCGAAGCTGGCCAGCAGTGAGCAGCAATCGTCGTTGGCCTCCCACACCGGCAGCATCATCGGCTCGAACCGATTTTCCAACTGGTCATCCGAGCGGATCGCCAGGTAGGCGTCGCGCGTGCCGACCCCAACCAGCGGGATGCGCAGCTCATTGCCGAGGAAACGCAGCAGGTTGAGGAATTCCCGGCGGTTGACGCTGTTGCCGGCCAGGACGTTGTGCAGTTCGTCGATCACCAGCATGCGCACGCCGACCTTGCGCAGCAGTACCAGCGCCAGTTGCTCTATTTCCGGCAGCCGTGGGCGCGGTCGCAATGGTGCACCCATCGCCGCAAGCAGCGCAACGTAGAAGCGGATCACCGACGGCTCGGACGGCATCTGCACGACCAATACCGGGATGTGCTCCTGGTCGGCGTCAGAGCTGGCCGGGTGGGCGCGGTGGAACTTCTCGACGATCATCGACTTGCCGTTGTTGGTTGGACCGACCAACAGCAGGTTGGGCATGCGTTGTTTGTTTGGCCACGTATACAGGGCTTCCAGCCGGTTCAACGCCTCGACTGCTCGCGGATAGCCGATCCAGCGGTCGGCGCGCAGGCGATGGATGCGCTCGTCCGCCGGGAGACGGGCCAGGCCCTGGGCCGCCGGCAGCAGGTGGGACAGGTCGATGATGGGATATTCGTCCACGGCTACCACTCCTCAATCTGGTCGAACGGTTTGGCAGGTGGCTGGTTGTCCGCCTGCGCGTCTGCCATGTCCGTGTCCGCTGGTGGCGTGGCTTTGATAGGTTGTTCCGTTGACTTGAGATGCTGGCGTCGATCCGCGTCGCGCCGCGCCTTGCGCGTGGCTTTCTGCGCAGTGGTCACGATTTCGCGCATCTGCCCGATCATGCGGAACAGCGCCGACTCATCCACCTGTTCGCGCCCTTGTTGCCGCAATTTCGCCAGTGCCTGCCGTTGCTCCCAGAGGGTGACAGCCGGGTGCGACAAGGTACGGTATGGAATTTCCAGATAGTGCTGCCCCTCCGGCTCCAGCACCCAAATGCGGCTAATGTCGCGTGGGTCGCGCCGGATCAGGAACGCAGGCAGGCGGTCGCGCCGAGCTATCCACGGCTTGAGCGCATCGGCGTAGTAGTGGATGTGGTCGATGACGAAGCCAGTGCGGGTCAGGGTGCGGCGGAGGACGGGCAGGAAATCGACCAGAAAGGCAGTGGCGCGGGTGACGACGGTCGGCACGCCGACGCGCGCCACGGCCTCGGCCCAGCGCGCCGCCGGTGGCTGAAGCAGACCGTTGTGCACCGAGCCGTGGTAGGTGCCGACCGCCAATGTGAGCCAGCGCTCCAGCTCGCGCAGCGTCAGGGCGGCCTTATTTTCGGAATCGTAGTCGCCGCGCTGGTCCGGGTTGGAGAAGGTTGTTCCCGGTAGATCGTCGTGGATCATCTGCATCGCCGTGCCGATGATCCGTTCCACGATGCCGCCATAGTGCGGCTGCCCGAGAGGCCGATAGTCCAACCGGATGCCATGCTGCTCGCAGCCACGGCGCAGCGCCTCGCTCTTGAATTCGGCCGCGTTGTCCAGGTAGAGCAGCGCGGGCTTGCCACTCATCGGCCAGACCATTTCCACGTCCAACCTTTCCAACCAAGGGCGCTTGTCGCAGGCGACATGCGCGAGGCACAGACCAACCGAAACGGCAGACGGTGCTTCCAGCGTGACGACAATGCCGAGCACGCAGCGGGTGAACACGTCGATGGCGAGGGTCAGGTACGGACGGCCAATCGGTTGCCGGTCGCGCTCGTCCACCACGATCAGGTCGATGACTGTGTGGTCGATCTGCACCTGCTCCAGCGGTGCGGAAACTGGCGGCGGAACACCACCGGCACCTTGCAGGGTGCGGGACGCATCTTGGCCTTCCCGAAGGCGAGTGGTCTTGAGTGGATCAAGGCTGGCGATCCGCAACGCCACCGTGTTGCGCGCCGGCACCCGCAGCTTCTGCAGCTTGCACGTCCGCGCAACTTCGCGGTGGAAGGCCGCCAGGCTGCGCTTCTGCTTGGTCAGGAAGCGCTTTTGGAGCAACTCGCGGATGATTCGTTCGACCGACTCCGGCAAGCGGCCTTTACCTTTGCCACCGCTCGACTGCCCAAGAGCCAAGTCAGTGACCAGTCCCGAACCTTGCCGGGCACGGCGGATCAGGACGTAGACCTGCCGCCGGGACAAACCCAGTGCCTGGGCTGCCGCGTCGGCCGCTTCATGCCCGACCGTCTCCGACTGCGCCAGCGGCCCAATGATCTCCGCACGACGACGCGCACGCTCCCATGCCTGTTCTGGCAGGGTGGCTACGCCGTGCTCGGCAATCGGTACGGTATCGGTCGCCATGCTCACCTCGCTTTGGTGCACACGAGTATTAAGCATAGACGAGATTGGTGCAGCCGACTGCTGATATCGGTCTGTCATGAGTGGGCTGCACAACAGCCGTTATGCCCATTCAATTGGTGCAGTCGTCTTCTGAAAATGACAACACGATTGATAAGATGAAAGCTGCCCTCGCGCAAGGCTCATCCGCCGCGAAGGCCTCGGAGTTCGTGGTCTATCCGGACGCGCCCCATGCCTTCCATGCGGACTACCGCCCGAGCTACCGCAAGGAGGCGGCGCAGGATGGCTGGCAGCGCATGCTGGCCTGGTTCAGGCGCAACGGCGTAGCGTGAGCGGCGTCCGGGATGCAGCGACGGCAAAAGCCCCTCGGGGCTTTTTTTGATGGCGCGTGTTTTTTGTTTTAAGAGAGAAATAAGCGTTTCCCCAATAGGGACAAGCGCGAATAGCTATGACATTGGTAGCAATCATTCTGGCCACCCTGGCCGCAGGCATTGGCAGTGTGTGGCTGGCGGCGGCGCTGCTGCGCGTGGGCCTGGGTGGGCGCGGGCGCGTGGGGCCGCAGCATCTGCTGAGCCTGGCGGCTGGTGCGCTGCTGGCCACGGCCTTCATGCTCATCCTGCCCGAGGCCTTCGAGGGCGAGGCCAGCGCGCGCAACCTGTTCGCCACGCTGCTGCTGGGGCTGGTGTTCTTCTTCCTGCTGGACAAGGCAGAGCTGTGGCACCACGGCCACGAGCACAGCCCGGGCGAGCAGCACATCCACGGCCATGCCCATGCGGCGCACGATCACCGGCACCACCATGGGCATGGCGGCTGGTCGCTGCTCACGGGCGACAGCGTGCACTGCTTTGGCGACGGGGTGCTGATCGCCTCTGCCTTCGTGGCCGACATGCGCCTGGGCGCGGTGGCCGCGCTGTCGGTGCTGGCGCACGAGGTGCCGCACCACATCGGCGACCTGGTGGTGCTGCGCCACAGCAGCCGCCACCGCAATGCGGCCCTGCTCAAGGTGTCGTTGGCCGGTGCCGTGACGGCCCTGGGCGGCTTCGTGGGCTACTACCTGGTGGGCCTGTGGGACGGGGCGCTGCCGTACTTCCTGGCCATCGCGGCCAGCAGCTTCATCTACGTGGCCCTGGCCGATTTGATTCCACAGCTGCAAAAGCGCCTGACGGCCGCGCAGACGCTGGTGCAGATTGCCTGGCTCGCGGCGGGCATGGCGGCAGTGGCCGTGGTCGGCGAGCTTGCACACCACGGGCATTGAACCTGGAAACGGCAGTTGACCGCTTGCCATCTTCTTGAAAGCCGCGCCATACTTGAACTCGCTGGCTCCGATCACGCTCGCCTTTTGGGTGACAGCGCCATGCACTTGTCGGCACCGCTCTCGGCGTGCCATGCGGCGTTGCTCCGCCTTGCCTGGCACGCCAATAGCGGCACTGGCAAGCGCATCCAACTGCCGTTTCTAGGCTGAAACGGAGCGCCCCGCCAGGGCGGCGCGGCGGCTCTGGCCTGTGCGGCGCCAGCTTCTCCGATGGTCCCTGCCTGGTTATCCGATCGAATGCAAATCGGCGCTCATCCGGCCAGCGCCTCGCGCACCGCGGCCATCTGGCGGCGCGAAACGGGCAGGAGCTCGGCCAGCCCGTGCAGGCGCACGGCCCAGCCCTCGCCCTCGGCCTCGTCGTAGTGCTTTTCCAGCGCGCGCATGGCGCGGCGGGCCACGAGGGTGCTGCGGTGCACGCGCAGGAAATGCGCGGCGTGGCGCGCCTCCAGCTCCGACAGCGCGTCGTCCACGATGAAGCTGCGCGTGGCGGTGCGCACCGTGACGTACTTCTGCTCGGCGCGCAGGTACAGCACGTCGGCCAGCGGCACGCGCTCGGTGCGGCCGCGCTCCTGGATCAGCAGGGCCTCGCCCTCGGGCGGCTGCGCCGCCTGCGCGGACGCGCCCTGGCCCGTGGCGCGCCGGACCTTCGCCAGGGCCTGCTGCAGGCGCTGCAGGCGCACGGGCTTGGTGAGGTAGTCCACCGCGTCGAGCTCGAAGGCCGACAGCGCATGGTCCGCGTGCGCGGTGACGAACACGATGGCCGGCGGGTGCGGCAGGCGCCGGATCTGGTGCGCCAGCGCCAGGCCGTCCTGGCCCGGCATGTGGATGTCGAGCAGCACCACGTCCACGGCCCGGCCGCCGCTGATGGCCAGCTGCGCCAGCGCGTCGGCGGCGTGGGCGGCCTCCGCCACCGTGTGGCGCGCATCGCAGTCGCCCAGCAGGGTGCGCAGGCGGCTGCGCGCCAGGGCTTCGTCGTCCACGATGAGGATGTGCATACGTATCGGCGGCTATCCGCGGCGCATGAAGCCGGCGCGGCGCGGCCCCGCCTGCCTCATTTCAGTATTTCCAGCAGGCGGTCCAATCCCCCCTGGTTGATGGCCACCTGGGCCTGGGCGCGCACTGCGGGCTTGGCGTGGTAGGCCACCGACAGGCCGGCCGCGCCCATCATGGGCAGGTCGTTGGCGCCGTCGCCCATGGCGATGCACTGCTCGGGCTCGATGCCCAGCAGCGAGGCGACCTCGAGCATGGTGCGGCGCTTTTCAAGGCCATCGCAGATGTCGCCCCAGGCCTGGTCCACCATGCGGCCCGTGAGCTCGCCGCAATTGGTGCTGCTGCGCACCTCCAGCACGTTGGCGCGCGCGAAGTCGATGCCGAGCTGCTCGCGCACGCGGTGAGCAAAGAAGGTGAAGCCGCCCGAGACCAGCAGGGTCTTGAGCCCCGCCGCCCGGCAGGCGCGCACCAGCTCGGCGGCACCCGGGTTGATACGCAGGCGCTCGCCGTAGACGCGCTCCAGGTCGGCCATGGTCACGCCCTTGAGCAGCGCCACGCGCCGGCGCAGGCTTTCCTTGAAGTCGGTGATCACGCCCTGCATGGCGGCCTCGGTGATGGCCGCCACCTCGGCCTTGCAGCCGACGAAGTCGGCGATCTCGTCCACGCATTCGATGTTGATCAGCGTGGAGTCCATGTCGAAGGCGATGAGCTTGTAGTTCTTCAGCGCCAGCGGCGGCGTGATGCCCTGCACGACGAGGCCGGGGGCGATTTCGGTGGGAGTGGAACGCATGGGGCAGCGGGAGCGGGTAAAAAAGGGGATTGTCGTTCAGGGCCGGGGCAGGTAGATCTGGTCGGACCAGGTGGCCAGCCATTCGGGCTTGAAGGCCACGAACACCGCGCACAGCATGCCGGTGACCACGGCGTCGCCCCAGGCCATGAGCCAGCGCGCCACCAGCGACAGCTGCTCGCCCACGCCCGGCAGCACGTGGCCGGTCCATTGCGACAGCGAGCCGGCCACGAACATGCATGCCGCCGTGCCCAGGAAGGCCCGGCCCAGCACGTAGACGAAGGGGCGCACGCCGTCGAGTGCGTGCGTGCCGGCGCCGCGCCGCAGCAGCGCGCCCAGCGGCAGCGCCAGCGTGGCCGGCACCACGCCCTGCCACACGGCCAGGCTCAGGGCGTCGGCCCATGACAGGCCGGGCGAGACCAGCGCGGCGATCGCCCCCACGGCCAGCAGCACGGGCACGGCCAGCGGCCAGCCCAGCATGAGCAGCACCAGGCAGGCGCCCGACCATTGCAGCTGCAGCGGCATGTGGTGCAGCGTGGGCAGGGCCCAGGCCCAGGGCAGGATGACCAGGGTGGCCAGCAGCGGCGTCCACAGCGCGGAGGGAGCGCCATGCGTCTCGTGCGCCAGGGGCTCGCGGCTGCCCAAAAGCCGCCAGGGCCTGAAGGCCAGCGCGATGGCCAGGGCGAGCAGGGCGAATGCGGCTTCGAGGACCATGGCTCAGGCCGCCTGCGCCGCTTCGGCCGGCGGCTGGCCCAGGCTGCGCAGCACGTCGCGCACCATCTGCGCGCGCGCGGTGGCCTCGGGCAGTTCGCGCTCTATGCGCAGCTTTTCGTTGCCGGCCAGCTTGATGTGCCGGTTCTTCTGGATGAGCCCGATGATGGCCATGGGGTCCACCGGAGGCCGGGGCTTGAAGGTGATGTGGATGATGCCGGGGGCCGCATCCACCTTGACCACGCCGTAGGGCGCGCTGAGCACGCGCAGGCGGTGCACGTCGATCAGCGTCTGCGCCTGCGGCGGCAGCTTGCCGAAGCGGTCCACGATCTCTTCGAGCAGCGCGTCGATCTGGTCGCTGGTGCGCGCCGTGGCCAGCTTCTTGTAGAACGACAGGCGCAGGTGCACGTCGCCGCAGTAGTCGTCGGGCAGCAGCGCGGGCGCGTGCAGGTTGATGTCGGTCGCCGCCTGCATGGGCGCGAGCAGGTCGGGCTCCTTGCCGGCCTTGAGGCAGCGCACGGCCTCGGACAGCATTTCGTTGTAGAGCTGGAAGCCCACCTCCAGCATGTTGCCGCTCTGGTTCTCGCCCAGCACCTCGCCGGCGCCGCGAATCTCCAGGTCGTGCATGGCCAGGTAGAAGCCGCTGCCCAGCTCCTCCATCTGCTGGATGGCGTCCAGGCGCTGCTGGGCCTGCTTGGTCAGGCCGTCCATGTCGGGCACCATCAGGTAGGCATAGGCCTGGTGGTGGCTGCGGCCCACGCGGCCGCGCAGCTGGTGCAGCTGGGCCAGGCCGAACTTGTCGGCGCGGCTGATGAGGATGGTGTTGGCGCTGGGCACGTCGATGCCGGTCTCGATGATGGTCGAGCACAGCAGGATGTTGTAGCGCTGGGCCACGAAGTCGCGCATGACCTTCTCCAGCTCGCGCTCGGGCATCTGGCCGTGGGCCACGGCGATGCGCGCCTCGGGCAGTATTTCCTCCAGCTTCTGGCGCCGGTTCTCTATGGTCTCGACCTCGTTGTGCAAAAAGTAGCACTGGCCGCCGCGCTTCAGTTCGCGCAGCACGGCCTCGCGGATCACGCCCGTGCCCTCGTTCCTCACGAAGGTCTTGATGGCCAGGCGGCGCTGCGGCGCGGTGGCGATCACGGAGAGGTCGCGCAGGCCCTCCAGCGCCATGCCCATGGTGCGCGGGATGGGCGTGGCCGTGAGCGTGAGCACGTCCACCTCGGCGCGCAGGGCCTTCATGGCCTCCTTGTGGCGCACGCCGAAGCGGTGTTCCTCGTCGATGATGAGCAGGCCCAGGTTCTTGAACTTGGTCGATTCGCTGAGCAGCTTGTGCGTGCCCACGACGATGTCCACCGTGCCATCGGCGATGCCCTTCACGGCTGCGGTGATCTCCTTGCCCGAGCGGAAGCGCGAGACCTCGGCCACCTTCACGGGCCATTTGGCGAAGCGGTCGCACAGCGTGCGGTAGTGCTGCTCGGCCAGCAGCGTGGTGGGCGCGAGGAAGGCGACCTGCTTGCCGCCCGTCACGGCGACGAAGCAGGCGCGCAGGGCGACCTCGGTCTTGCCGAAGCCCACGTCGCCGCAGACCAGGCGGTCCATGGGGCGCGGGCTGATCATGTCCTGCACCACGGCGTGGATGGCGGCGTTCTGGTCGGCCGTTTCCTCGAAGCCGAAATCGGCGACGAACTGCTCGTAGTCCTGCGGCGCGTAGCGGAAGGCGTGGCCCTGGCGCGCGGCGCGCCGGGCGTAGATGTTGAGCAGCTCGGCCGCCGCGTCGCGCACTTGTTCGGCGGCCTTGCGCTTGGCCTTCTCCCACTGGCCGCTGCCCAGCTTGTGCAGCGGCGCCTCGTCGGCCGACACGCCGGTGTAGCGGCCGATGAGCTGCAGCTGGCTCACGGGCACGTAGAGCACGGCCTTGTCGGCGTATTCCAGGTGCAGGAACTCCTGCGGCGCCGGGCTGCCGTCGGGGTTTTTGTTGCCCACGTCCATGCTGACCAGGCCGCGGTAGCGCCCTATGCCGTGCTGGTTGTGCACCACCGGGTCGCCCACTTTCAGCTCCGACAGGTCCTTGATCAGCGCCTCCACGTCGCTGGCCTGCTCCTGCTTCTTGCGCCGGCGGGTGGTGGCGCCCTGGGCGAACAGCTCGGTCTCGGTGACCAGGTCCAGGCCTTCCTCGATCCAGGCGAAGCCCGTCGCCAGCGCCGCCGTGGCAATGCCCACGCGCTCCCCGGGCGTGGCCTGGAACTCGGCCAGCGAGTCGAACGCCGGCGGATTCAGGCCCGAGGCGCGCAGGAAGTCCAGCAGGCTCTCGCGCCGGCCGTCGCTTTCGGCCAGCAGCAGCACGCGCTGCGCCGTGGCGCGGATGTGGGCCTGCAGCCGCGCCAGCGGGTCCTCGGCGCCGCGTGCCACGGACAGGTCGGGCAGCTTCTGGAACCGGGCGTTGTCGGCCACGTCTTCCACGCCCGGGCGCAGCGACAGCTGGGCGTGCGGCTTGGCCTGCGCGTAGAACTGGTCGGCCGAGAGGAACAGCGCCTCGGGCGGCAGGGTGGGGTGGTCCGGGTCGCCCTGGATCAGGCGGTAGCGCTCGCGCGTGTCCTGCCAGAAGCGCTGGAAGGCGGTCTCCAGGTCGCCGTGCAGCACCACCGTGGCCTGTTCGCCCAGATAGTCGAACACCGTGGCGGTCTCGTCGAAAAACAGCGGCAGGTAGTACTCGATGCCCGCCGTGGCCACGCCGTTGCCCATGTCCTTGTAGATGCGGCTGCGCGTGGGGTCGCCCTCCAGCAGCTCGCGCCAGCGCTGGCGGAACTTGGCGCGCGCCGCGTCGTCCATGGGGAACTCGCGCCCGGGCAGCAGCCGCACCTCGGGCACGGGGTACAGGCTGCGCTGGCTGTCGGGGTCGAAGGTGCGGATGGAGTCGATCTCGTCGTCGAACAGATCCACGCGGTAGGGCTGCGGCGAGCCCATGGGAAACAGGTCGATGAGCCCGCCGCGCACCGCGTATTCGCCGTGGCCCACCACCTGGGACACATGCTGGTAGCCGGCCAGGGTCAGCTGCGCGCGCAGCTTGGCTTCGTCCAGCCTTTGCCTGACCTTGAAGTGGAAGGTGTAGCCGGCCAGGAACGCGGGCGGCGCCAGGCGGTACAGGGCCGTGGTGGCGGGCACCAGCACCACGTCGGCCTCGCCCTGGGAGATGCGCCACAGCGTGGCCAGGCGCTCGCTGATCAGGTCCTGGTGCGGCGAGAAGCTGTCGTACGGCAGTGTCTCCCAGTCGGGAAACAGCGCGCAGCGCAGCCCGGGCGCGAAAAACGCCATCTCGTCGATGAGGCGCTGCGCGTCCGATGCGTCGGACGTGACGATGGCCGTGCAGCGGCCGGCGGCCTTCTCGCGCTCGCCCAGGCGGGCCAGCAGCAGGGCGTCGCTGCTGCCCGCGGGGCGGGGCAGGGTGAAGCGTTTTCCGGGGGAGAGTTTGGGCAGGTCCATGCGGGAGGTGTCGCCTGGATAGGTGCGCGATGCGCCTCGGCAGGCTTGTGGCAACCCGCGATTTTAGAATGCCCACCCATGACCGACCTGTTGCCCGCCTACAACCCTGTCCGCCACGTGCCCGGGCGCTTTTGGGCGCTGCTGCCCTGCGCGGGCACGGGCACGCGTGCCTTGCGCACGCAGCCGGGCGCGGGCGCCGTGCTGCCCAAGCAGTACCAGGTGGTCGCCGGCCAGCCCATGGTGCTGCACACGCTGGCGGCCTTTGCCGGCGTGGCGCGGCTGGCGGGCACGCTGGTGGCCGTGGCGCCGGGCGACGGGTTCTTTGCGCAGCACACGCATCCGGCCTTCTTCGCCGTGCCCTGCGGCGGCGCCACGCGCGCCGACACGGTGTTGGGCGGCATCAAGGCCCTGCAGGCGCGCGGGGCGCTGGACGAGGACTGGGTGCTGGTGCACGACGCCGCGCGCTGCCTGGTGGCCACGGCGCAGATCGATGCGCTGATCGACGCCTGCCAGCACGACAGCGTGGGCGGGCTGCTCGCGCACAAGCTGGCCGACACGCTCAAGACCGCCACGGACGGGCCCGGCGGCGTGCGCGTGGCCTCCACCGTGGACCGCAGCGACAAGTGGCTCGCGCAGACGCCGCAGATGTTCCGCATCGGCGCGCTGCGCCGCGCGCTGGAGCATGTGGGCGTGGGGGCCACCGACGAGGCCAGCGCCATGGAGGCCATGGGCCTGCACCCGCGCCTGGTGCCCGGCGGCGCGCAGAACTTCAAGGTGACCTACCCGGACGACTTCGCCCTGGCCGAGGCCGTGCTGGCCCAGCGCATGCACGGTGCCACGCTGGATCGATTCGGCGGCGCGCGCGGCGCGGCGGCCAGCGAGCCGGCGCAGACCTTTTTTTCCTCCACAACACCGCGCTAGCGGCGAACGGAACGAGCATGGATTTCAGGATTGGCGAGGGTTGGGACGTGCATGCGCTGGTGCCCGGGCGGCGCCTGGTCATCGGCGGCGTGGAGATTCCCCATGCGATGGGGCTGCTGGGGCATTCCGACGCCGACGTGCTGCTGCACGCCATCACCGATGCGCTGCTGGGCGCGGCGGCCCTGGGCGACATCGGCAGCCATTTCCCCGACACCGATGCGCGTTTCCGCGGCGCCGATTCCGTGGCGCTGCTCACCGAGGCCGCGCGCCGCGTGCGGGAAAGGGGCTACGCCATCGGCAACATCGACAGCACCGTGGTGGCGCAGGCGCCGCGCCTGGCGGCCCACATACCGGCCATGCGCGAGCGCATCGCCGGCGCCCTGGGCCTGCAGGGCGACCAGGTGAACGTGAAGGCCAAGACGGCCGAGCGCCTGGGCCCCGTGGGGCAGGGCCTGGCCATCGAGGCGCGCGCCGCCGTCTTGCTGGTGCGCCGCGCTTGACGCCTATACCGGCCGCTTCGGCAGGTCTGCCGTAGGCGGCAGGTGGCGCTTGACCTGCGGGCGCTGCAGGCGCTGCTGCGGGTCCTGCCCCTCGGGCAGGTCGGTGGCGCGCTGCAGCTGGATGTGGGCCACGAGCCCGCCCGAGGCCGAATTCGCCAGCGCGAAGATGCCGCCCATGCGCTGCACGGTCTTGTCCACGATGGACAGGCCCAGGCCCGCGCCCGCGGCCGCCGTGCGCGCCGAGTCGCCGCGGAAGAACGGCTTGGTCAGGTTGGCCAGCTGCTCCGGCGGCGCGCCGGGGCCATGGTCGCGCAGCTTGATCAGCACCCATTTCTCGCGCGCCTTGGCGGCGATGTCCACGGTGGTGATGCCGGTTTCGCGGTTCTTGCCGTAGCGGCGCGCGTTCTCCAGCAGGTTGGAGATCACGCGCGCCAGCTCCACTTCGTCCGCCATCGCCATCAGGTCCTCGGGCACGTTCATGGTGATCTGCAGCTCGCGGTGGTCCTGCACCGCGTACACGCAGGAGGACACCACGCCATGCAGGTTGACGGGGCTGAGCGCCACGGTGTCGGGACGCGCGTAGTCGAGGAACTTGTCGATGGTGGCGTCGAGCTGCACGATGTCGGCCACCATGTGCTCGCGCGCCACCTCGTCGGTCACGCTCATCTCGGTCTCCAGGCGCAGGCGCGCCAGCGGCGTGCGCAGGTCGTGCGAGATGCCGGCCAGCATCACGGCGCGGTCCTGCTCCAGCTTGGCGAGCTTCTGCGCCATGCGGTTGAAGCCGATGTTGACCTCGCGGATCTCGCTGGTCACGGCCTCCTCGTCGAGCTGGCCGGCGGCGAAGTCGCCGTCGCGCACGCGGTTGGCGGCGTCGCTGAGCTGCTTGAGCGGGTGGTTGATGAGCCGCGCGATGATGGCGGCGCCCGCCAGCGACAGCGCGCCCACGATGATGAGCCAGACCAGCCAGGTCTTGCCGCCGGCCGTGGACAGGCGCGAGCGGTCCATGAGCAGCCAGTTGGGGTCTCCGTTGATGATGAAGCCCACCCACAGGCCGTTCTCGCCGTTGACGCTGCTGGCCACGATGGTGCCCGGCCCCAGCCGCTGCGTGAGCTCCTCGGTCAGGCGCTGCCCCAGGGCCGAGGGCGGGAGCAGCTCGAACTTGTCCTTGGGTTCGCGCGGCAGGATGCGCACGCCCTCCTGGTCCGCCATGGTCTTGAGCAGGGACACACGGGCGATGGCGTCGGAATGCACGAGCGCCGCGCGGCTCAGGTTGACCATGGAGGCAATCTGCTGCGCCGTCTGCAGCGTGCGCGGCTCGAACTCCAGCGCGCGCAGCGTCTGCACCCAGGCCAGGATGCAGCCCACCAGCAACAGCGCCAGCAGGAAGAAGGTACGCCAGAACAGGTTCAGCCCCACGCGCGAACGCTGGGGCCGGCGGCTGGCCGAGGCCTCCAGCGGCGCCGGGCTGGTGGCGTCCGAAGGCATGTCGTGGGTGGCGTTCATGGTGGTGGCGGCATGCTGGGGCGCGGCGCCCGCAGGGCGGCCGCGTCCTGTGTCCGTCTGGTCAGGTGTGATGGCGACCCGCGGGATCAGTTCGTGCCGTCCGGCACGAACACGTAACCCACGCCCCAGACGGTTTGGATGTAGCGCGGCGCGGCGGCATCCACCTCCACGAGCTTGCGCAGGCGCGAGATCTGCACGTCCAGGCTGCGGTCGAAGGGCTCGAACTCGCGCCCGCGCGCCAGCAGCGCGAGCTTCTCGCGCGACAGCGGCTGGCGCGGGTGGCGCACCAGGGCCTTGAGCATGGCGAACTCGCCCGTGGTCAGAGGCAGCTCCTCGCCGTTCCTTTGCAGCGCGCGCGTGCCCAGGTCGAAGGTGAAGGGGCCGAAGGTCACGACCTCGTTGTCGCCCGAGGGGGCGCCCGGCGCCTCCTGCGGCGGGCGGCGGCGCAGCACGGCGTGTATGCGCGCCAGCAGCTCGCGCGGGTTGAAGGGCTTGCCGAGATAGTCGTCGGCGCCCACCTCCAGGCCCACGATGCGGTCCACGTCCTCGCCCTTGGCGGTGAGCATGATGATGGGCGTGCGGTCGCTGGCCGCGCGCAGGCGCCGGCAGATCGACAGGCCGTCCTCGCCGGGCATCATCAGGTCGAGCACGATCAGGTCCACGGTCTCGCGCAGCAGGATGCGGTTGAGCGCCTTGCCGTCCTCCGCCACCATGACTTCGAAGCCTTCCTGCGTGAGATAGCGGCGCAGCAGGTCGCGGATGCGCGCATCGTCGTCCACCACGAGGACCTTGTCGGTGCGGTTGGTTGTTGAAGCCATGCTGTCTTTCCCCAGTCCAATTTGTAACAGAGCCGATTTTGACCAGCTTGTGGACGGAAATTCGCGTTTCCCCTTAGGGTCTGACCAACTGTTACAGGTTTTGCGCTGCAGCGCAACGACGCCGACCGGTGTTCAATGACGATGCCCGGCGGGGGCGGCCGGCATTCGCCGATCAGGCCTGCATACCGAGGAAGGAACGAGAGAGAATATGAAGAAAACTTTCAAAACCATAGCTGCCAGCGCTTTATTGGCGGGCGCTACAGCCGTTTTTGCCCAAAACATATCGATCGCTGTGCCGCAGAACGTGCTGCAGTTGTCGGCCTCCGGAACGGTCGAGGTGCAGCAGGACCTGCTGGTCCTGACGCTGGCCGCCACGAGGGAAGCGCCGGAGGCGGCGGCGGTGCAGGCGCAGCTGCAGCAGGCCCTGGATGCCGCGCTCGCCGAGGCGCGCCGCGGCGCACAGCCGCAGCAGATGGACGTGCGCACGGGGGCCTTCGGCATGTACCCGCGCCATGGCAAGGACGGCAAGATCGCCGGCTGGCAGGGGCGCGCGGAACTGGTGCTGCAGGGGCGCGACTTTGCGCGCATCACGGGCACGGCCGGCAGGATCCAGGGCATGGCGATCAGCCAGATCGCCTTCGACCTGTCGCGCGAGGCGCGCGCAAAGGTCGAGACCGAGGCGCAGTCCAAGGCCATCGAGGCCTTCAAGGCGCGTGCCACCGAACTGGCGCGCGGTTTCGGCTTTGGCGGCTACGACTTGCGCGAGGTGAGCGTGAACAGCAACGAGATGGCTCCCGGTCCGCGGCCGCGCATGCTGGCCATGGAGGCCAAGGCGGCATCCATGGCCGCCGACGCGCCGGTGCCGGTGGAAGCCGGCAAGGCCCAGGTGGTGGTGAACATCTCGGGCTCGGTGCAACTGCGTTGATTCGGGCAGCCAGCCTCCTGCAATAGTGCTGGCAGCTATTAGGAATCGTGGCGGCAGCGCTTACTGCGCGACCCAGCCGCCGTCCATGTTCCAGGCCACGCCGCGCACGTTGTTGGCGGCGGGCGAGCAGAAGAACACCGCCAGATCGCCCAGCTCCTCGGGCGTGGTGAACTGCATGGAAGGCTCTTTTTCGCCCAGCAGGACCTTCTTCGCTTCTTCGTTGGACACGCCTAAAGCGGCAGCCTTGGCGTCCACCTGCTTCTGCACCAGGGGGGTGAGCACCCAGCCCGGGCAGATGGCGTTGCAGGTCACGCCCGTGGTGGCGTTCTCCAGCGCCGTCACCTTGGTCAGGCCCACGATGCCGTGCTTGGCCGCCACGTAGGCCGACTTCTGCGCCGAGGCCACCAAGCCGTGCACCGAGGCCACGTTGATGATGCGCCCCCAGTTGTTCGCCAGCATGCCCGGCAGGGCCAGGCGCGTGGTGTGGAAGGCGCTGGTGAGGTTGATGGCGATGATGGCGTCCCAGCGCTCGGGCGGGAAGTCCTGCACGCTGGCCACATGCTGGATGCCGGCGTTGTTCACCAGGATGTCCACGCGGCCGAACTGGGAGGCGGCGTACTTGAGCATGTCCTCGATCTCGGCGGGGCGGCTCATGTCCGCGCCGTGGTAGGCCACACGGGCCCCCGCGGCCTGGCCCTCAGCCAGCACCTCGGCCCGGGGCCCGTCCACGTCGCCGAAGCCGTTGAGCACGATGTTCGCCCCCTGGCGTGCCAGGGCCTTGGCGATGCCAAGGCCGATGCCGCTGGTGGAGCCGGTGACGAGGGCGGTTTTACCGTTCAGCATGAGAGTTTCTCCGAATGAATTAGGATGCAGCCCAGGCATTATCGAGTGCTGCATGGCGGTACCGTTTCCATGATTGAACCTACGCTGAAATACGTACCGTGCCCGGGCCCCGCGGCCGCCGGCGCCACCGCACAGGAAGGCCATCGCATGGCCTATTGGGAGTGGAACGACACGGGTGATCCCCGCCACCCCCACGTGATCGTGTGCGCGCATGGCCTGTCGCGCCAGGGGCGCGACTTCGACACGCTGGCGCGCAGGCTGTGCCGCCACGCGCGCGTGGTCTGTCCCGACGTGGCCGGGCGCGGCCACAGCGACTGGCTGGCGGACCCCATGGATTACCAGCTGCCCGTGTACGCGGCCGACATGCTGGCGCTGCTGGGCCAGCTGCAGCAGCAGGCTCCCATCGCCACCCTGGACTGGGTGGGCACGAGCATGGGCGGGCTGCTGGGCATGGCCATCTGCGGCGTGCCCGACCTGCCGCTGCCCGTGCCCGTGCGGCGCCTGGTGCTCAACGACGTGGGACCATGCCTCGAATGGCAGGCGCTCCAGCGCATCGGCCAGTACCTGGGCCAGCCCGTGCATTTCGATTCGCTGCAGCAGGCGGCCGATGCGCTGTGGGCCGTGTCCAGCAGCTTCGGGCCGCACACGCCGCAGGAGTGGCTGGAACTGTCGCGCGCCATGGTGCGCCCCGCGCCCCAGGGCGGCTTCGTGCTGCACTACGACCCGGCGATCGCCGTGGCGTTTCATGCGCTGACGCCGGAGGCCGCGAGCGCGGGCGAGCAGCAGATGTGGCAGCTCTACGACCGGATCACGGCGCAGGTCCTGCTGCTGCGCGGCATGCAATCGGACCTGTTGTCGCCACGGACGGCGCAGCAGATGACCGCGCGCGGGCCCCGTGCGCGCCTGGTGGAGTTCGCCGGCGTGGGCCACGCGCCCACGATGGTCCATGACGACCAGGCCGAGGTGGTCGCCCGGTTCCTGCTGGACGGGCAGGAGGAGCCTGCAGCATGAGAAGCAGCTTCATCGGCCAGACGCCACCCATGGCGCAGGCTGGGGGCGCTGCGGCGCGTCCCGACGGCGTGCCGCAGCTCATCGCGGCCACATCGCAGGTCGAGGAGGCGGAGCATGCCGACGCCCTGGTGCGCGCCCGGGCCTTCGCAGAGCCCCTGCTCATCGGCGAAACGCTGGAGACCGGGGAGAACATGCTGGCCCATGCGGACGCGGTGGCCGCCATCCTCAGGAACCTGGGCGGCTCCGAGACCATGCAGGCGGCGGCCTACCTGGTCTACACCTGCGAGCACCTGAACAAGCCCGAGGAGGTGATCGGCAAGGCCTTCGGCGGCAACTTCGCGGCCCTGGCCGTGGAGACCACCAAGCTCATGCGCGTGCAGCTGCAGGCGCGCGAGGCGCAGGTGGCAGGCCTGCAGGTGGACGATGCGGCCACGCAGACCGAGAACGTGCGCAAGATGCTGCTGGCCTTCTCGCGCGACCTGCGCGTGGTCATGCTGCGCCTGGCCTCGCGCCTGCAGACGCTGCGCTACTACGCGGCCACCAAGCGCCCGGTGTCGCCGGCCATCGCGCGCGAGGCGCTGCAGGTGTTCGCCCCTCTGGCCAACCGCCTGGGCATCTGGCAGATGAAATGGGAGCTGGAAGACCTGGCCTTCCGCTTCCTGGAGCCCGACACCTACAGGGAGGTGGCGCGCCTGCTCGACGAGAAGCGCGTGGAGCGCGAGCTGTACATGGAGCAGCTGCGCAGCAGGCTGGAGTCCGAGCTGCGCGCGCACAGCATCAGCGCCACCGTGTCCGGCCGGCCCAAGCACATCTACAGCATCGTCAAGAAGATGCGCGGCAAGTCGCTCGACTTCGACCAGGTGTTCGATATCCGCGCGCTGCGCGTGATCGTGCCCAGCGTCAAGGACTGCTATGCCGCCCTGAGCTGGGTGCACAGCCAGTTCACCTCCATCGAGGCCGAATTCGACGACTACATCGCCAAACCCAAGCCCAACGGCTACCAGTCGCTGCACACGGTGGTGCGCGACGAGGCCGGCAGGGCCATCGAGATCCAGATCCGCACCCAGGCCATGCACGACCATGCCGAGCACGGCGTGGCCGCGCACTGGGCCTACAAGGAGGCAGGCACCAAGGGCTATGCCGGCGTGTCGGCCAGCAGCGACTACGACGCCAAGATCGCCGTGCTGCGCCAGCTGCTGGCCTGGGAGCGCGACCTGGTCGGCTCGGCCAGCCGCAGCGGCCTGTTCGAGGACCGCATCTACGTGCTGACGCCGGATGCCGCGGTGGTGGAACTGCCCCAGGGCGCCACGCCCGTCGATTTCGCCTACGCGGTCCACACCAACGTGGGCCACCGCTGCCGCGGCGCGCGCGTGGACGGGGCCATGGTGCCGCTGAACACGCCGCTGCAGAACGGCCAGACGGTGGAGATCAGCACCGTGAAGGAGGGCCGCCCCTCGCGCGACTGGCTCAACCCCGATCTGGGCTACCTCACCAGCAACCGGGCCAAGGCCAAGGTGCGCGCTTGGTTCAATGCCCAGGCGACCCACGCGACGGTCACGCGCGGGCGCGAACTGGTGGAAAAGCTGTTGCAACGCGAGGGCAAGACGGCCATCAAGCATGACGACCTGGCCGTCCAGCTGGGATTCAAGTCCGCCGACGCACTGTTCGAGATGGTGGGCAAGGACGAGCTGTCGCTGCGCTCCATAGAGGCCCTGCTGCGCCCGCCCGAGCCGGTGGCGCAGGAGCCCGACCTGCTGGTCAGGAAGGCGCGCACGGCCGATGGCGCGCACAAGGGCGGCGTGCTCGTGGTCGGCGTGGATTCGCTCATGACGCAGCTGGCCAAATGCTGCAAGCCCGCGCCGCCCGACGACATCCGCGGCTTCGTCACGCGCGGCAAGGGCGTGAGCGTGCACCGCTCCGACTGCCGCAACTTCCACGAAATGGCCGCGCGCAACGCCGAGCGCGTGATCGACGTGCAATGGGGTCGGCCGCGGAGCTTGCCGGCGGAGGCGGCCGTCTATCCCGTGGACGTGGCGGTGGAGGCATCGGACCGCCAGGGCCTGCTGCGCGACATCTCCGAGGTGTTCGCGCGCGAGAAGACCAACGTGATCGGCGTGCAGACCCAGTCCGTGAAGGGCACGGCCTGGATGACCTTCACCGTGGAGGTGTCCGACGCCGGGCGGCTGAACAAGGTCCTGGGCATCGTCGCCGGCGTGCAGGGGGTGCGCTCGGCGCGCAGGCGCTGAGCCGTTTTCTTTCTGGGCGGTTTTTTGCTGCTATACTTTCGCTTTCTCGAACGATCACAGGCGCGTAGCTCAGCTGGTTAGAGCACCACCTTGACATGGTGGGGGTCGTTGGTTCGAGTCCAATCGCGCCTACCAATGAAATCAACGGGTTGCAGCGGCTTCGCTGCGACCCGTTTTTCTTTCTGGGCTGGCAAGGCGCACACCTCGGAGACTTTCGAGCCGGCTTCGCCATCGAACAATATGCTCTCTTTTGAATAAAAGTTTGCTTGTTTTGATTTGTGAGGCATAATGCGCCGATGCGCTGCCCACTGCTTGCCTTGGCAGCGCCCGACTGACAGCACTCCCATCGCCTGTTCTGCCGCACTTCCAGCGAAGTCCGTCGGCTGTCACTCCTTCTTTCGCGGCGAGCTCATTGCGGATCCCCACCTTCTTTTCCGGATCTGCCCGAGCCCTCCCTGTGCCATGGCGCCGCAGGGATTTTTCTTTCCCCCCTTTGACCCCTGACGGGACGCCTTACTGGCGAAGATCCCCCGTCAGTCCGCAATGCTTGAAAAACAAAACGCAGAGTGCGTAGGCAACTACGTTGTCACGCCGCTCACCAAATCCACCAGTGCCGGTGTTGCCGCCTCGGTTTCCATCCGCCGGGGAATGTACGACCGGATCTTCCGGTTCGTCCCCCACTTTGCCTGCGATGCGCAGGCGGTGCAGTACGCCTTGGCCCAGGGCCGCAGCATGGTGCTGCAGGGCCAGCTGGGCTGACTGGCTTCCATTTCCTCTCCGTGGCTGGCCCCGAGTGGCCGGCCCTTCACTCCGAAAGAAAGACATTTATGAACAATCGACTCTATGTAGGCAACCTGGCCTATTCTGTCCGCGACGAATCGCTGGTCCAGCAGTTCTCCCAGTTCGGCTCCGTCACCTCCGCGAAAGTCATGATGGAGCGCGATACGGGCCGCTCCAAGGGCTTCGGCTTCGTCGAAATGGCCAGCGGTGCCGAGGCGCAGGAAGCCATCAACGGCCTGCACGGCAAATCGGTCGATGGGCGCGCTTTGACGGTGAACGTCGCACGCCCCATGGAAGCCCGGCCGAGCTTTGGCGGTGGCGCCGACCGCGGCGGCTATCGCGGCAGCCGCTACTGACATCATTGAATGGGGCGCAGCCACGGCTCTCGCCGTGGCGCCCGTTGCCCGGTTCTGGGCGTAAAGCCTTCAAACGCATCAAGCCGCCGAACAGGCGGCTTTTTCATCGCCGGGCCGTCCCAAGATGGAAAGCGGCCCCCTTGGGGGCAGCGACCCGCGCAGCGGTGGAGCGTGGGGGCCATTTTTCGTTGATGCATGTCGCGCAAGGGCAATGTGGATGTCGCGATCAGGGTATTCCTGCGCGTGGCGTAGGCATGGCCTGCCTAGAATCTGCTGCACTGCAATACGAGCCGGACCACGACCGGAGGAGCCACCCGTGCCAGACCAGAACCCCGCACCTGACGCCAAGCCCGTGCAGCGCGTCATCAAGAAGTACCCCAACCGCCGCCTGTACGACACCTCCACCTCCACCTACGTCACGCTGGCCGAGGTCCGGCAGCTGGTGATGAATGGCGAGACGGTCGCCGTGCGCGATGCCAAGAGCGGCGAGGATCTCACGCGCAGCATCCTGCTGCAGATCATCCTGGAGGAGGAGGCCGGCGGCGCGCCCATGTTCAGCGAGGCGGCGCTGGCTAACATCATCCGCTTCTACGGCCATGCCATGCAGGGCTTCATGGGCGCCTATCTCGAGAAGAACGTGCAGATGTTCACCGAGATCCAGGCCAAGCTGGCCGAGCAGACGCAGGGCCTGACGCCGGAGATGTGGTCGCAGTTCATGAACCTGCAGTCGCCCATGATGAAGGGGCTGGTGGGCAATTACGTCGAGCAGTCGCAAACCATGTTCCAGCAGATGCAGGAGCAGATGCAAAAGCAGACCGAGCAGGTGCTTGGCGCGTTCGGCATCAAGAAGCGCTGACCGAAACGCCGACAAAAGCGCCGACTTCTGCCGAATTGAGACAATGCGGGGGATGAGCGAAGCACTCTCCCCCACAAAGACCCCCAAGATCGGCTTCGTCAGCCTGGGCTGCCCCAAGAACCTGACGGACTCCGAACTCATACTCACGCAGCTGAGCGCCGAAGGCTACCAGACCTCCAAGACCTTCGAGGGCGCGGATCTGGTCGTCGTCAACACCTGCGGCTTCATCGACGATGCCGTGCGCGAGAGCCTGGACACCATTGGCGAGGCGCTGGCCGAGAACGGCAAGGTGATCGTCACCGGCTGCCTGGGCGCGCGCGCCGACACGGCGGGCGGCAACCTGGTCAAGGGCGTGCACCCCAGCGTGCTGGCCGTGACCGGCCCGCATGCCGCGCAGGAGGTGATGGAGCACGTGCACCAGCATTGCCCCAAGCCGCACGACCCCTTCATCGACCTGGTGCCGGGCGCGTTCGGCGAGGCCGGCATCAAGCTCACGCCGCGCCACTATGCCTACCTGAAGATATCCGAGGGCTGCAACCACCGCTGCACCTTCTGCATCATCCCGTCGATGCGCGGCGACCTCGTGTCGCGCCCGATCGGCGGCGTGCTCCAAGAGGCCAGGGCCTTGTTCGAGGGCGGCGTGAAGGAACTGCTGGTGGTGAGCCAGGACACTTCGGCCTACGGCGTGGACGTGAAGTACCGCACGGGCTTCTGGGACGGCAAGCCGGTCAGGACGCGCCTGCTGGAACTGGTGAAGGCCCTGGGCGAGATCGCCAGGCCCTACGGCGCCTGGGTGCGCCTGCACTATGTCTACCCCTACCCGAGCGTGGACGACATCATCCCGCTCATGGCGCAGGGCCTGGTGCTGCCCTACCTGGACGTGCCGTTCCAGCACAGCCACCCCGATGTCTTGAAGCGCATGAAGCGCCCGGCCAGCGGCGAGAAAAACCTCGAGCGCATCCAGCGCTGGCGCGAAATGTGCCCCGAGCTGGTGATACGCAGCACCTTCATCGCGGGCTTTCCGGGCGAGACGGAGGAGGAATTCGAGCACCTGCTGCAGTTTCTGCGCGAGGCGCAGATCGACCGCGCCGGCTGCTTCGCCTACAGCGACGTGAAGGGCGCCGCCGCCAACGACCTGCCGGGCATGCTGCCCATCGGGCTGCGCGAGGAGCGCCGCGCGCGCTTCATGGCCGTGGCCGAGGAAGTCTCCACCGCGCGCCTGCAGCGCCGCGTGGGCCAGACCCTGCAGGTGCTGGCGGACAAGGCCGTGGGCCTGGGCAAGAAGGGCGGCGTGGGCCGCAGCTGGGCCGACGCGCCCGAGATCGACGGCCTGGTCCACCTGCTGCCGCCCGAGAAGATCAGCAAGACCTACAAGGTGGGCGACTTCGTCAAGGCGCGCATCGTGGGCACGCAGGGGCACGACCTGGTGGGCGTTCCCGTCTGACGAAAAAAAGGAGCGTGGGTCCACCACGCTCCTTTTGCGGTTGGGGGCAGGGCGCCGTCAGCCGCCCACGGCCAGCAGCTCCACGTCGAACTTCAGCGTGGCGTTGGGCGGGATCACGCCGCCCGCGCCGCGCGCGCCATAGCCCAACTCGGCCGGGATGATGAGCGTGCGCTGGCCGCCGATCTGCATGCCCTGCACGCCCTCGTCCCAGCCCTTGATGACCATGCCGGCGCCGAGGGGGAATTCGAAGGGGTCGTTGCGGTCGCGACTGGAGTCGAACTTCGCCCCCTGCTGGCCGTCCTGGTAGAGCCAGCCCGTGTAGTGCACGCGCACCGACTGGCCGCGCGCGGCCTGCGCGCCCGTGCCCACGACGGTGTCTTCGTACTGCAGGCCGGAGGCGGTGGTGGTGAAAGCCATGGTGATTCCTTCGTTTGCTTCAAAAATAAGAACTTCTGACGCTTGTCCAGCAAGCGCTTGAGCCCAAAAATACCAAAACCCGCGCAGGGCGGGCCGGTGCGGGGTGTCGTGCGCCTTACTTCTTCACGCGGGCAGCGGCCCAGCGGTTGGCGAAGGCCTGCACGTCGGATACGCGCTTGAGCAGGTCCTGCCCCACGGGGGTGACGACGTAGCCGTCGCTGCCGTGGTCCAGAAAGCCGGCCTCGCGCAGTTCCTTGATGCGGGTGTTGAGGGTGTTGGGCGTGATGCCGCCCACGCTGTCCTGCAGCAGGCGGAAGGTCTGCGGATGGCCGTCGCGCAGGGCCCACAGCACGCGCAGCGCGTAGCGGCATTCGAGTTTCTCGAACAGCTGAAAGACGGCGGCGTTTTCCTTGGAGCTCATGAACGCTTCTCCTTGCGCTTGGGTTGGGTGATGGACGCCGCACCGCGGGCGGCGGGGCGGCGAGGGCTGGAAAAAACGATAGCAATATAGCGCGGAAATGGGTTTGCTACAAGTTTGGTAGCTCAAGGCGTATGTCTGACCTGCGCGAGTGTCAGAAAGTTGCCGAATCTGATGGATGGGCGGATGAGGTGTTCCAGATGGGAAGTTCAGTGGTTCCGAAATAGACGAGCCGTAGTGTGGTGGAGTTTCTAGAATCCTGATCCAACGCAACCCCCAGGGATCTGCCCATGCCCCCGGTCTCCTGCATGCCGCCGTGCGCGAGGGGGCTTGTGCGACGGCCTGATTTCTTTCACATCCCTATCCATGAGCACATCTTCCCTGCCGCTCGCCGGCATCCGCGTGGTCGAGTTCACCCACATGGTCATGGGCCCCACCTGCGGCATGGTGCTGGCCGACCTGGGGGCCGAGGTCATCAAGGTCGAGCCCGTGGAGGGCGACCGCACGCGCCACCTGCTGGGCGCGGGCGCTGGCTTCTTTCCCATGTTCAACCGCAACAAGAAGAGCATCGCCATCGACCTGCGCCGGCCCGAGGGGCTGGAGGTGGCGATCCGCCTGGCCAGCAGCGCCGACGTGGTTGCGCAGAACTTCAAGCCTGGCGTGATGGCCAAGTACGGCCTTCATTACTCCGCGCTATCGCGCCTGAACGAGCGTCTGGTCTACGTGAACCACACGGGCTTTTTGCCCGGCCCTTATGAACACCGCACGGCGCTCGACGAAGTGGTGCAGATGATGGGAGGCCTGGCCTACATGACCGGCCGCCCCGGCGACCCGCTGCGCGCGGGCACCAGCGTGAACGACATCATGGGCGGCATGTTCGGCGCCATTGGCGTCATGGCCGCGCTGATGCAGCGCGCCCAGACGGGCAGGGGGCAGGAGGTGGACTCGGCGCTGTTCGAGAACAACGTGTTCCTGGTCGGCCAGCACATGATGCAGTACGCCGTGACCGGCCAGCCCGCCGCGCCCATGCCCGAGCGCATCTCGTCCTGGGCGGTGTACGACGTGTTCAGCGTGAAGGATGGCGGCCAGATCTTCCTGGCCGCCGTGAGCGACGCGCAGTGGCAGACCTTCTGCGACGCCATGGGCTACGCCGACCTCAAGGCCGACCCGCGGCTCGCCACCAACAACGACCGCGTGCGCGCGCGGCCCACGCTTATGCCCGTGCTGCGCGGGCGGCTGGCCGCGCACACGACCGAAGACCTCGCAGCCGTCTTCGAGCGCCATGGCCTGCCGTTCGCGCCCATCAGCCGGCCCGAGGAACTGTTCGACGACCCGCACCTGAGCGCCACGGGCGGCCTGGCCGAGATCCGCCTGCCGGATGGCGAGCGTGCAGGGCAGGCGGTACGCACCACGCTGCTGCCGCTGCGCATGGACGGCCAGCGCCTGGGCGTGCGCTGTGATCCGCCGCGCCTGGGCCAGCACACCGAGGAACTGCTGCGCGGGCTGGGCTATGACGCCGGGCAGATTCGGGCGCTGCTCGCCGCCTCGGCCGTGGCCTGATCCGTGGTGTGCATGTTTTTTGCAGCGAAACCCTTTCCCACAGGGCGCAAGCAGCTATCGTTTTAGCAGGCCGCCTTGGCCTGCAACATGCGCACCAGCACCAGCAGGGCGCGGTTCGCGGGCGTGGGCACGCCCAGCACTGCGCCGCGCCGCGCCACGTAGCCGTTCAAATGCTCTATCTCGCTGGGCCTGCCGCGCGCCAGGTCCTGGGCGGTGGAGGACAGCTGCGCCGGCATGCTTTGCGCAATGCCGCGCACGGCGGCGTGGATGTCGCCGTCCATGCGCACGCCGTCCGCCTGTGCCACGGCCAGGCATTCGGCCACCAGGTCGGCGATCACCTCGGTGGCGCCGTCCTGCTGCACCAGCCAGCCATAGGGCCGCTGCACGATGGCCGACAGCGCGTTGTAGGCGCAATTGATGACCAGCTTGGCCCACAGCGCGCTGCGCACGTTGTCCGACACCTGCGCGGGAATGCCCGCCGCGCCCAGCTCGCGGACCAGGCGCCCGGCAAGGGGCGAGGGCGCCAGCACCAGCTCGCCGCGCCCGAAGTGGCGCACGTGGCCCGGCCCCGCCATGGCCGTGGCCACGTAGACCACGGCTGCCGCCACGGGCTGCGCCGGGCCGAGCACGGCGCGCACGCGCTCGTCGTTGTCCACGCCGTTCTGCAGCGTGAGCACCAGCGCGCCGGGCGCGAGGTGGGGCTGGATCTGCCGCGCCGCGGCCTCGGTGTCGGTGGACTTCACGCACAGCAGCACCACGTCGGCGCCCGCCACGGCGCCGGCATCGGTGCTGGCGCCCATGGCCACGTGCGCATCCTGCGCGGCGGTCTGCAGGCGCAGGCCGCGGGCCTGGATGGCCTGCACGTGCGCCGGGCGGCCGATCAGCGTGACGGCATGCCCCGCACGCGCCAGCAGGGCGCCGAAGTAGCAGCCCACCGCGCCCGCTCCCATGACGGCAAAGCGCAGGCGGACGGAGTGGGGCGGGGGCGGGGTGTGGGGCTCGGTGGTCGGGGTCATGGCGGATCCATGGGTTGGGCGGCGGGGCAGGTCATCGTGGGCCGTTCGGCCCTTGGCGTGGGGGCCGCCACGGTACGCCGGCTCGGCAATGTCCTGAAAATCTTTCGCTAGAACCTCGGGTTGATGCTCAGAGACAGCATGGCCGACAGCTGGCACAGCAGTCTTCCCGAGTCCTGCTGCAGCGCATTGAACGCATCCTGCACGGTTTGCATGTCGCGCTGGCTGGTGGGGCCGTGGTCGATGATGCCCGCGGCCATCAGGCGTGCAACCACGTCGCTGGTCAACAGGAAGGTATCCTTCCCGGCCAGGCGCAGAAACCCGGCGGCCGAGCGTCCGCCCAGGCGGGCGCCGCGCTGGGCCAGCAGGCGCCACAGGCCAACGATGTCGGCGCTCGGCCAGTCGGCGATGAACTCGCCGAAACTGCAGCCCCGCTCCTGGCGGATATCCAAGATGAATTGGGCGTTCTTGGGGATGGTCTGCAGCTTGGTGCGATCGCGGATGATCCGGTCGTTCCGCATGTGGTTTTCTATCTGCTGCGGACCGAGCAACGCCATCTGCCCGGGTGCGAATCCCGAGAAGGCCTTTTCAAACTCGGGCCATTTGGCATCGACCATCGAATGCTGCATGCCGGCTTGAAATACCCGCTGGCTCATGGCGGAAAGATAGCGGTCGTCGCCCTTGCGTTTCAACTCTTCGGGAGTGAGCGCCTTGGGCAGGAAGGCCTCCATGGCTTCGTCGGATTCAAAACGCGTGCGTACCGTTTCGTCAAGCCAGCGATAGTCAAGAAACATGATGGTTCGATTATCTGATGCTTCATGGGCTGCGATGCCGGCGTGCAGCTCAACGGCGCCCGCTTTGCGGACGTCCGTTGGGGCGTCCAGTTGGGCAAACGTCTGAATTCATAACATCCCGGAGTTCGTCCTTGTAGCAATCGTCCAGAAGTTGCAGGGCGCTCCGGGCTTGGGTGGCAGTGGCCGGATTCTTCGACAGGGAGGCCTCTTTCAGGGCGGGCATGGCTTGTTTCCCAAGCGTCACCAGCATCATTGCTGCTGCAGAAGCCACGCCATGGTCCTTGTCGCCCATCATCCGAATGAGGACTGGAATATCGGCCGCGCTGATTCTCTCCCTCACGACTTTGATGGTTCTGGCATCTACGGCCAACACCAAGTGGCCGCTCAGGTGGCGGTTTCTCTTGATCTCCCTCTTGATTTCCTGGTATCGGACGGGATTGTCTTGCGCAACCGTTGTGCCATTCGCTGCCGCGTGGGTGTGTATGGCGCATAGAAAAGCAAGGGCCATGGGCCAAGGAGAACCTTTTCTCCGACTTGGCCGATGCACCAACGTATCGATGACGGGTGCCTGGCTGCCATGGCTCAGCTCGGAAGATGGCAGGAAAGGTTTCTTGCCGGACTGTGGGACTGGCCAAATCACAGGCTGTACCTTTCCTGGATGAATGATGCGGATCTGCCTTCAACCGTATAACGCTGCTGGGGCGCCCCGCCTGGTTATCCGCTTGAATTCAAATCCGTATGGGCGTTGGATCTCGGGTTTCGCCCGGGTCGGCAGTTCTTCCCGGAGGAGCGCTGATTGTGCGGCCTGGCTGGATGCGCTGCGAGGCCCATCCGTTGGAAAAGAAACAGGCCCGCCCCGCAGCGCGGGAACGGGCCTGGGGCACGAGGTGCCGGGCTGCGCTTACAGCGAGTCGATGAAGCTGCGCAGCTTGTCCGAGCGGCTGGGGTGCTTGAGCTTGCGCAGCGCCTTGGCCTCGATCTGGCGGATGCGCTCGCGCGTCACGTCGAACTGCTTGCCCACTTCCTCCAGCGTGTGGTCGGTGGACATCTCGATGCCGAAGCGCATGCGCAGCACCTTGGCCTCGCGCGGGGTGAGGCCGTCGAGGATGTCCTTGACCACGTCGCGCAGGCCGGCCTGCATGGCGGCGTCGATGGGCGCGGTGTTGTTGCTGTCCTCGATGAAATCGCCCAGGTGGCTGTCGTCGTCGTCGCCGATGGGGGTTTCCATCGAGATCGGCTCTTTGGCGATCTTCATGATCTTGCGGATCTTGTCCTCGGGGATCTCCATCTTCTCGGCCAGGATGGAGGCGTCGGGCTCGAAGCCGAACTCCTGCAGGTGCTGGCGCGAGATGCGGTTCATCTTGTTGATGGTCTCGATCATGTGCACCGGGATGCGGATGGTGCGCGCCTGGTCGGCGATCGAGCGCGTGATGGCCTGGCGGATCCACCACGTGGCATAGGTCGAGAACTTGTAGCCGCGGCGGTATTCGAACTTGTCCACGGCCTTCATGAGGCCGATGTTGCCCTCCTGGATGAGGTCCAGGAACTGCAGGCCGCGGTTGGTGTACTTCTTGGCGATGGAGATCACCAGGCGCAGGTTGGCCTCGATCATCTCCTTCTTGGCGTCGCGCGAGTTGGCCTCGCCCTGGTTCATGCGCTTGTTGATCGCCTTGAGCTCGGCCAGCGGCACCACCACGCGCGACTGCAGGTCGATCAGGTGCTGCTGCAGTTCCTGGATCGGGGGGATGTTGCGCTGCATCACGGCGCTCCAGGGCTTGGCCGAGGCTGCCTGCTTCTCGACCCACTGCAGGTTCAGAAGGTTGGGCGGGAATTCCTTGATGAAGGTTTCCTGCGGCATGCCGCACTTGTCCACGATGATGCGGCGCAGCTCGCGCTCCTTCTTGCGCACGTCGTCCACCTGGGCGCGCACCATGTCGCACAGCTTCTCGATGGTCTTGGCGGTGAAGCGGATGGTCATCAGCCTGGACGAGATCTCGTGCTGCACCTTCATGTACGACGGGCTGCCATAGCCTTCCTTGTCGTAGATCTTGTGCATCTTCTCGAACAGCGCGCGCAGCTCGTCGAAGCGGTCCAGCGCCTCGGTCTTGAGCTTTTCCAGCAGCCGGGTCATGGCCTTGGAGCCGCCCTTGCCGTCGTCGTCGTCCTCTTCGTCGTACTCGTCGAAGTCTTCCTCGGCCACGTAGTCGTCGGCCTCCTCGGGGTTGGAGAAGCCGTCGACCACGGTGGAGATGACCACCTTGCCCTCGCGGATTTCCTCGCCCATGCTGAGGATCTCGGCAATCGTGGCGGGCGAGGCGCTGATGGCCTCCATCATGTCCATCAGGCCGCCCTCGATGCGCTTGGCGATCTCGATCTCGCCCTCGCGCGTGAGCAGCTCCACCGTGCCCATCTCGCGCATGTACATGCGCACGGGGTCGGTGGTGCGGCCGAACTCGCTGTCCACCGTGGACAGGGCCGCCTCGGCCTCTTCCTCGGCCTCTTCCACGGTGGTGGCCGTGGGCGCCACGTTGTTCTGGAACAGGGTCTCGGCGTCGGGCGTCTGCTCGTACACCGCCACGCCCATGTCGCCCAGCATGGCGACCACGACTTCCATGGTCTCGGCGTCCACCAGCTTGTCGGGCAGGTGGTCGGAGATCTCCACCTGCGTCAGGTAGCCGCGGGTCTTGCCCAGGGTGATCAGCTTCTTGAGCTGCGAGCGGCGCTTGGCCATGTCCTCCTCGGACAGCACCGTCTCGTCCAGGCCGAATTCCTTCATCAAGGCGCGTTCCTTGGCCTTGCTGATCTTCATGCGCAGGGGCTTGGCCTTCTCGGCGGGCGCGGCCTCGGCCTCGGGCGCCTCGGGTTCGCCCTCGAGTTCCGCTTCGATGTCGGACAGGTCGGCGTCGTCCTCCAGGCCTTCTTCCTTGGCCTTGGGCTTGCGGCCGCGCTTGGCGGGGGCCTTGGCGGCGGCCGTGGCGCTGCCGGCGGCCTTGGCGGGGCGGCCGGGCTTCTTCTTGGGCGCATCCTCGGAGGCTTCGGCCTGCGCGGCGGCGGCCTTGGGCGCGCGCGCGGGCTTTTTCTTCAACAATTCATCGGCGGCTTTTGTCAGCTCGGCAGGGGTTTTTGGCGTTGGCACGGTCTTGACTTTCGTCGCGGCCTGAAGCGCGGCGTCAGCGGCCTTGGCGGTGGCTGCTTTCGCGGGCGCCTTGGCGGCGGTTTTCACAGGGGTTGCGGCTTTTGAGGCGGCCTTCGCAGCGGTGCCAGAGGCAGGCTTGGGCGACTTCGCGGACTTTTGAACGGGCATGGACAACCTCAGGGTCAAAAACGGACACACAAAGAAAACACAAGCGCCAAGGAACCCGGCGCGGGCAGGCACGGCGAAGGCCGGGGCCTTCGCGGTTCGAGGGGCAAATCCTCAGGGGCAAGATGTCTGGGCGAACATTTGGTGTGCAGTCCTTGCGGTGGGGGAAGGCGGTGGTGCGCGTTTGTCACGGTTGCCTGGTCCGGAGGTGCTGCTGTCGCTCTTGCCGACAAACCCTAAATTATAGCGGCGGCGCGTATTTCAAGTAGGCCTGGGAGAAATACCGAGCAATCCCTTGAGCCGCAGCTCCAGCGCCTGGTACTGCGCGAGCGCGGCGGGGTCGCGCGTCACGTGGGGCACCAGCTCCTGCTGCTGGCGCTTGAATTCCTCGATCAGCATGCGGTCGAGCAGGCCGCGCAGCTCGGCGTGCAGCTCGGCCTCGTCGCCCTCGGTCTGGGCGTGCGAGCCGGTCATCACGCGCTCGGCGAGCGGCTCGCAGCCGTGGCCGCGCAGCGCCTCGCGCAGCACGGCCCAGGGCTGGGGGCCGTGCTCGTGGAGCTGGCCTTCGAGCCACGCGAACAGCGGGCCGTGCGGCTCGGGCTGGGCGCACAGCGCGGCGTGGTCCTCGTGCGAGAGGCCTTCGAGGAACTGCATGTGCGACAGCAGCAGCCGCGCCGCGTGGTCGATGCGGCTGGCGGCGGGCCTGCGCGGCAGCGGGGGCTGGGCCGGGCGCGCGGGCTCGCGGCGCCAGCGGCCGCCGGCGTCCTTGCGCCAGGGGCGGCGCGCGGGTTCGCCCTGCCACGGGCCGGGTGGCTGCGGGTGCCAGGGCGGCTCGTCCGCGAACGGGTCGCCGCCCTCCGGCGCTGCCGCGGGCGCGGCGCGCGGGCCCTCCTGCGCCCAGAGCTCGGCCAGGTCCTTGGCCGGCAGCTGGCCCAGTTCCGAGAGCTCGGCCAGCATCTGGCGCTTGAGGGCGCCGTCGGGCAGCTGGCTCCAGAGCGGGCGGGCGTTGGCCAGCATGTGGGCGCGGCCCTCGGCCGTGCCGAGGTCGCAGCCCTCGCGCGCGGATTCGAGCAGGAAGCGCGAGAGCGGCATGGCGTCGCCCACGTGGCGCGCGAAGGCCTCGGGCCCGTGGGCGCGGATGAAGCTGTCGGGGTCGTGCTCGGGCGGCAGGAACAGGAACTTGATGCTGCGCGTGTCGCTCGCGTAGGGCAGGGCGCCGTCGAGCGCCTTGCGCGCCGCGCGCCGGCCGGCCGCGTCGCCGTCGAAGCTGAAGACCACCACGTCGGTGAAGCGGAACAGCTTGTGCACGTGGTCGGGCGTGCAGGCCGTGCCCAGCGTGGCCACGGCGTTGGGAAAGCCGAGCTGGGCGAGGGCGACCACGTCCATGTAGCCCTCGGCCACCAGCACGTAGCCCATCTCGCGGATGGCGCCGCGCGCCTCGTACAGGCCGTAGAGCTCGCGGCCCTTGTGGAAGACCGGCGTTTCGGGCGAGTTGAGGTACTTGGGTTTGTCGTCGCCCAGCACGCGCCCGCCGTAGCCGATGCATTCGCCCTTGACGTTGCGGATGGGGAACATGACGCGGTCGCGGAAGCGGTCGTAGCGCTTGCCGTCGTCCTCGCCCACGATCACGAGGCCGCTTTCCTCCAGCAGCGGGTTGTCGTACTCGGGGAACACGCTGGCCAGATTGCGCCAGCCCTCGGGCGCGTAGCCCAGGCCGTAGCGCTTGGCGACCTGGCCCGACACGCCCCGGCCCTTGAAGTACTGGACGGCGCGCGGGGATTCGCGCAGGTGGCGGCGCCAGGATTCGCCGGCCTTCTCCAGCACCTCGGTCAGCGTGGCCTGCTTCTGGCGCTGGGCGGCGGCGCGCTCGCGGTCCTGGGGCGAGGTGTTCTCGTCGTCGGGCACCTGCATGCCGACCTGCTGGGCCAGGTCCTGCACGGCCTCGCGAAAGCCCATGCCCGCGTGGTCCATGAGGAAGCCGATGGCGTTGCCGTTCTTGCCGCAGCCGAAGCAGTGGAAGAACTGCTTGGAGGGGCTGACGCTGAACGAGGGCGATTTCTCCCCATGGAAGGGGCACAGCCCCATGAAGTTGGCGCCGCTCTTCTTGAGCTGCACGTAGCGGCCTACGATGTCGACCACGTCGACGCGCGCGAGCAGCTCCTGGATGAACGACTGGGGGATGGACACCGGGCTATTTTCTCTCAGCCAGGCGTCAGCCGGCCTTGTTCTAATGGCCGCGTTTTTTTGCATTCCCCGAAACAAGGAGCCTGCCGTGACCAGCATGTACGACCAGAACCTGCCCCGCAACGAGGCCAACCACGCGCCGCTGTCGCCCCTGTCCTTCATCGAGCGCACGGCCGAGGTCTACCCGGACCGCCTGGCCATCGTGCATGGCGATCTGCGCCAGACCTGGGGCCAGACCTACGCGCGCTGCCGCCGCCTGGCGAGCAGCCTGCGCGCCGCGGGCATCGGCAAGAACGACACCGTGGCCGTGATGTTGCCCAATACCCCGCCCATGGTGGAGGCGCATTTCGGCGTGCCCATGGCGGGCGCGGTGCTCAACGCGCTGAACACGCGCCTGGACCCCGAGACCATCGCCTTCATGCTCGACCACGGCGAGGCCAGGGCGGTGATCGTGGACCCCGAGTTCGCCCCCGTCATGGCCAGGGCGCTGGCGCTGCGCCAGTCCAGGGCGCCGCTGCTGCTCATCGACGTGGAGGATGCCGCCTATGGCGCCGCCGAGCAGCGCGTGGGAGCGCAGACCTACGAGGAGTTCCTGGCCGCGGGCGACCCGCAGTTCGCCTGGGAGCTGCCCGGCGACGAGTGGGACGCGATCGCGCTCAACTACACGAGCGGCACCACCGGCAACCCCAAGGGCGTGGTCTACCACCACCGGGGCGCGGCCATCAACGCCATCAGCAACGTGCTGGAGTGGGACATGCCCAAGCACGCCGTCTACCTGTGGACGCTGCCCATGTTCCACTGCAACGGCTGGTGCTTCCCCTGGACGGTGGCGGCGCGCGCGGGCGTGAACGTGTGCCTGCGCCGCGTGGAGGCGCAGGCGATCTTCGACGCCATGCGCAACCACGGCGTCACGCACTACTGCAGCGCGCCCATCGTGCACGGCCTGCTGGTGAACGCGCCGGCGGCCATGAAGGAGGGCGTGCCCGCGGGCGTGAAGGCCATGGTGGCGGGCGCCGCGCCGCCGGCCTCGATGATCGAGGGCATGGAGAAGCTCGGCTTCGACCTGACCCACGTCTACGGCCTGACCGAGGTCTACGGCCCGGCCACGGTGTGCGCCAAGCATGACGCCTGGAACGAACTGGACGTCGGCGAGCGCGCGCGCCTGAACGCGCGCCAGGGCGTGCGCTACCACCTGCAGCGCGCGGCGGCGGTGCTGGACCCCGAGACCCTGCGGCCCGTGCCGCACGACGGCGAGACTATGGGCGAGATCATGTTCCGCGGCAACATCGCCATGAAGGGCTACCTGAAGAACCCCCAGGCGACCGAAGACGCCTTCCGCGGCGGCTGGTTCCACAGCGGCGACCTGGCGGTGCAGTACCCCGACGGCTACATCAAGATCAAGGACCGCAGCAAGGACATCATCATCTCGGGCGGCGAGAACATCTCCTCCATCGAGGTCGAGGACGTGCTCTACCGCCACCCCGACGTGCTGGCCGCGGCCGTGGTCGCCAAGCCCGACCCGAAGTGGGGCGAGACGCCCTGCGCCTTCGTGGAGCTGAAGGCCGGCGCCCAGGCCACGCCCGAGGACATCGTGGCGCATTGCAAGAAGCACCTGGCCGGCTTCAAGGTGCCGCGCGCCGTGGTCTTCGGGGAGCTGCCCAAGACCAGCACCGGCAAGATCCAGAAGTTCGAGCTGCGCAAGCAGGCGGGCTCGGCCCAGGCCATCGACGTCTGATTTTGATAGCTGCCGGCGCTTGGCTGGCGGGCGCTAGGGCCCGTTTTCTATAAAAGCCACTCAATGGGCAGGCGCGTGAGCAGCCACACCAGCGAGCGGCTCCACCAGGTGGTGTGCGGCTCGGTGGCGTGGACCGGCGCCGGGTCGCCCGCGCCGCTGCGCCACTGCAGCCGGCCATCCTCGTCCAGGGCCACGCGGTAGGACTGCAAGGGGATCTGGTGCTCGAAGGCCTGGGCGATCTGCCGCGCCAGCGCCGGGCTGTGGATCAGGAAGCCCAGCTCGGTGTTGAGCAGCGCCGAGCGCGGGTCGAAGTTGAGCGAGCCCACGAACACGCGCTCGCCGTCCACGGCAAAGGTCTTGGCGTGCAGGCTGGAGCCCGAGTTGCCCAGGCGCTGCAGCAGCGGCCGGCCCTTCTCGGCCGCGTATTCGGGCACCAGGCTGCGCATTTCATAGAGCGTGGTCCCCTGCGCCAGCAGGCTCTTGCGGTGCTTGGCGTAGCCGGCATGCACGGCGGGCACGTCCGTGGCCTCGAAGGCGTTGGTCAGCACGCGCACGCGCACGCCGGCCTGCTGCAGCTGCGCGAAGGCCTGCACGCCGGCGGCCGTGGGCACGAAGTAGGGCGATACCAGGTCCACGCTGCGCTGCGGCGTGCCCAGCGCGGCCCCGAGCTGGGGCAGCAGCAGGCCGGAGCGCTGCGTGCGGCCCAGGCCCTTGGCCGGATCGTCGCTGAGCATCTGCACCCGGGCCCAGTGCAGCGGCAGGCGGCGCTCGAGCAGCTGGCGGGCCAGGTCGCTGTCCGCGATGGCCCGGGCATAGTCCTGCGCCTGGGGCGAGTGCAGCAGGGCGAGGGCCCGGTCTGCCAGGTCGGCCAGGGCCTGCGGGTCCACCGCCGGCAGGATGCGGTGCGCGGGGTGGGCGCTGGCGCTGGCCCAGTAGCGGTCGAAGTCGTGCGACACGTCCTGCGCCACCGGGCCGACGGCCAGCACGTCCAGGTCGGCGAACAGCACGCCGGAGGTGGCGCCGAAGTACTCGTCGCCCACGTTGCGCCCGCCCACGATGCTGGCCTGGTTGTCCGCCGTGAACGACTTGTTGTGCATGCGCCGGTTGGCGCGGCGCGGGCTGGCCAGGTAGCCCAGCGCCTTGGGGCTGCGCCAGGTGAAGGGGTTGAACAGGCGGACCTCGATCCCCGGGTGGGCGTCCAGCGCCGCCAGCGGCGCGTCCAGCCCGGCCGTGCCGACGTCGTCGAGCAGCAGGCGCACGCGCACGCCGCGCTCGGCGGCGGCCAGCAGCTCGGCCAGCAGCAGGGTGCCGGTGGTGTCGCCGCGCCAGATGTAGTACTGCACGTCCAGCGTGCGCTCGGCCGCGCGCGCCAGCAGCACGCGGGCGACGAAGGCGTCGTGCGGGTGGCTCAGCGTGTGGATGCCGCTCAGCCCCGGGTGCGCGGACACGGAGGGGCCGAGCGCCCGGCCCAGCTGCGTGCCCCGGGCGGCGGGCAGGTCCAGCGCCGCGGATGCGCTGCGCCCGGCCGGCGACGGCAGGCTGCAGCCCGCCAGCAGCAGCCCGGCGAGCAGCGCCCGCAGGCGGCGCGCGGGCGCAGGCGCGGGTGCGTCCATCGCGTCGCCCGTGCCCATGCCGGTGCTGCCGGCCGCGATCGCCCGGGCCGGGGCGTGGAGTGGGACCCTATGCACGAAATTTCATACCGTTGGATGGTGGATTGCCCCATACGATAGCCCACCCGCCTTGCCGAACGCCGGCGTGCTGCGTGTACCGTCCCGCACCCGGCTTCGCGCCTTTGCGGCGCCGTATCAATCCACCAGCGCCGCGCCCTTGACCTGGGCGAACACCGCCTCGCCCGCGGCCAGCGCCAGCGTGCGGCAGGAGCGTCGGGTGATGCGCGCGAGCAGCGTGGTGCCCGCGGCGTCCAGCGCCACCAGCACCTGGCCGGGGCCGTCGTCGGCCAGCTGCGTGATGCGCGCGGGCAGCAGGTTCAGGATGCTGCTGTCGCTCGCGCGCGTGCGCGCCAGGCTCACGTCGCGCGCCAGCATGCGCAGGCGCACGCATTCGCCCACGGCGCGCGGGCGGCTGCTCGCCAGCTGGATCTGCCCGCCTTCGATGCCCACGGTGAGCAGGTGGTCGTCCCCGTCGTATGCGAGCACCCGCCCCTGCACCAGCGCGGCGGCGGCGTCGCCATGGGCCAGGGGCAGGTCCAGCCGCGCCATCAGCTCGGCCGTGGGGCCCTGGGCCGCGATGCGTCCGGCCTGCAGCAGCACCAGGTGCGAGGCCAGGCGCGCTACCTCGTCGGGCGAGTGGCTCACGTAGAGCACGGGGATGTCGAGCGTGCGGTGCAGGCGCTCCAGGTAGGGCATGACCTCGGCCTTGCGCGCCGCATCGAGCGCCGCGAGCGGCTCGTCCATCAGCAGCACGCGCGGGCTCGCGGCCAGCGCCCGGGCCATGGCCACGCGCTGGCGCTCGCCGCCCGAGAGCGTGTGCGGCATGCGTTTCAATAGCGCGCCCAGGCCGAGCAGTTCCACCGCCTGCTCCAGCGATACGCGCCGCTGCTGCGGCGGCTGGCGGCGCAGGCCGTATTCCATGTTGCGCCGCACGTTCAGGTGCGGGAACAGGCTCGCTTCCTGGAACACGTAGCCCAGCGCGCGCCGGTGCGTGGGCAGCCACTGGCCGGCGGCGCTGTCCTGCCAGGTCTCGCCGTTGACCTGCACGCGGCCCTCGGTGCGCTCCAGCCCCGCCACGGCACGCAGGCACGTGGTCTTGCCGCAGCCCGAGGGGCCGAACAGCGCGGTGACGCCGTTGCCGGGCAGCCGCAGATCCACGTCCAGCGAGAAATCGGCGCGCTGCACGCGCAGGAGCGCATGGATGCCGTTCATCGCCCCTCCTTGGGCTGCAGCCACTGCAGCAGCATGAGCACGATGAACGAGAAGACCACCATGCCGCCCGCGAGCCAGTGCGCCTGGGCGTATTCCATGGCCTCCACGTGGTCGTAGATCTGCACCGACACCACGCGCGTCACGCCGGGGATGTTGCCGCCGAGCATGAGCACCACGCCGAATTCGCCCACCGTGTGCGCGAAGCTCAGCACCGCCGCCGTGACGAAGCCCGGCCGCGCGAGCGGCAGCGCCACGGTGAAGAAGCGGTCCAGCGGGCTCGCGCCCAGCGTGGCCGCCACCTCCAGAGGACGCCTGCCCGCCGATTCGAAGGCGCGCTGCAGCGGCTGCACGGCGAACGGCAGCGAATAGACGATGGAGCCGATCACCAGCCCCGGGAACGTGAACGGCAGCCGCCCCAGGCCGAGCGACTGCGTGAGCTGCCCGATCGGCCCGTTGGGCCCCATGGTCACCAGCAGGTAGAAGCCGATCACCGTGGGCGGCAGCACCAGCGGCAGCGCCACCACCGCGCCCACCGGGCCGCGCCAGCGCGAGCGCGTGTGCGCCAGCCACCAGGCCAGCGGCGTGCACAGCGCCAGCAGCAGCACGGTGGTGATGCCGGCGAGTTCCAGGGTCAGGGTGATGGCGGCCCAGTCTTCGGGGCTCAGGTGCATGCTATTGAGAAAAGAGCTGTTACCGCTCGGTATGCAATGGTTTCAATATCGAATCATATTGAAATCATTGCGGATAGAGCGCAAGGCGCTATCAAAAAGAGTAGCCGTAGGACTTGATGATGGCGCGCGCCTTGTCGCCGCGCAGGTACTGCATGAGAGCGGTGGCGGCCTCGCTGCCCTGGGCGGGCTTGAGCACGATGGCGTCCTGGCGGATCGGCTCGTGCATGCCGGCGGGCACCACCCAGGCCGAGCCCTCGCGCAGCTTGCCGTCCTCCATCACCTGCGACAGGGCCACGAAGCCCAGCTGCGCGTTGCCCGAGGCGGCGAACTGGTAGGTCTGGCCGATGTTCTCGCCGGTGACCACGCGCGGCTGCACCTGGGCGGTGAGGCCCAGCTTGTCCAGCGTCTGCATGGCCGCGAGGCCGTAGGGCGCGAGCTTGGGGTTGGCGATGGCGATGTGCTGCCAGTCGTTCTTGGCCAGCACCTTGCCCTCGGCATCCACGTAGCCGGCCTGCTTGCTCCACAGCACGAGCTGGCCGATGGCGTAGGTGAAGCGCGTCGCGCCGTCGCCCAGGCCTTCCCTGGCGATCTTCTCGGGCGTGCTGTCGTCGGCCGCGAGCAGGATGCCGAACGGCGCGCCGTTCTTGATCTGCGCATAGAACTTGCCCGTGGCGCCGAACGAGAGCACGGCCTTGTGGCCCGTGTCCTGCTCGAACAGCGCGGAGATCTTCTGCATGGGCGCGGTGAAGTTCGCGGCCACGGCCACCGAGACTTCGCCGGCATGGGCGCCGGGCAGCATCAGGGCGGCCAGTCCCAGGGTGGACAACGTGCGGCGCAGGAGGGGGGAATGGTTCATGGGAGCAGCCTCGCTATTACCAGGATGAATAGCGGACGAGTATAGGCGAGTGCCTGGCAGCCGGGCATGATGCGCCTCATGCGATCACCCGTTTCGTTCAAGGATGCCCTGGGCCACGGCATGGCCGACAAGCGCATCGACATCCTGCGCCAGATCGGGCAGGGCGGTTCCATCTCGCAGGCCGCGCGGGCCGTGGGCGTGAGCTACAAGGCCGCGTGGCAGGCGCTGGACACGCTCACCAACCTGGCGGGCGTGGCGCTGGTGGAGCGCGTGGTGGGCGGCGTGGGCGGCGGCGGCGCGCGGCTCACGCCCGCGGGCCGGCAACTGCTGGCCACGGCAGATGCCGTGCAGCAGGCGCGCTCCGCGGTGCTGGTGGGGCTGGGTGAGAGTGCCGATGCGGATGCGGCCGTGGCGCGCCTGTCGGTGCGCACCAGCATGCGCAACCAGTGGCCCTGCATCGTGCAGGCCATGGAATCCCGCGGCCAGGTCGTGCGCGTGCACCTGCGCGGCGCGGGCGGCGCGGCCGCAGGGCTGGCCGTGCACTCGCGCATCACGCGCGAGAGCGCCGAGCTGCTGGGCCTGCGCCCGGGCCTGCCCGTGCAGGCCCTGTGCAAGGCCACGGCGGTGCACGTCCTGCCGCTGGCGGCGGCGGCCCGGGCCGCGCAGGGCGGCAACCTGTGGCCGGGGCGGGCCACGCGCGTGTCGCGCGGAGAGCTGGGCGACGAGGTGGCCGCGCAGCTCGATGCCGGCGTGCAGATGGTGGGCTTCGCCGCCGCGGGGGCGGGCCTGCGCGCACGCTCGCGCGTGGTGCTGGCGGCCGAGGAATCCGCCATCGTGCTGGCCGTGGCTTGACTACCACAGTACGGGGGGCTCTTTCATGATCCGTAGCAGCTTAGGCGTTTGTACGTAGGCATTTCTCCCGTTCATGGCGATGGAGTTCGCCTTTTACGATGCAGCGCAACATAAACATGGAGAAGGGGCCTGCCGCGCGTGCGCGGTGCGTGTCCGGTGGCAATGAGCGACGTCATACTGAAAACATCCCACCTCACCAAGGAGTTCAAGGGCTTCACGGCGGTCTGCGACGTGAACCTGTCCGTGCGCCGTGGCTCCATCCATGCCCTGATCGGGCCCAACGGCGCGGGCAAGACCACCTGCTTCAACCTGCTGACCAAGTTCCTGGAGCCGACCTCGGGCACGATCCATTTCAACGGCGAGGACATCACGCGCGAGCAGCCGGCGCAGATCGCGCGGCGCGGGGTGATCCGCTCGTTCCAGATCTCGGCCGTGTTCCCGCACCTCACGCTGATGGAGAACGTGCGCCTGGGCCTGCAGCGCAAGCTCGGCACGAGCTACCACTTCTGGCGCAGCCAGCGCAGCCTGAACCAGCTGAACGGGCGCGCCCTGGAGCTGCTGGCCGAGGTGGGCCTGGAGGACCTGGCCGGCGAGGTCACGGTCAACCTGCCCTACGGCCGCAAGCGCGCGCTGGAGATCGCCACCACGCTGGCCATGGAGCCCGAGCTCATGCTGCTGGACGAGCCCACGCAGGGCATGGGCCACGAGGACGTGGACCGCGTCACGCAGCTCATCAAGAAGGTCTCGGCCGGGCGCACCATCCTCATGGTGGAGCACAACATGAAGGTCATCTCGACCATCGCCGACTGCATCACGGTGCTGCAGCGCGGCGCCGTGCTGGCCGAGGGGCCGTACGAAGAAGTTTCGAAGAACCCGCAAGTCATGGAAGCGTACATGGGCACGACCGACGGCCAACTGCAGGGGGCGCACTGACATGGCGACGCCCGCACTGGAAATCCGCAACCTCGAGGCCTGGTACGGCGAGTCGCACGTGCTGCACGGCGTAGACATGCTCGTGCAGCCCGGCGAGGTCGTCACCCTGCTGGGGCGCAACGGCGCCGGGCGTACGTCCACGCTGCGCGCCATCATGGGCCTGACCGGCGCGCGCAAGGGCTCGATCAGGATCAACGGCCAGGAAACCATCGCCATGCCCACGCACCGCATCGCGCACCTGGGCGTGGGCTACTGCCCCGAGGAGCGCGGTATCTTCTCCAGCCTGTCGTGCGAGGAGAACCTGCTGCTGCCGCCCGTGCTCAAGACGGGCACGCAGGGCATGCCGGTCGACGAGATCTACGCCATGTTCCCCAACCTGGCCGAACGCAAGAACAGCCAGGGCACGCGCCTGTCGGGCGGAGAGCAGCAGATGCTGGCCGTGGCGCGCATCCTGCGCACGGGCGCCAAGCTGCTGCTGCTCGACGAGATCTCCGAGGGCCTGGCCCCCGTGATCGTGCAGGCGCTGGCGCGCATGATCGTCATGCTGCGCGAGAAGGGCTACACGGTGGTCATGGTGGAGCAGAACTTCCGCTTCGCCGCGCCGCTGGCCGACCGCTTCTACGTCATGGAGCACGGCCGCATCGTGGAGCAGTTCGGTGCGGCCGAGCTCGAAGCCAAGATGCCGGTGCTCAACCAATTGCTGGGCGTCTGAGGCCCGCCGGTTTCCCCCATCCATATTTCTGACCCTGAAGGAAGCAACGATGCAAAAGACACTCAAGACCCTGGTGATGATGCTCGGGACGGCAGGCCTGGGCCTGTCGGCCATGCACGCGCATGCGCAGGACAAGGTGAAGATCGGCTTCATCACCGACATGTCCAGCCTCTACGCCGACGTGGAAGGCAAGAACGGCGCCCTGGCCATCCAGATGGCCATCGACGACTTCGGCGGCAAGGTGCTCGGCAAGCCCATCGAGCTGCTGTCCGCGGACCACCAGAACAAGGCCGACATCGCCGCCAGCAAGGCGCGCGAGTGGATCGACACCCAGGGCCTGACCATGCTGTTCGGCGGCACCAACTCCGGCACGGCGCTGGCCATGGCCAAGATCGCGGACGAGAAAAAGCGCGTCTTCCTGGTCAACGGCGCGGGCTCCTCGGCGCTGACCAACGAGCAGTGCAGCCCCTACACCGTGCACTACGCCTACGACACCGTGGCCCTGGCCAAGGGCACGGGCAGCGCCGTGGTCAAGCAGGGCGGCAAGGACTGGTTCTTCCTGACGGCCGACTATGCCTTCGGCGCGGCGCTGGAGGCCGATACCGCCAAGGTGGTGAAGGAAAACGGCGGCCGCGTGCTGGGCAGCGTCAGGCACCCGCTGAACGCGTCCGACTTCTCCTCCTTCCTGCTGCAGGCGCAGAACTCCAAGGCGCAGATCCTGGGCCTGGCCAACGCGGGTGGCGACACCATCAACGCCATCAAGGCGGCCAAGGAGTTCGGCATCACCAAGACCATGAAGATGGCCGGCCTGCTGGTGTTCATTACCGACATCCACAGCCTGGGCCTGAAGAACACCGAGGGCCTGCTGCTGACCACGAGCTGGGACTGGAACCTCAACGACAAGACGCGCGAGTTCGGCAAGAAGTTCTTCGCCAAGACCAAGCGCATGCCCACGGACATCCATGCCGCCGACTACTCGGCCACCATGAACTACCTCAAGGCCGTGCAGGCCGCCGGCACGACCGATGCCGACAAGGTCATGGCCAAGCTCAAGTCCACCACGATCGACGACTTCTACGCCAAGGGCGTCATCCGCCCCGATGGCCGCTTCGTGCACGACATGTACCTGATGCAGGTGAAGTCGCCCGCCGAATCCAAGGAACCCTGGGATTACTACAAGGTCGTGGCCAAGCTGTCCGGCGACCAGGTGTTCACCACCAAGGCCGAGAGCAAGTGCGCCCTGTGGAAGTAATGGCGCGCCGACTGACCCCACTCCACCATCCGTAGCATCTGGTTCAAATGGAAATCTTTGGTGTCTCAATGCCGGCCATGCTGAGCCAGCTCCTGCTGGGGCTGGTCAATGGCTCGTTCTACGCGATCCTCAGTCTGGGGCTGGCCGTGATCTTCGGCCTGCTCAACGTGATCAATTTCGCGCATGGCGCGCTGTTCATGCTGGGGGCGCTGATCACCTGGATGGCCATGAACTACTTCGGCATCAACTACTGGGTGATGCTGATTGCCGCGCCGCTGCTGGTCGGTGTGTTCGGCATCGTCATAGAGCGGCTGCTGCTGCGCTGGATCTACAAGCTCGACCACCTGTACGGCCTGCTGCTCACGCTCGGGCTGACCATGGTGGTCGAGGGGGTCTTCCGCTCCATCTACGGCGTCTCGGGCCTGGGGTACGACACGCCTGAACTGCTCGAGGGCGCGACCAGCCTGGGCTTCATGATCATGCCCAACTACCGCGCCTGGGTGGTGGTGGCCTCCATCGTGGTGTGCATCGCCACCTGGTACGTGATCGAGAAGACCAAGCTCGGAGCCTACCTGCGCGCAGGCACCGAGAACCCGCGCCTGGTCGAGGCCTTCGGCGTCAACGTGCCGGTGATGATCACGCTGACCTACGCCTTCGGCGCAGCGCTGGCGGCCTTTGCCGGCGTGCTGGCGGCGCCCGTGTACCAGGTCACGCCGCTCATGGGCCAGAACCTGATCATCGTGGTGTTCGCCGTGGTGGTGATCGGCGGCATGGGCTCCATCATGGGTTCCATCCTCACCGGCCTGGGCCTGGGCGTGATCGAGGGCTTCACCAAGGTTTTCTACCCCGAGGCGTCCTCCACCGTGGTGTTCGTCATCATGGCCATCGTTTTGCTCATCCGCCCCGCCGGCCTGTTCGGCAAAGAGAAATAAGCCGCAGGGGTGAACCACATGAACGTCAAGAAATTCGCCCCCGTCGGTTACGGCCTGCTGCTGCTGGCCCTGATCGCCGCGCCCTTCCTGGGCGCCTACCCCGTGTTCGTGATGAAGCTCCTGTGCTTCGCGCTGTTCGCCTCGGCCTTCAACCTGCTGCTGGGCTACACGGGCCTGCTGTCCTTCGGCCACGCGGCCTTCCTGGGCGGCGCGGCCTACGTGACGGGCCATGCGGTCAAGGTCTGGGGCGCCACGCCCGAGTTGGGGCTGCTCGCCGGCCTGCTGTCGGGCGCCGCCCTGGGCCTGGTGATGGGCTGGTTCACCATCCGCCGCCAGGGCATCTACGCCACCATGATCACGCTGGCCCTGGCGCAGATGCTGTTCTTCGCGGCGCTGCAGCTGCCCTTCACCGGCGGCGAGGACGGGCTGCAGGGCGTGCCGCGCGGCAAGCTCTTCGGCCTGATCGACCTGTCCAGCGACATGACCATGTACTACGTGTGCCTGGCCATCGTGGTGCTGGCCTTCCTGCTCATCGTGCGCACCATCGATTCGCCGTTCGGCCAGGTGCTCAGGGGCATCAAGGAGAACGAGCCGCGCGCCACCTCGCTGGGCTACGACACCAACCGCTTCAAGCTGCTGGCTTTCGTGATCTCGGCCGCCATCGCGGGGCTGGCCGGCGCGCTCAAGACGCTGGTGCTGGGCTTCGCCACGCTGTCGGACGTGCACTGGAGCGCCTCGGGCCACGTGGTGCTGATGACGCTGGTGGGCGGCATGGGCACCCTGAGCGGCCCGCTGGTCGGCGCCGCCGTGGTGGTGGCGCTGGAGAACAAGATCGGCGAGCTGGGCAACCTGCTGGCCCGGCTGACCACGGTGGACTGGTTCAACACCCTGGGCGAGTCGGTCACCATCGTCACCGGCCTGATCTTCGTGGTCTGCGTGCTGGCCTTCAGGCGCGGCATCATGGGCGAGATCATCGCCTGGCTGGAGCGGCGCGGCTCCGGGGGCGGCGGCTCCCATTGACCGGACCCGGCACATGACCTGGCCATGCTTTGCATGGCCTTTCTTTTTTTCAGCCCAGCTGGAGCCGCTGCGCATAGCCCGTCATCTCCAGGTAGCCGCGCCCCAGCTTGCGCCCGGCCTCGTCGCGCAGCAGGCTCAAGCCTTCCCAGTAGATCGCGCTCGTGGAGCCGCGGCTGTCGAGCTCCTGCGCGTCGAGCAGCGCCTGCACGCCGAAGCGCCCGGCGGGCGTGTCCACGCGCCACTCCACGGGGTAGAGCGCGCCGCTGCCGGGGCTGCGCCAGCGGCGCAGCGGCGTGAACCGCACCGCCTGCGGGCCGAAGACATCTGCGCGGGATTCGCCCGCGCGCCGCCAGGAGCCGCCGGCCCACAGCGCGCTGCCGTCGGCGCGCCGCAGCTGGAAGGCGGTGAGCGCGGCGCCGTCGCGCAGGTTCATGCCGATCCAGTCCCAGCCCACGGCGTCGGGCGCCATCAGCGCCTCGCTCCACTCGTGGTCCATCCAGGCGCGGTTGTCGGGCGCGCCCGCGTCGGCCACGGCCATGCGGCGGCCGCCGAGCGTGATGGCGCCCGTCACCGCCAGCTGCGGCTGGCTGTAGTAGTAGCTGGCCTGCTCCGGCCCGGGCCCCTTGCGCGACAGGCCGGCGTCGCCCTGCAGCAGCACGGGCTGGGTGCTGGCGCAGTCCAGCTCCAGCGCGAAGCCGTCGGCCTGGGCGCGGATCTCGTAGCGGCTCGCGCCGGGCAGGGGAGCGGGCCGGCGCACCAGCGACCAGTCGCGCAGGCGGATGCCGGTGTCGCCCTCCAGTGCCTGGGCGATGCCGAAGCCCGCGCGCGATGCGCTGGTCGTGCAGCTGCCGCCTGCCCTGCACGTCGGTCAGCGCGGCATGGGCGAAGATGAGCTGGCGCGCCGCGAAGGCCGAACGCAGGCCCTGCGCGGCATCGACGCGCGAGCGGAAGAACGTGATCTGGAAGCCCCACAGCCGCCCGTCGGCGCGCGCCTGGCCGGTGACGTACCACCATTCGGTGCGCAGGTCGGGGTGGCTGCCGTGGTCGCGCGGAAAGGCCAGGGTGCGCGCGGGCAGCGCGCGGGCGCGCCCGCCCAGGGCGCCGAATGCGCCCAGCGCCAGCAGCGCGCGGCGGGCTATCAAGCCAGCAGCGCCTGCAGCCGCTGCTCGGCCGCCGCGCAGTCGCCCATGCAGCACCGCACCCAGGCCGCGTCATGGTAGGTGGGCAGGTAGCGCTCGCCCGCGTCGCACAGCAGCGAGAGGATGGAGCCCTGCTCGCCGCGCGCGCGCATCTGCTGCGCCAGCGTCAGCATGGCGACGAAGTTGGTGCCGGTGGACGGCCCCACGCGCCGGCCCAGGAGCGCGGACAGCGCGCGCATGGCGGCGATGGAGTCCACGTCCTGCACCTCCTCCATGCGGTCGACCAGGGTGCGGATGAAGCTCGGCTCCACGCGCGGCCGGCCTATGCCCTCGATGCGCGAGCCGGGGGCGGTCAGCAGGGCGTCCCCCGTGCGGTGGTAGGCGCCGAACACCGAGCCGGCCGGGTCCGCCACGCACACCTGCGTGGCGTGCCGCTGGTAGCGCACGTAGCGGCCTATCGTCGCGCTGGTGCCGCCCGTGCCCGCGCCCACCACGATCCAGCGCGGGACGGGGTGGCGCTCGCGCTGCATCTGGCTGAACATGCTCTCGGCGATGTTGTTGTTGCCGCGCCAGTCGGTGGCGCGCTCGGCGTAGGTGAACTGGTCCATGTAGTGGCCGCCCGTCTGCGCGGCCACGGCGTGCGCGGCCTCGTACACCTCGCCCGCGCTCTCCACGAAATGGCAGCGCCCGCCGTAGAACTCGATCAGCGCGATCTTCTCGGCCGAGGTGCTGCGCGGCATCACGGCCACGAAGGGCAGGCCCAGCAGGCGCGCGAAGTAGGCCTCGCTCACGGCGGTGGAGCCGCTCGACGCCTCGACGATGGTCGAGCCCTCGCCCACCCAGCCGTTGCACAGCGCGTACAGGAACAGCGAGCGCGCGAGGCGGTGCTTGAGGCTGCCCGTGGGGTGGGTGGATTCGTCCTTGAGGTACAGGTCGATGCCGGCCGCCGAGAACGCGGGCAGCGGCAGGGGGATCAGGTGCGTGTCGGCGCTGCGCTGGTAGTCGGCCTCGATGCGGGCGATGGCCCCGTGCAGCCAGCTGCCGTGGGCGGGAGTGGTGATGGCGGGCATGGCGCCTATTGTGCGGCCCTACCAGTCTTCCTTCACGGCCATCACCGCGTCCCGCCCCGCGGCCTGGCGGCCCGCGAGCCAGGCCGTGAGCGTGCCCACCGCCACCACGGCACCCGCCAGGGCCGCCAGGCGCGGCCAGGGCAGGGCCATGTCCATGGTCCAGTGGAAGCTCTGCGGGTTCACCACGTGCACCAGCACCGCGGCCACGGCCAGGCCCAGCAGCAGGCCGGCCAGCGCGCCCACGGCCGTCCAGGCCGCGCCCTCGCCGGCCACCACGGCCAGGATCTGCCGGCGCGTGAGGCCCAGGTGGACCAGCAGGCCGAACTCCTTGCGCCGCGCCAGCACCTGGGCGCTGAAGCTGGCCGCGACCCCGAACAGCCCGATCGCGATGGCCACGGCCTGCAGCCAGTAGGTGACGGCGAAGCTGCGGTCGAAGATGGCGAGCGAGCGCGCGCGTATCGCCTCGGCCGAGGTGATCTCCAGCGCCGCGGCGGCCGCCTCGCCCAGGTCCACGCGCGCCCGGGCCAGCACCTGGGCGCGCAGCGCATCGGCGTCCGTGTCCGGCGCGGGCCACAGCGCCAGGTCGCTGGCGCGCCGGTCGCCCGTCAGGCGCGCGAAGTCTTCGCTGTCGAGCGCGATGGCGCCATGCTGGCGCACGTAGTCGCGCCACACGCCTGCTATGAAAAACGTAGCTTCCAGCGCTTGCCCATCAAGCACTGAGGGCCTGAAAGCCTCTGAAAGAGCGGGCCAGTCCGCGCCCGGCCTGGCGCCATACAGGTCGGCCGCCGCCTCGCTCACGTACACGCCCACGCGCCCCGGTGGCACGGGCAGGGCGGGGCCCACCAGCGGCAGGGCCCGGGCCGGATCGCCCCCCAGGGGCCGCGCCAGCAGCGCCACGGCCGGGCGGCTGGCCTGCAGCTGCACGCTGCTGCTGCGCAACGCCTGCACGCGCGCCACGCCGGGCAGCCGGGCCAGGGCGTCGGCGAAGCCGGGCGGGAAGACGGCGGCCTCGTCGCCGCCCGCCACGCCGGCGGCGCGCAGGTACAGCGGCGCGGGCAGCACGCTGTCGAGCCACTGGCCGACCGATCCGCGGAAGCTGGTCACCATCACCGTCAGGGCCACGGCCAGGCTCAGGGCCGCGACCACGCCGCCCACGGCCACGGCGGCGCCGGCGGGCATGCGGCGCGCGCGCTCCAGCGCCAGCAGGGCCAGGGCGCTTTCCGCGGCCAGCGGCGCCAGCCGCGCAAGCAGGGCCTGCACCAGCCAGGGCAGCAGCGCCATGCCGCCGACCAGCAGCAGGCCCACCGCCACATAGGCCGCAAGCGGTATGCCGAAAATGGGCGGAACGCTTGCCAGCAAAGCGCTGGCAGCTATCAAGAAGATACCGGCCCAGGGATGGCCGGCGCGCCCGCCCTGGCTGCCCAGGCCCTTGAGCGTCTGCGCCGGCGGCAGGCGCTGCGCCTGGCGCGCCGGCCACCAGCCGCCCGCCAGGGCCGCGGCTACGCCCAGCAGGCCGTAGACCAGGGCGGCCGCCGTGCTCCACTGCAGCGCCGGCTGCACGCCCGCGAAGTAGCCACCGCCCAGGTCGCCGCCGAGCAGCCGGAGCGCCAGCGCCGCCAGGGCCGCGCCCAGGGCGATGCCGGCCACGCTGCCCGCCAGGCCCAGGGCCGCGGACTCCAGCAGCACCAGTGCCAGTCGCTCGCGCGGCGTGGCGCCCAGCACGGCCAGCAGCGCCAGCTGCGGCGCGCGCTGGGCCACGCTGAGCGCGAGCACCGAGAACACCAGGAAGGCGCCGGTGAACAGCGCCACCAGGGCCAGCACCGTGAGGTTGACGCGGTAGGCGCGCGAGAGGCTGTCCACGCGCTGCACGGCGTCCTGCGGCGCGGCGAACTGCACGCCCGCGCTCCAGCCGGGCAGGGCGGCCAGCGCGCGTTCGAGCGCGGCGCGCGTGCCGCCCGGGCGCAGCCGCAGGTCGATGCGCGTGAGCTCGCCCGCACGGCCGAACAGGTCCTGCGCCGCGCCTATGTCCATCAGCGCCAGCGGCGGGCCGCCCGCGGTCACCGTGCCGGCCACGCGCACGCTGTGCGTGGCCAGGCCCGCCTGCAGCGTGATCGGCGGCGTGCGCGCGTCGATGGCGCCCAGGCCCAGCGCCTGCTGCGCCGCCGGGTTGAGGAACACCGTGGCCGGCGCCAGCATGGCCAGCCGGTCGCCGCCCTCGGACACGCGCGGCGCCAGGGCCGGGGCCATGGCGGGCAGCAGCAGCGCGTCGGCGCCCAGCACGCGCAGCGGCACGCCGGCGCGCGCCGCACCGCTGCGCGCGCGCACGGGCAGCTCCAGCCAGGGGCTGGCGATCTGCACCTGCGGCGCTGCCGCCACCAGGCCGTAGAGCGATTCGGGCAGCGCGCCGCGCGTGGCGCGCAGCTCCAGGTCGGGCTGGCCCTCCACCGCGCGCACGGCCTGGCTGAATTCCTCCAGCGCCGAGGCGTTGATCACGTGCACCGCGAAGCCCAGCGCCACGCCCAGCATGACCGCGGCCACGGCGGCTGCGCTGCGCCAGGGGTGGCGGCGCAGCTCGTGCCAGGAAAAGGTGCGCACAAGGGCGGGCAGCATGGGCCGATTGTGCGGCGCCGTGGCGGCCGCGCCGGATTTGCGCCACATCAAACTCCCTGGGCCCGGAGCCCTTGAACCCTCGGACCCTGGGGCCTATATAGGTTGCAGCAGGCAGGATCCGCCTGCCCGATGGCCCGCAGGGGGTCTTCGTTTTCATCGTGTCAAGGAAGGAGCTACATCATGAATTCGCTGGTCAGCCGTGGCAGTCTGTTCGACGATTTCTTCAAGGACTTCGCGCCCGGTTTCTATGTGCGTCCGCTGCACGGCGAGGGGCTGCCCGCACCCTCGCAGATCAAGATCGACGTGAAGGAGGACGATGCCGCCTATACGGTGCAGGCCGAGGTGCCGGGCGTTCCCAAGGAGGACATCAACGTCTCCATCGACGGCAACGTGGTGAGCCTGCGCGCAGAGGTGCGCCAGCACGACGAGAAGAAGGACGGCGAGAAGGTGCTGCGCAGCGAGCGCTACTTCGGCTCCGTGGCGCGCAGCTTCCAGCTGCCCGTGGACGTGGACGCCGCCCAGGCCAAGGCCAGGTACGACAACGGCGTGCTCACGCTCACGCTGCCCAAGAAGCAGGGCAACAAGACGCAGCGCCTGGCGATCGAATAAGCCAGGGGATCATGCCGCCGGGCGGATGCCCTGCGCCGTCAGGCGCAGCACCCTGTCCGCCCGGTCCGCCGCGGCCTGCGAGTGGGTGACGAGCACGAGCGCGGCGCCATGCCCGCGGGTCTGGGCGATGAGCAGGTCCATGATCCGCGCCGCCGTGCCGGGGTCCAGGTTGCCCGTGGGCTCGTCCGCCAGCAGCAGGGCGGGGCGGTGCACCAGGGCCCGCGCGATGGCCACGCGCTGCAGCTGGCCGCCGCTGAGCTGCTGCGGCAGCCGCCCGCCCAGGCCCTCCAGGCCCACGGCGGCCAGCATCTGCTGCACGCGCGCTCCGTCGGGGCGGTTCAGCAGCAGCAGCGGCAGGCCCACGTTCTGCGCCACGTCCAGGTGCGGCAGCACGTGGAAGGCCTGGAACACGAAGCCCACGTGGGCGCGGCGCCACAGGGCGCGCTGCGCGTCGTCGAGCGCGGCGAGATCGGTGCCGCCGGCGTGCACGATGCGGCCCGCGTCCCAGCCGTCCAGCCCCGCCAGGCAGTTGAGCAGTGTGGACTTGCCCACGCCCGACTCGCCCACGATGGCGAGGAACTCCCCCGCGCGCAGCGTGAACTCCACGTTTTCGAATACGGTGGCCGCGCCGTAGCGCTTGGCCAGGGCCTGCACGCGCAGCAACTCGTCCATGGGGGTCATTGGATAACCTCCGTGCTTCGCACCGCGGTGCGAGCCCCCTTCGGAACGGCCGGGCGGGGGCTCATGCGCCCAGGTGGCGGCGCACGGCCTGCAGCAGCCGGGCGGTGGCGCCGGGCGCGTCGCAGGCGATGGCGTGGCGCTGCGGCATGCCGCGCAGCCAGGTGATCTGCCGCTTGGCGAGCTGGCGCGTGGCGGCGATGCCGCGCTCGGGCAGGCTGGCCAGCGGGTGCAGGCCGTCGAGCGACTCCCACGCCTGGCGGTAGCCCACGCAGCGCATGCTGGGCAGGTCGGCATGCAGGTCGCCGCGCGCGCGCAGGCGCATCACCTCGTCGAGGAAGCCCGCGGCCAGCATGGCGTGGAAGCGCCGGGCGATGCGCTCGTGCAGCCAGGCGCGGTCCTGCGGTTCCAAGGAAAAAAGGGCTTCAGCGCTTATTGGGCGGGCGCTGGAAGCTCCTGTTTTGGTAGTGTGAAAGCTCGACAGCGGCCGGCCCGAGACGTGCCACACCTCCAGCGCGCGCTGGATGCGCTGGCTGTCGCCGGGCGCCAGGCGCGCGGCGGTGGCCGGGTCCACGCGCGCCAGCTCGGCGTGCATGCCGGCCCAGCCGATGGCGGCGGCCTGCTGCTCCAGGCGCGCGCGCACGGCGGCGTCGGCCGGCGGCATGTCGTCCATGCCGTCCATCAGCGCCTTGAAGTACAGCATGGTGCCACCCACCAGCAGCGGCAGCGCGCCGCGCGCGCGGATCTCGGCGATGAGCCGCGTGGCGTCTTGCACGAACTCGGCGGCGCTGTAGGGCTGCAGCGGGTCGCGGATGTCGATGAGGTGGTGCGGCACGCGGGCCAGTTCCTCGCGCGTGGGCTTGGCCGTGCCGATGTCCATGCCGCGGTACACCAGGGCCGAGTCCACGCTGACGATCTCCACCGGCAGCTGCGGCGCCAGCGCATCGGCAATGGCGAAGGCGGCGGCCGTCTTGCCCGAGGCCGTGGGGCCGGCCAGCGCGATGGCGGGAATGCGTTCAGCGGGCATGGGCGGGTTCCGGTTCGGCGTGGCGCTGCACCAGCGTCCGGGCAATGGCCGCCGGCGTCATCGTGAAGCCATCGAGCGCCGGGGCCATGCCCGCCGCCTGCGGGAGCGGCCCCACCGCGCCCGGCTGCCTCCAGGGCGCGGGCAGGTACAGGCTGGCGGCGGCGGGCTGGACGCCCGGCGGCAGGGCCAGCACCACGGCGGCGGGGCCCGGGGGCACGGGTGCGGCGGGCGCCTCCTGCGTGCCGATGGCGGCGGACGGAACGGACATGATGCGCGCGAGGGTAGCAGAGTCGGCGGTGCGCGGCGCCAGGCTCCCATCCACGCGCCGGGGCCAGCCGGGCCATGCGGTGCAAGAACGCCGAATTTGCACGAAAATGCCCTGTACCGCCCTGCATGCAAGCGAGAGCAGCTATGAAAAACATAGTCCACCTCCGCCATTTCGAGTGCCGCACACCATGACCTCCGCAGCCCCCATTCCCCTGCTCGTGCTCAACGGCATGTCCCGGCAGCACCTGGACCAGATCGGCCGGCGCTTCGACGTCTGCTACGCCCCTGCGCCCGCGCAGCGCGCCCAGGCCATCGCCGGGCAGGGCGCGCGCTTTCGTGCCGTGCTGACCATCGGCTCCGTCGGCCTCACGGCGCAGGAGATCGGCGCCATGCCGGCGCTGGAGCTGGTGTGCGCCCTGGGCGCGGGCTACGAGAACCTGGCGCTGGACGCGGCCCGCGCGCGCGGCATCGCACTGGCCAACGGCGCCGGCACCAACGACGATTGCGTGGCCGACCACGCCTTCGGCCTGCTGATCGCCATCGTGCGCGGCATGCGCGTGCTGGACCGGCAGTGCCGCGCGGGCGTGTGGCGCGACGCGATCGGCCTGCCGCCCAATGTGTCGGGCAAGCGGCTGGGCATCTTCGGGCTGGGCACCATCGGCCGCAAGATCGCGCGCCGCGCGGCGGGCTTCGACATGGAGATCGGCTACCACAACCGCAGCCCGCGCGCCGGCGCGCCGCACCGCTACTTCGACAGCCTGCACGCCCTGGCCGCCTGGTGCGACGTGCTGGTGTGCGCCACGCCCGGCGGCGCGGCCACGCACCACCGCGTGGACGCCGCGGTGCTGCAGGCCCTGGGCCCGCAGGGCTACCTGGTGAACATCGCGCGCGGCAGCGTGGTGGACACGCAGGCCCTGGCCGCCGCGCTGCGCGATCGGCGCATCGCCGGCGCGGGGCTGGACGTGTACGAGAGCGAACCCGCGCCGCCGCAGGAGCTGATCCACCTGGACAACGTGCTGCTCACCCCGCACGTGGCCGGCTGGTCGCCCGAGGCCGTGCAGGCCAGCGTGAACCGCTTCCTGGCGAACGCCGAGGGCCACTTCGCGGGCCGCGGCGTGGTGTCGCCGATCTAATCCGATTGCAGCGCCGCGCGCAGGCGCCCGGCGTAGCCTGCGAGCACGGCCGCCGGCGGCTCCTTGCGCGGCCAGGTGAGGGCGATGCCGTCGGCCTCGTGGCGCGGCACCACGTGCATGTGAAAGTGCGCCACGGTCTGGTCGCCCAGCACGCCGTTGGCCTGCAGCAGCGTGAGCCCGGGCGGGTCGAAGGCGGCCTGCACGGCCAGCGCCACGCGGCGCGCGGTCTGCATCACGGCGGCGGCTTCCTCGGGCGTCGTGTCCAGCAGCGTGGCCGCATGGCGCCGGGTGGCCACGAGCACATGGCCCGGCGTGACCTGGCCTATGTCCATGAAGGCAATGGTGAGCGCGTCCTCATACACCTTGGCGCTGGGGATCTCGCCGGCCACCAGGCGGCAGAAGATGCACTGGCCGGGCGGCGAGGTGTCGACGAACATGGGCACGGCGGGGCTCCTTTTCTCTCGGTCGATGGGATGGCGCAGCATACGGCAGGCAAAACGAAGGGCACGCGGCGCCCGGCCGCGTGCCCTGTGCGGGAGGAGCGCAAGACGCTTCAGAAGCGGTGGCGTATGCCCACGCCGAAGCTGTTGCCCGTGGACTGGTTCGTGATCTTGTCGTTCATGTACATGGCGTACACGTCCGTGCGCTTGGACAGGTAGTAGTCGTAGCCCAGCGTGAAGGTCTTGCGGTCGAGGTCGGTGAACGACAGCTCGGTCCTGGCCCAGGACGCCAGCAGGCTGCCGCCGGCCAGGGGGGCCGATGCGCCCACCTGCAGGGTCTTGGCCTTGTCGGGGTTGTTGTCGGCCTTGGCCTGTCCGTAGCTCAGGTAGGGCTTGACCATCTTGAAGTCGTAGGCGGCGGCCAGCATCCAGTCCTTCTTGGTGGTGCCCAGGTAGGTGCCCTGGCCGGGGTTGCCGATCTGGGCGCGCTCGTAGAAGCCGGTCAGCGTCAGCGGGCCGCCGGAGTAGAAGAAGTTGGCGCCGACGTTCTTCTTGCCGTTGTCGCCCGCCTGCTCGCCGAACTGGTACTGCAGGTTCGCCTTGAAGCCGCCGATGTCGGGCGTGCTGTAGGCGATCTGGTTGCTCCAGCCCGTGTCGGAGGGCACCGTGGCCTTCCAGCCCGAGGCGTTGAACAGCGGCACGTCCATGTGCAGGATCAGCGGCGAGAACGTGAACGAGTCGCCCAGCGGGTTGCCGACCACCGAGGGCAGGAAGTTGGGCGCCATCCAGCGGCCCAGCAGCACGGAGCCGAAGCTGCCCGACAGGCTCACGTTGGCGTCGCGCGAGAAGAAGGTGTCGCCCGGAAAGCGCCCCTGCGTGCCGTTGTCCACCTGGATGAACGAGGTGAGCTGGAAGTTGGCCTTGAGCCCGCCGCCCAGGTCTTCCGTACCCCTGAAGCCGAACCACGAGGTGGTCATGCCGCCGCTGTTGACGACGGATTTGCGGTCGGCATCGCCGGCCATCTTCATGGAGCCGGCGTACGCATCGGCCAGGCCGGTGACCTGGACGGAGCTTTGGGCGTAGGCGCCGGCGCAGCACAGCGCTGCCGCGGCCAGGGCAATGAGTTTCTTGGGCATGTGTAGTCCTTTGGTGCAGCCGACGAAGACCGGCATTGGGCATGTGGTTTGTATGCAATATTTGCACACACCTATCATCATCCGGAAATTTGCGCGGTGCGCATAGGCGGCAAAGGGTTTTGCCGGATTTTTTTGCGTCATCCAGACAGCGGTTGTTGCGCAAACCACCACAGATGAGGTAGTGGCGCAGATTTGATTTCCCTCAAAGCATAGACTGTGCGCGCACGGCACAGTCGTGCCATGTTCCCGACTCCTTCCTCCGACCAGTCCGCACAGATCGAGGTGGCCGCCGCGGGCGAGGTGCTGCGCGAGCGCCACCAACAACCGGCATCCGTGCTGTACCTGGACAACGGCCGTGTGCTGCTGGGCGTGCGCGAGGACGGCGTGATGCGCCACCAGCTGGGAGTGGTGGAGGGGCCGTTCTGGCTCGATGCCGCAACGGCCCTGCTGGATCAGCCCTGCGCCGTGGACATGGTGGCCGATACGCGCGTGCAGCTTCGCCGCATGCCGGTGGAGGATTTCAAGCGCAGCTTCGATGACCTGCCGCAGGCGGCCCAGGTGCTGGTGCGCGACATGGCCATCGGCTACTGCCAGCAGACCGAGCTGGCCGTGAGCCGCCTCGCGCAGGACGCCGAGGCGCGCTGCGCCCAATGGCTGCTGCGCCATGCGCACAACAGCGAGGACGGCGGGCTGCGCGTGACCCTGCACCAGCGCAAGCGCCTCATCGCCGCCCAGCTCGGCATCGCGCCCGAAACGCTCTCGCGCGTGCTGCGCCACCTGCGCGAGCATGGCCTCATCGCCGGCACGGGCAACGTGCTGAGCCTGCCGCAGCCGCGCGCGCTGCAAATGGTGGCCGGGTTCTAGATAGCTCGCCGCCTTTTGCGCGCAATTCGTAAACGGATTCGCCTGTTTCCAACAAAACAGGCGAATCTGCATCCGCCTGTTTCTATCTCGTCGTTTTCAGGACACGCTTCAGGGTTTTTCCTCCACGGCTCCCAGGGTTCCACCCAAGCCGGGGTATGAGGGCGCTGCTTATATTGGTCCGGACCCCGGTGCTTCACCGGGCTTCCAAGAGCCAGTAGTGATGCCACGCGCCATGCCCGATTTCTTCGCCCAGGGTGCTTCGACCGCGGAGCACCCATGACCCAGCCCGAGCATGCCTCCGCATTGTGGGAGCACGAGCCCGAGGATGCGGGCGCGCCGCCGTGGTTCCCCGGGCCGCTGGTGCGCAAGCTGCTGCTGGTGGCGGCCGCTGCCATCGTGCTGTCCGGTGCCCTGGCCGCCTGGTGGGTGTCGCACGCCATCGGCCAGGATTCCATGGACCGCCTGGTGAGCCAGCAAAACGACGAGGTGGAGTTGGTGGCGCGCCTGCTGGCCAGCAAGATCGAGCAGAGCCAGAAGGTGCTCTCCACGGTGGCCGACAGCATCTCGCCCGAGATGCTGGACTCGCCCGCGTCGCTGGAATGGCTGCTGCAGCAGGGCCTGCCGGCCGTGCGCTTCTTCGATGCCATGCAGGTGGCGCGCAAGGATGGCGACCTGAGGGTCAACCTGCGCTATGGCAAGCTCGCCAAGGCCTCCGACCTCGATCCGGTCGAGCGCGACTATCTGGTGCGCACGCTGCTCAACGGCAAGCCCCTGGTCTCGGGCCTGATCGGCAGCACCGCGGCCGACGCCCGCGTGATGTTCACCATGCCGCTGCTGCGCGGCGAGGGGCGGGTGATGGGTGCCGTGGCCGGCGTGCTGCGGCTGCAGTCCCAGGGGCTGCTGCCGCACTCGCTGGCGCTGCCCGAGCGCAGCGAGTCGCGGCTCATCGTGCTCACGCGCGATGGAGTGATCCTCTCGCACCCCACCCTGGAGCGCGTGCTGGGCCAGGTAAGCGACGAGCCCGGCCTGGGCGAGGTCTACGCGCAATGGCGCAGCGCCGACCAGCCGATGGCCGCAGGCGCCATGACGCAGCTGCACGGGACCCATGTGGTGAGCCTGGCCGCCGTGCCCATGCCCCAGTGGCTCGTGGCCCGCGTGAGCGATGCGCAGACCATGCTGGAGCCGCTGCACGGCGCGCAGCGCCGCGCTTGGTGGCTGGCCGCGGAGGCCACGGGGGCGGTCTGCGTGCTGGCCGTGCTGGCCATGGTCTGGCTGGCGCGGCCGCTGGCCCTGCTGCGCCTGCGCGCCAGGGCGACGCTGGAGGCCGAAGACCGGGAAGAAGGCGCGGGCGAGGCCGGCGCAGACGGGCCCTGGCCGCGTTCGTCGGGCGAAGTGGACGACGTGGTGCGCGTGTGCACCCGGCTGCTGGAGAGCAGGCGCCTGGGCTGGCGCGGCGCGCAGACGGTGGAACGCCAGCTGCAGGCGGTGCTCGAGCATGTGCCGCTGGGCATCGCGCTCACGCGCGCCGAGCATGTGGAGGCCGTGAGCCTGCAGGCCTGCCGCCTGCTGGGTTACACGCCTGAGCAGCTGCAGGGCTACAACCTGCTCGCGCTGCTGGCTCCGCAGGAGGGGGGCGTGGACGTGGTGCAGCAGGTGCATGCGGAGTTCGCCGCGCATGGCGTCTTCGACGGCGAATTGCCCCTGCTGCGCCAGGACGGCGGCACGCTGTGGGTGCGCGCGCAGGGCCAGCAGGTGCAGCCCGGCGATCCCGCGCGCGGCCAGGTGTGGACGCTGGAGGATTGCACCGCCGAGCGCGAGGCGCGGCTGCAGCAGGCCTGGGAGCGCACGCACGACCCGCTCACCCAGCTGCTCGACCGCACCGAATTCAAGCGGCGCCTGCAGGTGCTGCTGGCCGAGCGCGCGCAGCGCGGGCCGCAACCGCCACCCGACGATGGCGGCGGCGTGCTGCTGTTCCTGGACCTGGACCATTTCACGGTGGTCAATGACGTGGCCGGCCGCGACGTGGGCGACGCCGTGCTGCGCCACCTGGCGCGCCTGCTCGAATCCGAGGTGCGCCAGACCGGCTGGGCGGCGCGCCTGGGGGGGGACGAATTCGCAGTGCTCCTGCCCGGCGCCACCCTGGCGCGCGGCCAGGCCGTGGCCGAGCGGCTGCGCGCCGCCGTGCAGGCCTGGGAGCCCGCCTTCCAGGGGCGCAGCTTCACGCTGGGCCTGAGCATAGGCCTGGTGCCCCTGGTGCCGGGGCTGCGCGAGGTGTCGGCCGTGCTCCATGCGGCCGACATGGCCTGCTACGAGGCCAAGCGCGCGGGGCGCAACCGCATCCACCTGGGCGAAGTGCGCGCGCTGGCGTGACGGCGGCGGCGGGCGGGGCGCGCCGGCCCAGGATCGCGTCGCTACCAAAAGGCTAGCTGCTGGCGCGCATCGGGTCGGCGCCACATCCGGTTTTGATTCAATAAAGCGCAGCAAAAAACTAGGAGACAATCGCGCCATGAATCCCACCCCCCACTCTGCCCCCGCCGCCCCTGCCGCGGGCGAGCCGCCGCGGCTGCAGTTGACGGGCATCACCAAGAGATACCCGGCCGTGGTGGCCAACGATGGCGTGTCGCTCACGGTGCGGCCCGGCGAGGTGCATGCGGTGCTGGGCGAGAACGGCGCCGGCAAGTCCACGCTGATGAAGATCATCTACGGCGCCGTCAAGCCCGATGCCGGGCAGGTGCTGTTCGACGGCCGGCCCGTGCAGGTGCGCAATCCGCAGGAGGCGCGCCAGCTCGGCATCGCCATGGTGTTCCAGCATTTCAGCCTGTTCGACACGCTCACCGTGGCCGAGAACGTCTGGCTGGGCCAGGATAAGAGCGTGCCGCTGGCCGAGGTGGCGCGGCGCATCAGCGCCACGGCCTCCGAGTACGGGCTCGACGTCGACCCGCTGCGCCCCGTGCACACCTTGAGCGTGGGCGAGATGCAGCGCGTGGAGATCATCCGCGCGCTGCTCACCGCGCCCAGGCTGCTGATCCTGGACGAGCCCACCTCGGTGCTCACGCCGCAGGCGGTGGACAAGCTCTTCGTGGTGCTGCGCAAGCTGGCCGGCGAGGGCTGCAGCATCCTCTACATCAGCCACAAGCTGCACGAGATCCGCGCGCTGTGCACTGCCTGCACGGTGATGCGCGGCGGCAAGGTCACGGGGGTGTGCGACCCGTCGCAGGAGTCCAATGCCTCGCTGTCGCGCATGATGATCGGCGCCGAGCCGCCGCGGCTCGCGCTCCGCGCGCAGATACCGGGCGAGGTGGTGCTGCGCACCTGCTCCCTGAGCCTGCCGGTGGCCGACCCGTTCGGCGTGGCGCTCATCGATGTCGAGCTGGCCGTGCGCGCCGGCGAGGTGGTGGGCATTGCCGGCATCTCGGGCAACGGGCAGAAGGAACTGCTCCAGGCCCTGTCGGGCGAGGACCGGCGTGCCGAGGCCGCCATGGTGCAGCTGTCGGGCAGGAACGCCGGGCGCCTGGGCCCGCGCCGCAGGCGCGCCCTGGGCCTGCACTTCGTGCCCGAGGAGCGCCTGGGCCGCGGCGCCGTGCCCACCATGGGCCTGGCGCACAACCTGCTGCTCACGCGCAGCGAGGCCGTGGGGGCGGGCGGCTGGCTGCGCATGGGGCGGCTGCGGGAGCAGGCGCGCGGCATCATCGCGCGCTTCCAGGTCAAGGCGGGCGGGCCCGACGCGGCGGCCCGGTCGCTGTCGGGCGGCAACCTGCAGAAATTCATCGTGGGCCGCGAGATCGACGCCGGCCCGAAGCTGCTCATCGTCGCGCAGCCCACCTGGGGCGTGGACGTGGGCGCGGCCGCGCAGATCCGCGGCGAGATATTGCGGCTGCGTGACCAGGGCTGCGCGGTGCTGGTGCTGAGCGAGGAGCTGGACGAATTGTTCGAGATCTGTGACCGGCTGCATGTGCTGGCCAAGGGGCGGCTGTCGCCCAGCGTGCCGCGCGCCGAGGCGACGGTGGCGCGCATCGGCGAATGGATGAGCGGGCTGTGGCACGCCGAGGTGCAGGCCCACCTGGGCGCGGGGGAGGTCGGCCATGCTCAAGCTTGAGGCGCGGCCCCAGGCCTCGCGCCTGTGGTCCTATGGTTCGCCGCTGCTGGCGCTGGCGATCACGGTGCTCATCGGCGTGGCGCTGTTCGCGGCCCTGGGCAAGGACCCGGTGCGCGGCCTGCAGGTGTTCTTCTGGGAGCCCGTCAAATCCGCCTACGCCCTGGGCGAACTGGCCCTGAAGGCCACGCCGCTGCTGCTCGTCGCCCTGGGGCTGGCCGTGTGCTTCCGCTCGAATGTCTGGAACATCGGGGCCGAGGGGCAGTTCGTGATCGGCGCCGTGGCCGCCGGCGGCATCGCCCTGCTGGCCGACAAGACCACGGGGCCGTGGATCGTGCCGGCCATCCTGGTGGCCGGCGTGCTCGGCGGCATGGCGTGGGCGGGCATCACGGCGCTGCTGCGCGACCGCTTCAACGCCAACGAGATCCTGGTCAGCCTGATGCTGGTCTACGTGGCCACGCTGCTGCTGGGCTACCTGGTGTACGGGCCCTGGAAGGACCCCATGGGCTACAACTTCCCGCAGACGCGCATGTTCGAGCGCGTCACGCAGATGCCCAAGCTGTTCGCGGGCTCGCGCGTGACCATAGGCCTGCCGCTGGCGCTCGCGGGCAGCGCGCTGCTGTGGGTGTTCCTGTTTCGCACGCGCGCGGGCTTTGCGCTGCAGGTGGGCGGGCTGGCGCCGGCCGCGGCGCGCTACGCGGGCTTTTCGTCGCGCCGCGCGTTGTGGGCGGCGCTGCTGATCTCCGGCGCCACGGCGGGCCTGGCCGGTGCGCTGGAGGTGGCGGGGCCCATAGGCCAGCTCACGCCCTACGTGCCGGCGGGCTACGGCTTCGCGGCCATCATCGTGGCCTTCGTGGGGCGCCTGCACCCGGTTGGCATGGTGTTCTCGGCGCTGCTCATGAGCATGTTCTACATCGGCGGCGAGCTCGCGCAGTCGCGCCTGGGTTTGCCGAAATCGCTCACGGGGGTGTTCCAGGGCCTGCTGCTGTTCACGCTGCTGGCCTGCGACACGCTGATTGCCTACCGCGTGCGCTGGGTGTCTGCGCAGGGAGGGCGCTGATGGAATCGTACGCATTGCTGCTGGGCAGCACGCTGAGCGCCGGCACCGTGCTGGCCATTGCCGCGCTGGGCCTCCTGATCAACGAGAAGGCGGGCATCGTCAACCTGGGGGCCGAGGGCATGATGCTGTGCGCCGCCATCGCCGCCTTTGCGACCGTGGTCCACACGGGCAGCTTCGCGCTGGGCCTGCTCGCCGGCATGGCCGCGGGTGCGGTGCTGGCGGCGCTGTTCGGCGTGCTGGTGATCTGGTTCAACACCAACCAGTACGCCACGGGGCTGGCGCTGTCGCTGTTCGGCGTGGGCTTCTCGGCCTTCGTGGGCATCGGCTACGTGCAGGCCAGGCTGCCCGACACGCCCAAGTTCTCGTGGCCCCTGCTGGGCGACCTGCCCGTGGTGGGGCAGGCGCTGTTCAGGCACCACCCGCTGGTCTACCTGACCATGGTGCTGGTGGCGCTGATGGTGTGGTTCCTGTACCGCACGCGCGCCGGCCTGGTGCTGCGCTCGGTGGGCGAGTCGCCCGATTCGGCCCATGCGCTGGGCTACCCGGTGCGCCGCATACGCCTGGGCGCAGTGATGGCCGGCGGCGCGCTGTGCGGGCTGGCCGGGGCCTACATCTCTACCGTCTACACGCCGCTGTGGGTGGAGGGCATGGTGGCCGGGCGCGGCTGGATCGCGCTGGCGCTGACCACCTTCGCCACCTGGCGGCCCGCGCGCGTGCTGCTGGGCGCCTACCTGTTCGGCGGCGTGACCATGCTGCAGTTCCACCTGCAGGCCACGGGGGTGCAGGTGGCCAGCCAGCTGCTGTCCATGCTGCCGTACCTGGCCACCATCGTGGTGCTGGCGCTCATCTCGCGCAATCCGGCCTGGATACGTGCCAATATGCCGGCCTCGCTGGGCAAGCCCTTTTACCCTGGCGGCTGATTTTTCCCCTCTGCTTTTTTCCTCACCTCGTTGAAAGAAAGACATGACTGACCTGCGCAAGCGTTCCCTGTTCAAGCTGGCCGCCCTGTCGGCCGTTGCCGCCACGGCCCTGGCGGGCTGCGGCAAGAAGGAAGAGGCGGCACCCGCCGCGCCCGCGGCCGCGCCGGCTGCGGCGCCAGCGGAAAAACCCGTGCCTTTGAGGGTTGGCTTCGCCTATGTCGGCCCAGTGGGCGACGGCGGCTGGTCGTACGCCCACGACCAGGCGCGCAAGAAGCTGCAGGCCGAGTTCGGCGACCGCATCCAGACCAGCTTCGTGGAGAGCGTGCCCGAGGGCCCGGACGCCGAGCGCGTGCTGCGCGACATGATCACGCAGGGCGACAAGCTGATCTTCGGCACCACCTTCGGCTACATGGACGTGATGCAGAAGCTGGGCGCCGAATTCCCCGACGTGAAGTTCGAGCACGCCACGGGCTACAAGACCAGCGCCAACGTGCGCACCTACGACAGCCGCACCTACGAGGGCGCCTACCTTGCGGGCATCATCGCCGGCGCCATGACCAAGACCGGCACGCTGGGCGTGGTGGGGTCGGTGCCCATTCCCGAGGTGCTGCGCAACCTGAACAGCTTCACCCTGGGCGCGCAAAGCGTGAATCCCAAGATCAAGACCAAGGTGGTCTGGGTCAACGAATGGTTCAGCCCCCCGAAGGAGACCGAGGCCGCCACCAGCCTGATCAACGGCGGCGCCGACGTGCTATTCCAGAACACCGACTCGCCCGCCGTGCTCAAGACCGCGCAGGAGAAGGGCAAGCGCGCCTTCGGCTGGGACAGCGACATGACCGCCTACGGCCCCAAGGCCCACCTGGCATCCGCCGTGATCAACTGGGCGCCGTACTACATCAAGGCCACCAAGGACGTGCTCGACGGCACCTGGGCCACGGGCCAGAGCTGGTGGGGCGTGAAGGAGGGCGCGATCGACCTCGTCTCCATCGCCGAGGACGTGCCCGCCGAGATCAAGGCCAAGGTCGATGAGGTCAAGAACGGCCTGAAGAATGGCAGCTTCGCGATCTGGAAGGGCCCCATCGTGGACAACACCGGCAAGACCGTGCTGGAAAAGGACGCCGTGGCCGACGACAAGTTCCTCACGGGCATCAACTTCTACGTCAAGGGCGTGGAGGGACAGGTGCCGGGGGGCGAGAAGAAGTAGGCCGCAGGGCTTCCTGCGCCGAAAGGGCCGCCCGCATGGGCGGCCCTTTTTTCATCGCCGGGCCGTTTCGTTTCAAGGTAAATATTCACCGGAGGCACTGGGTCCGCCGAAAACTATCGGCTCGTGGAACGGCTCGGACGCGATCGGGCGGGCCCCATTCTCGGAATGGGATGGGCAGCAAGAAAATTCGTGACCTCCGCAAGAAGGACCGGGGCAATCGAATAGATCTCTGCTTCCAGTGAATCTGCCCGTCTGTGTGGTGCCCGTCCAAAAATCATGGCGAGCAGTATTTCTGCGCCTCCTGCGCTTTCTTGTGCCCGGCCGACCATTTCGTTGGCTTCTCCCTCGGGATCAACGATCCGCCCACTCACCCCATGGTGAAAGGGAGTGCGGACTTTTTTATATGTCGCTTCGAGCCACTGAAGCTCCTTGGAGTCAATCACTTCAAGGTCGGCGAGCTGTTGGCACATGGATGGGAACATTTCACCGCGGGTCAACCCCTCTGTCTCCCGGTCGATCTGGTTGAGAGCCAGGTGGAGTTGGGCCCTCGTCTTGCATTTCCTCTGCGTCAGCTTGCGAATCACCAAAAGATCACGGACCCAGATTTCAAGAAGCGTCGTGGAAAGCTCGATCGCCGCGAGCAGCATGCCGTTATTTATCGCATCGGCGATCTCATTGAGATACAGGCGGGATGCCCGGCCATCCACGCGCAATTCGAGCAAGGCTTTTGCAATGAGCCGTAGCTTCGATGCCGTGGGTTCTTCTACCCGTTGCGCCAGGCCACGGTGCTTCTTGGGTCCGCTCATCAGATCGAATTTTCAGAAGTCGGGGTCGTCAACCCGCAGAAGCGGCAAGGCCGTTCCCGCGTCCATTTGCGGGAAATCATGGCATACGCCATGGATGGTGTCATCTGCGAAGGGTGCCAGACGAGCGTGACCAGCGCGTGATCCTTGCCCGCAACCTGCTGGCGGCGCTGCGCAGCGGCCGCGTGTCATGGGAACGGGGCTGGCAGCGGGGAATGAGCATCGGACGATTGAGATGGCGCCGCCGGCAACTGGTCCAAGGGCAAGGGTGTGCTGCTCATGCCCGTGCCTGAACTGTGCCAGTTGGCCGGCATTGCCCTTTCGGGGGGCCGTGACTCGCGCAGCGGCGGAGCGTGGGGGCATTTTCATGCGCCCAGCCGATCCAGCAGGCTGTACCAGGCCACGCCGGCCGCGATGTAGAAGCGCTGCAGCCCATGCAGGGGAATGGGTTGCACGGGCGTGACCGGGAACGGGCAGGCCGCTGCGCTGCCGCCGGCTACCAGCGCCGCTGCGTGCCTGCCCAGGCTCGTGGCCATGGCGATGCCGCGGCCGTTGTAGCCCAGCGCCATGGTGATACCCGGCGCGGGCTGGTGCAGGTGGGGCATGAAGTCGCGCGTGACGGCGATGCGGCCAGCCCAGCGGTATTCGTACTGCAAGGGGCCGAGTTGCGGGAACATCAGCGCGACCGCGCGTTCAAGGTGCGAAAAGTCCTGCGGGCCCTGCGGGTCGGCGAAATGGCCGCGCCCGCCCATGAGCAGCCGGCCCTGTGCGTCCTTGCGGAAGTACAGAAGCAGCCGCTGCGAGGTCGAGCCCGTCTCGCCGCCGGGCAGGATGCCGTCGCCCGCCGGACCGAGCGGGCGCGTGGCCACGATGAAGCTGTTGGCCGCGAGCACGGTGCGTGCCAGCCCGGGCCACAGGCCGTCGGTATAGCCGTTGGTGCCCAGCACCACCTGCTGCGCCTGCATGCGGTAGCCCTGCGCCGTGGTGGCGATCCAGTGCGTGCCCTGGCGCTCCAGCGCCACCACGGGCGAACCGCCGTGCACCTGCACGCCCAGGCCCTGGGCCGCGCGGGCGAGGCCGCGCGCATAGGCCAGCGGCTGGACGCCGCCCGCGCGGCCGTCGAGCCAGCCGCCCGCGAAGGCCGGCGTGCCGATGCGCGCGGCCACGGCGGCACGGTCGAGCATCTCCACGCGCACGCCGCGTCGCTCCCACTGGCGCGCGCGCGCATGCATGCCGTCGACGGCATGCTGCGTGTAGCCCACCTGCAGCCAGCCCGCGCGCACCGGGGCGCAGTCGATGGCGTGGCGCGCGATGAGGCCGTACACCAGGTCTGCCGAGCGGGATACGGCGTCGATCAGCGGCTCGGCGCGCTCGGCGCCGTAGAGGCGCACCAGGTCGTCGGGGTCGTACTTGAGCGTGGGGTTGACCTGCCCGCCGTTGCGCCCCGAGGCGCCCCAGCCGGGCGCGTGCGCGTCGAGCACGCACACGCGGGCGCCGCTCTCTGCCAGGTGCAGCGCGGTGGACAGTCCCGTATAGCCCGCGCCGACGACGAGCACGTCGGTGGAAACCGATGCGCCGAGCGCGGGGGTGTCTGGCGCCGCGGGCGCCGTGGCGGCCCACAGCGATGGAGCCGCGGGGTGCGATGCGATGGAGCGGGTGTTCATGCCGCACCTCCCGCCGGTGCATGCAGCACGCGGCGCAGAAAGTCCTGCGTGCGCGCATGGCGCGGCGCGCCGAGCACCTGCGCGGCGGGCCCTTCCTCAACGATGCTGCCGCTGTGCAGGAAGCACACGCGGTCGGCCACTTCGCGCGCGAAGCCCATTTCGTGCGTCACCACGATCATGGTCATGCCTTCGTCGGCGAGCTGGCGCATGACTTCGAGCACGTCGCCCACGAGCTCGGGGTCGAGCGCCGAGGTGGGTTCGTCGAACAGCATGGCCTCGGGCTTCATGGCGAGCGCCCGCGCGATGGCCACGCGCTGCTGCTGGCCGCCCGAGAGCTGTGCGGGCCAGGCCTGGGCCTTGTCGGCCAGGCCCACCTTGCGCAGCAGCTCCAGCGCCTCGGCGCGAGCCTTGGCGGGCGCCTCGCCCTTCACGTACACGGGGCCTTCCATGACGTTCTCGATCACCGTGCGGTGCGGAAACAGATTGAAGCGCTGGAACACCATGCCCATGCGGCTGCGCAGCCTGTGGATGGAAGACGCGCGGTTGTCCACGCGCTCGCCGAAGGCGCGCACCTCGCCGCCCTGGTACGACTCCAGGCCGTTGATGCAGCGCAGCACCGTGGACTTGCCCGAGCCCGAGGGGCCGATGAGGCACACGACCTCGCCGCGCTCCACGCGCAGGCTCACGCCCTGCAGCACGCGGTGCTCGCCATAGGCTTTTTCGAGGCGGTCAATCTCGATCATGGCGTCTTCCTCCCCGTACCGAAGCGGCGCTCCAGCCGCCGCAGGCCCCAGACCAGCGGCAGGCTCATGGCAAGGTAGAGCAGGGCGACCAGGGTGTACACGGTCATGTTCTGGAAGGTGGACGAGGCGATGAGCTGGCCCGCGCGCGTCATCTCGGCCACGGTGATGGTGGAGACCAGCGACGAGTCCTTGAGCATCATCACCAGCGTGTTGCCATAGGGCGGCAGCGCGATGCGGAAGGCCTGCGGCAGGATCACGCGGCGCATGAGCAGCGCGGGGCGCATGCCCATGGCGAGCGCGGCTTCGCGCTGGCCGGGGTCCACGGCCTCGATGCCGGCGCGGAAGTTCTCGGCCTGGTAGGCCGAGTAGGCGATGCCCAGCCCGATCACGCCGGCCTGGAAGGCCGTGAGCTGGATCCCGATGTCGGGCAGCACGAAGTAGATGTAGAAAAGCTGCACGATGATGGGCAGCCCGCGGATCACGTTGATGACGGTGGATGCGCACACCGAGATGGCGCGCGCGGGCGAGAGCTTGCCGAGCGCGAGCACCAGCCCGATCATGCTGGACAGCAGGAACGACAGCACGGTGACCTGCGCCGTGACCACCGCTCCCTGCAGCAGGATGGGCAGGAACTCGCGCGCATGCTGCAGGAAGGCTTGCATGGCGTGTTACGGGACGGTGGCGGGGCTCAGATGCCCCATTTCTTGACGATCTGCGCGAGCGTGCCGTCGGTCTTGATCGCGGCGATGGCCTTGTTCAGGCGTTCGAGCGTGGCCGTGTCGCCCTTGCGCACCACGAGGCACACGTCGCCCACGTTCGAGGGCTTGTAGCCCTCGGCCAGCTTCACGCCCTGGAAGGTATTCTGGCGGATCTGGTAGGCGATGATGGGCTGGTCGCCCAGGCCCGCCTTGATGCGGCCGAGCGCGAGGTCGCGCGTCATGTCGGCCACCGAGTCGTAGCTGCGCACCTCCTTGAAGATGCCCTTCTTCTGCAGCATGTCGAGGAACACCGTGCCCACCTGGGCGCCGACGATCTCGCCCTTGAGGTCGTCGAGCGTGGCGTAGGCCTTGGCATCGTCGGCCTTGACGATCAGGCCCTCGCCGTAGGAATAGACGGGGTCGCTGAAATCCACCACCTGCTGGCGCGCCGGCGTCTTGAGCATGGCGGCCGAAACGATGTCGATCTTGTTCGACGTGAGCGAGGGAATCAGCGCCGAGAACACGGTCTGCTGCACGCTCACCTGGAAACCGCCTGCCTTGGCCGCGGCCTGGATGGTGTCCACCATCATGCCCTGGATGCTGTTGGTCTTCACGTCCAGGAAGGTGAACGGAATACCCGTGGCCGTGGCGCCCACGTTGTAGGTGGCGGGCGCGGCGCCTTGCGCCGCGGCGAGCGTGACGGCGCCGGCGGCACAGAAGCCCAGGGCGATGCGATGAAGGCGGCGGATGAAGCGGTGCATGGTGTTGACTCCTGTGACGACCAAGGGGGGAAGGCCTTCCGGGGCGCCGGGGATGGGTCTCGGTGCGTTTCCGTGGGGCAAGGTGCTGCAAGAAAGCGGCAATGATCAATTCAAATAAATCTTTAATGAATAGATGAAAACCACTAAAAGATTCAATTGAATCGATATTCGATATTTGAATGTGCAAAAGCTATACTCCGGCCCATGAATACGCCTGCGCTGCCCGATGAAGAGACGAACCCCCTGTTCAACCAGTCGCTGGAAAAGGGGCTGGCGGTGCTCTGCTCCTTCAGTGCGCAGCGGCGCAGCATGACGCTGGCCGACGTGGCGTCGGCGGCGGGCATCAGCAAGAGCTCGGCGCAGCGCATGGTGTTCACGCTTGAGCAGCTCGGCTTCGTGCGCAAGCACCCGCAGACGCGGCGCTACCAGCTCACGCCGCGCGTGATGCGCATCGGCTACAACTACCTCGCGGCCAATCCGGTCATCGACCTGGCCAACCCCTATCTCTCGGAGCTCACCAACGCGACGACCGAGACCAGCTGCCTCACCGAGGCCGACGGGCTGGAGATGGTCTACGTGGCGCGATTCATCAGCGCGCAGTTCGTGCCGGTGCACATGCCCATCGGCAGCCGCATCCCCATGTACTGCACGGCCTCGGGCCGTGCCTGGCTCAGCGCATTGCCGGACGGCGAGGCGCTGGAGCTGCTGCGTGCGAGCGAGCGCGTGGCCCATACCCGCCACACCATCACCGACGAGGCCGCCATCCTGGCCGAGCTGAACCAGGCGCGCCAGCGCGGCTTTGCCGTGAATCGCGAGGAACTGTTCCTGGGCGACATGACGCTGGGCGCGCCCGTGATCGGCAGCCACGGCCGTCCGGTGGCAGCCGTGCACATCGTGGCCCCCACGAGCCGATGGACGCCCGAGGAAGCAGAGCGGCGCCTGGGCCCCGCGCTGCTGGCCTGCGCGCGGTCGCTGAGCAATTCGGTGCGCGCGCTCTGACCGCGCCGCGCTTTCATCCCCGTCGAAGGAGTCACGCCATGGGAATCCAGGTCATCGCGCAGAGCGCCACCACGCCGCAGCTGCAGGACTGGGGGCCGGTCACGGTGCCGTTGAGCACGCCCGCCTGCGCCCTGCGAGGGCTGGAGGTGCGCATGGACGGCCGGCCCGATAGCGACATGGGGCTGTGGGAATGCACGCCGGGGCGCTTCCAGCGGCAGGTGGCCTCGGGCGAGGTGATGCACATCCTCGCGGGGGCAGGGCGCTTCATGCCCGAGGCCGAGGGCGCCGCGCCGGTGGAGTTCCGCGCGGGCGACACGCTGTTCTTTCCGCCCGACACGCGCGGTGTGTGGGAAATCCGCGAGACGGTGCGCAAGCTCTACGTGATGGCCTGACACTCATAGGGTGTTGCGCCTCGCCGCCGTCAAGGCATCATCGACCTGCTGCCGCCGCCGTCGTCTGGCCGGCGGCATCACCTTCGGAGTCCGCTGATGGTCAAGCTGCCCCCCATTCCCCCCGAACGCCTGCCCGGCCTGCTGGCCGCTAGCCCCAAGGCCGAGCTGCACATCCACATCGAAGGTTCGCTCGAACCCGAAATGATCTTCGCCCTGGCCCGGCGCAACGGCGTCGCGCTGCCCTATGCCAGCGTGGAGGAACTGCGCCGTGCCTACGCCTTCACCGACCTGCAGAGCTTCCTGGACATCTACTACGCGGGCGCCAGCGTGCTGCTGCACGAGCAGGATTTCTACGACATGGCCCGCGCCTACCTTGCCCGGGCGGCTATGGACAACGTAGTGCACGCGGAGATCTTCTTCGACCCGCAGACGCACACCGCGCGCGGCGTGGCGATGGAGACGGTGATCAACGGCCTGCACCGCGCCTGCACCGATGCGCGTGCCGAGCTGGGTATCTCGGCATCGCTGATCCTGAGCTTCCTGCGCCACCTGAGCGAGGACGACGCCTTTGCCACGCTGGAGCAGGCCATGCCGTTCCTGGACCGCGTCATCGGCGTGGGCCTGGACAGCAGCGAGCTGGGCCATCCGCCCGAGAAGTTCGCGCGCGTGTTCGCGCGCTGCCGCGAACTGGGCCTGCACGTGGTCGCCCATGCGGGCGAGGAGGGGCCGCCGGCCTACATCTGGGGCGCGCTCGACGTGCTCAAGGCCGAGCGCATAGACCACGGCGTGCAGGCCGTGCACGACCCGGCGCTCATGCGCCGGCTGGCCCGGGAGCGCGTGCCGCTCACCGTGTGCCCGCTGTCCAACCAGAAGCTGTGCGTGTTTCCCGACCTGTCCCGGCACAACCTCAAGCAGCTGCTCGATGCCGGGCTCGTGGCGACGGTGAACTCCGACGACCCGGCCTATTTCGGCGGCTACGTCAACGACAACTTTGCCCAGACCTTCGCCGCGCTGCCCGCGCTCACGGCGCGCGACGCCTGGCAGCTTGCCGGCAACAGCTTCGAGGCCAGCTTTGCCCCGGCGGCCGACAAGCGCGCATGGCAGCACCGGCTGGAGGAATGCTTCGAGCGCCATGCCGAACCCGGCTGACCGGATTACGACGGCTGCGAGGCCGCCCGCGCAGCCACGGCATCGCGCAGGAACTGCAGTACGCCGGCCCACGATTGCTCGTCGGCCCGGGCGTTGTCCGCCGGGTTGCCGCCGCCGGTACTGACCTTGCCCGAGACCGGGTGCGCATAGACGAGCTGTGTGGTCGGCACGCAGGGAAAAAGAATCGCGTGCCCGGCATTCTCGAAATCGAGCCATTGCACGTCGTGCGGGTGCCGCACTTCGGCGAGCTTGTCGCGCACCATGCGCGAGAAGACGCTGGAGGGCCAGGAGCCATCGTCCGTGCCCGAGAGCAGCATGACGGGGCCCTCGATCGCCTCCACCGGAATGCGCGCACGCGCCAGCGCCCCGGGGTCCTGCAGCGCCGTGCGGATCGCGCGCTCATGGCGGTGCGGCTCGGGGCCTTCGTCGAACGGGGCCCAGCTGGCGGTGCGGTTGTTCTCCCACAGGTGCGCGAGCGGCTTGCCGTTCAGCAGCCAGGTCGGACCCTCGCGGCCGATCTTCGGGTCGCAGGCGTTCTGGCCGCTGTGCACGAAGGCGCTGGGCACATAGGCGACCACGGCGGAGACCTGCCTTGCGAAGGTCGCGCCCAGCAGCAGCACCAGCTCGCCGCCGCGCGACTGGCCGCTCACCGCGACGAAGTCGTGCAGCGGCCGCACCTCGCGGCGGATCCATTGCAGGCCCTTCTGGAAATATTCCAGCGGCGTGTTCGAGATGTAGTCGGACAGGCCCGGCGCCTTGAAGTACGCGAGCGCCAGCGCCGCGAAGCCCCGCGACGCATACAGCGCCGCGCGCGGCTCGTTGATGCCGCCGCCCGAGCCGTTCAGGACCATCACCGCCGGATGCGGGCCCGGCCCCGGCGGCAGGTACAGCGTGCCGACCAGGCCGTCCTCGCGCAGCTCGCGGCGGGTCACGCCGTCGGCGGCCAGGCGCTGCACCAGCGTGGCCCTGGCCTGCGCACCGCCCGCGCTGGCGGTGATCTCGGTCACCAGCGGCTCGGCCACCGGCTGGTTGAAGAGCTCGCGGCTCTTCGAGCCCACCGGCGCCTGCGACCAGACGAGGCCCATGCCGCTCGCGCCCGAATAGCTGCCGGACACGGGTGCGTCGCGCGCCGTGTCCACCACGCCGTCGGCGCCGGCCTCGAAGCTGGCTTCGCTGCGCCATTGCACGCCGCTGCGCCGCGTGCTGGCGGCAACCGTCACGGGCTGCCCCGGCGCCAGGCGCTCCACGCGGATGCTGCGCGGCACGTCGATCAGCGCATCCGCCGGGGTGACGCAGAGGATAGGCGCGGCCATTACTTGCCGTCCCTGGTGACCATCATCGCGGCGGTGCGGTCGCTGGTCATCGGGGTCACCTTCAGGCCCTTCTTCGCGGCCCATACGTTGCGGTAGTGGAACAGCGGGATGATGCCCGCGTCGTCCGACACCACCTTGGCCGATGCGCGCAGGATGGCCTCGCGCCTGGCCGTGTCGAACTCGGCCGTCGATTCGGCCAGCGCCTTGTCCACCGCCGGGTTGCTGTAGTGGCCCCAGTTCGATGCGCCCAGGCCCTTGGCCTTGTCCACCGTGGCGAGCACGTTCACCAGCGCGTAGCTGGCCTCGCCGGTGCCGTTGCCCCAGGCCAGCATGCTCATCGCGTATTCGTTCTTGTTGGCCCGGCCGGAGTACACCGACCACGGCACCACCTCCACCTGGGTCTTGACGCCGATGCGCGTCCAGAACTGCGCCACGGCCTGCGCGGTCTCGGGGCCCTGCGGGTAGCGGTCGTTGGGCACGTGCATGGTCAGCTTGAAGCCTTCGGGGAAGCCGGCGTCGGCCAGCAGCTTCTTGGCCTGGGCGGCGTCGAAGGCGATGTTCTTGATCTCGGGGTTGTAGCCGTAGGTGCCTTTGGGCATCCACTGGTTGGCCTCGGTGGCGGTGTCCTGCAGGATGCGGTCGGTGATGGCCTTGCGGTTGATGGCGATGCTCAGCGCCTGGCGCACGCGCTGGTCCAGCAGCGGGTTCTTCGGCAAGGGGTTGCCGGCGTTGTCGGTGAGGTAGGGGCTCTGCGCCGGGTTGAAGCTGGGTTGCAGCAGCATCACGCGCAGGCCGTCGTACGGGAATACGGTGATGTTGGATGACTGCTTGAGCCTGGCGAGGTCGGACACCGACACCTTGTCGATCACGTCCACGTCGCCCGCCAGCAGCGCGGCGGTGCGCGCGGCGGCGTTGTTGATGTAGCGGTAGTTCACCTTCTCCCAATACGGCTTGCCATCCCAGTAGGCGTCGTTGCGCGTCATCACCACGCGGTCGCCCGGCGTGTACGAGACGAACTTGTACGGCCCGGTGCCGACCACGGCCCTGCCGGCGTTGTAGTCGTCCGTCGCGGCCTTCTCGCCCACATGCTTGCTGACGATGTGCACCGAGGCCAGGTTCAGCGGCAGGTCGGGGTTGGGGATGTTGGTCTTGATGACGAGGGTGTGCGGGTCCTTGGCGGTGACCGACTCCACCGTGCGCAGGTAGCCGGCGAAGGTGGCCACGCTGCCCGGCACGTTGCGCGCGCGCTGGTACGAAAAGATCACGTCATCGGCGGTGAAGGGCTTGCCGTCGTGCCACTTGACGTCCTTGCGCAGCTTGAACTCCCAGGTCCTGGGGTCCAGGTTCTTCCAGCTCTCGGCCAGGCCGGGCTGCAGCCGGTTGGCCTTGTTCTCCACCAGCAGGTCCCAGAAATGCAGGTCCACCGAGCGGTCGCCCGCGTGGTTGTTGAGCTGCGGGTCCAGCGACGACAGCGGGTCGGCGAAGCCGATGCTCAGCGTCTGCGCGTGGGCGGCCGCGCCGGCGGCGAGCAGCGAGGCGGTCAGGGTGGAAAGAATCAAGCGTTTCATGGCGATCTCCTGGTCAGAATGCGGTCAAATCAAAAAACATAGCTGCTGGCGCTTGCCATGCAATACTTTCAATATAAAAACTGCCTGAAATCCTTTGTTGACATGCCGTAGCAGCTCACTTTTTCAGGAGCCATCGTTCAAATGGCACGCGCTGAGATGGCGGATGGCGATGCCCTTGAGCTGCGGCGCCTCCACCTTGCAGCGCGGCATGGCATGCGGGCAGCGCGGGTGAAAGTGGCAGCCCGGCGGCGGGTGCAGCGGGCTCGGTATCTCGCCCTGGATGGCGCTGTAGGCCTTGTGGCGCGCGCCCATCTTGGGTACCTCGGCCAGCAGCGCCTGGGTGTAGGGGTGGTTGGGGCGGCCGAACAGTTCCTCCACCGGCGCGGTCTCGATCACGCGGCCCAGGTACATCACCACCACGCGGTCGGACAGGTGTTCGACCACGCCCAGGTCGTGGCTGATGAACAGGTAGGTCAGGCCCAGCTCCTGGCGCAGGTCCATGAACAGGTTCAGGATCTGCGCCTGGATCGACACGTCCAGCGCCGCCACCGCCTCGTCGCAGACCAGCACCTGCGGCTGCACCGCCAGCGCGCGCGCAATGCCGATGCGCTGGCGCTGGCCGCCGCTGAACTGGTGCGGGTAGCGGTGGCGCAAGGCCGGGTCGAGCCCGGCGCGGCGCATCTGCGCGCACACGTAGTCGTCGAAGCCGGCCGCATCGACCAGGCCGTGGATGCGCGCCGCCTCGCCGACGATCTCGTCGACCCGCATGCGCGGGTTCAGGCTGGCGTACGGGTCCTGGAAGATCATCTGCACGCGCATGCGCGCCGCGTGGCGCTGGCGCGCGTCCATGTCGGCCATGCGCCGGCCGCCGACCAGCACCTCGCCGTCCGACGGCGCGAGCAGCCCCGCGGCCAGGCGCCCCAGCGTGGATTTGCCGCAGCCCGACTCGCCCACCAGGCCCACGACCTCGCCTTCGGCCACGCGCAGGTCGACGCGGTCGACGGCGCGCGTCACCGCGGGCGGCCTGGCCAGACCCAGCCTGTCCAGCAGGCCGGGCTTGCGTTCGCCAAAGCGCTTGCTGACCTGGCGCAGCTCGATGGCTGCGGGTGTCTCGGTCATGCGGCCTCCATCGGGTAGAAGCAGCGCACCAGGCGCTGCGGCCTGGGCTCCGTCAGGCCGGGCTGCTGCGCGCAGGCCTCGCCCGCGCGCGGGCAGCGCGCGGCGAAGGCGCAGCCCGCGGGCAGGTCCAGCAGGTTGGGCGTCATGCCCGGAATCTGCCTGAGGCGCTGGCCCCGGCGGTTGTTGCTCGGCAGGCTGCCGATCAGCCCCGCCGTGTAGGGGTGCAGCGGCGCGTCGAGCACCGCGTCCACCGGGCCGTGCTCGACGATGCGGCCGGCGTACATCACCGCCACCTCGTCGGCCAGGCCCGCGACCACCGACAGGTCGTGCGTGATCCAGATCAGCGCCGTGCCCTGCTGGCGCGCGAGCTTCTGCACCTCGGACAGGATCTGCGCCTGGATGGTCACGTCCAGCGCCGTCGTGGGCTCGTCGGCAATGATCAGGTCGGGCCGGTGCAGCATGGCGATGGCAATGGCCACGCGCTGGCGCATGCCGCCCGAGAGCTGGTGCGGGTAGGCCAGCAGCCGCTCGTCGGGGCTGGGGATGCCCATCAGGCCCAGCGTGTCGCGGGCGCGCTCGCGCGCGGCCGCGTGGCTCACCCGCTCGTGCGCGCGCACCGCCTCGATCATCTGCGTGTCGACGCGCAGCACGGGGTTGAGCGTCATCATCGGGTCCTGGAAGATCATCGCGATGCGGCTGCCCTGCAGCGCGCGCATCTCGCGCGGCGGCAGCTTCGTCAGGTCGCGCCCCTGGAACAGCACCTCGCCGCCCACCACGCGGCCCGGCGGATCGACCAGCCCCATGATGGAAAAGCCCGTGACCGACTTGCCCGAGCCGGACTCGCCCACCAGCCCGAGGATGCGGCCGCGCGCCAGCGTGAACGACACGCCGTCCACCGCGCGCAGCACGCCGGCGCGGGTGTGGAAATGGGTTTGCAGGTTGCGCACCTGCAGCGTGGGGACGGTCGTCATTGCCGGCGCGTCCTCGGGTTCAGCACGTCGCGCAGCCGGTCGCCCACCAGGTTGATGGCCACGATGGTGACGAGCAGCGCGATGCCGGGGTAGAAGCTGATCCAGTACTCGCCCGAGAGCATGTACTGGTAGCCGTTGGCGATCAGCAGGCCCAGCGAGGGCTCGGTCACCGGCACGCCCAGGCCCAGGAAGCTCAGCGTCGCCTCCAGCGTGATCGCGCGCGCGATCTGCAGCGTGCCGATCACGATCAGCGGCGGCAGGCAGTTGGGCAGGATGTGGCGCAGCATGATGCGCCAGCCCGGGATGTCGAGGCAGCGCGCCGCCTCCACGTACTCGCGCCGGCGCTCCACCAGCGCCTGGCCGCGCGCGGTGCGCGCGTAGTAGGCCCATTCGAGCAGCACCAGCGTCAGCACCACGTTGCCCACGCCCTTGCCCAGGTAGGCCAGGATCATCATCGCCACAAGGATCGAGGGGAAGGACAGCAGCAGATCGACCACGCGCATGATGAGCGCGTCGGTCTTGCCGCCCGCATACGCGGCCAGGAGGCCCAGCAGCGTGCCGAGCACGCCAGCGATCAGCGCCGAGCCCACGCCCACCAGCAGGCTGATGCGCAGGCCGTACAGGATGCCCGAGTACAGGTCGCGCCCCTGTCCGTCCGCGCCCAGCCAGTAGTGGAACGTGCCCTCGCCGTTGAGCGCGCCCGGCGCCAGGCGCGCGTCCATCACGTCGAGCTGGTTCAGGTCGTAGGGGTTCTGCGGCGTGATCCACGGCGCCAGCAGCGCCGCCGCGATCAGCAGCACCGCGACGCCCAGGCCCAGCACCGCGGTTTTCGACGCGAAGAACTCGCCGGCGTTGCGCCGCCAGGGCGATTCGTGCTTCAGGGCCACCGTCTTCATGCCGCGCCCTCCAGCCGCACGCGCGGATCCAGCACCTTGTACAGGATGTCCACGATCAGGTTCAGCGTGACGAACAGGCACACCACCACGACGAGGTAGGCGACGATGACGGGCCTGTCCAGTGCGTTGATGCTGTCCAGGATCAGCTTGCCCGCGCCGGGCCAGGCGAAGATGCTCTCGGTGACCACGGCGAACGCGATGGTCGAGCCCAGCTCCAGCCCCAGCACCGTCACCAGCGGGATCAGCGTGTTGCGCAGCACGTGCACCAGCACCACGCGCATCGGCGACAGGCCCTTGGCGCGCGCGAACTTGACGAACTCCATCGGCATCACCTCGCGCACGTTGGCGCGCGTGAGCCGCATCACCAGCGAGGTCTTGAACAGCGACAGGTTGATGGCAGGCAGCAGCAGGTGCCGCAGGCCGTCCAGCGTGGGCCACGACCACTGCGCGCCCAGCAGCTGCACCGTCTCGCCGCGGCCGCTGGCCGGCAGCCAGCCCAGGCCCACGCTGAAGGCCATGATCAGCATCAGCCCCACCCAGAACGTGGGCAGCGAGAAGCCGACGATGCTGCCCGCCATCAGCAGCTTGGACAACGGATGCTCGGGGAACAGCCCCGCGAACAGCCCCAGCGGCACGCCGACGGCCACCGCGATGAGCAGCGCGGCGATGGCCAGCTCCAGCGTGGCCGGCAGGCGCTGCAGTATCAGCGTGACGGCCGGCACGTTGTAGACGAAGCTCGTGCCCAGGTTGCCGTGCAGCGCGCCGTTCACGAACGCCAGGTACTGGCGCCACAGCGGCTGGTCCAGCCCCAGCTCGGCGATGATGCGCGCGCGCTCCACCTGGTCCACGTCCTGCCCGATCAGGATGTCCACCGGGTTGCCGATGGCGTGCAGGCCCGCGAAGACGATGATGGTCATCAGCACGACGACCACCGCGGCCTGGGCCAGGCGGCGCAGGAGCCAGCCGGTCATGCCGCGCCCCCCGTCTGCATGGGCGCGGCCGGCACCGGAACGCCTGGCCTGGCAAGGTCTTGCGCCGCCTGCTGCAGCAGCGCGCCATGCGCGGCGGCATCGTGCAGCACGAAGCCGGGCAGCAGCGCCGCGGCCGCATCGGCCAGCGCCGCCATCAGCGCATCCATGGAAGGCCGGGCCGGCGCGGCCTGCCGCGTGACCACGCCGAACAGAAAGGGAATATCGGTGTCGAGCGCGCGGGTGACCACGCCGGCGAGCGGCACGCCATGGGCCGTCACCGGCTCCAGCACGGCCACGCCCAGGCCCGCCCGCACCATCATCATCGCGTTCAGCGACGAATTGGTCTCGATCAGCCGCGGCATCGCGCCGCCGGCCTCGGCGAACTCGGCATCGAGCCGGTGGCGCAGCCGGTAGGGATTGGTCATGGTCACGATCTGCCGCTGCGCCAGCGCCGCCAGCGGCACCCGCTCCAGTCGCGCCAGCGGATCGGATGCGGGCAGCACCGCCACGCAGGCGGCCTGGCCTATCCAGTGCACCTGCAGGCCCCGATGCTCCAGCGGCAGGCTGGTCACGCCCAGATGCGCGGCGCCGCACAGCACGTCATGCACCACGCGTTCGGGCGCCGCGCTGCGCAGCTGTATGGCGCCCATGGCGCCGCCGTCCTCGATGCGGGCCAGCGCCTGCGGCACCAGCCCCGCGGCCAGGGCGGTCGTGGCCACCACGCGCACCGGCCGGCGCAGCCCCTGTTCGATCTCCTTGGCGCGGCGGCGTATCTGCTGCAGCCCGGTGAGCGCATGCTCCACGTCCTCGTACAGCAGAAAGCCCTGCTCTGTGGGCGTGACGCGCGGCCCGTTGCGCGCAAAGAGCTCGTAGCCGATCTCGGCCTCCAGCTCCTGCACCAGCCGGCTGACGGCCGGCTGCGAACGCCCGAGCAGCAACCCGGCAGCGGTGACGCTGCCCGTGGACATCACGGCGGCAAAGGCTTCGAGCTGGCGCAATTCCATGGCGGTCTATGCAAAGTACGCATTCTTCGCCAGGAATCATATGTTTTACAAATATTAAGTGGGCATAAGTTCATACCCTTACCCGGCCCCATGGCTGGCAGCCAGCCGCGGCGCAGAAACTATTTTTTTGATAGCTGCCAGCGCTTGATGGAAGAGCATTACGTGCCAGTTTTGCTTGAAATTCATGCCAGCGCGCGCAGCACGGCGCGCACGGGCGAGGCATCGGCCGTGGCGAGCTTGAGCGGCAGGGCGATGAGCTCGTAGTCGCCCTCGGGCACGGCGTCCAGCACCAGGTTCTCCAGTACGCGCAGGCCGCGCCGGCGCAGCACCTGGTGGCTGGGCAGCAGCCGGCTGCCGGCGGGATCGACGCTGGCCGTGTCGATGCCCACGAGCACCACGCCGGCGTCGGCCAGGCGCTCCAGGGTCTCGGGGGCGCAGGCGGTCAGGCCGGCGTCCCAGCGGTCCACGGGCATGCGCGCGTAGGTGCGCAGCAGCACGCGCGGGGGCAGGCCGGCGGTCACCGCATGAGCGATGTGGCGCCATTGCACCAGCGGGCCGCAGCCCATGGCGTGGACCACGCGGCAGGGGCCGATGAAGGCGTCCAGCGGCACGGCGCCTATGGCCGCGCCGTCGTTGTCGTAGTGCAGCGGCGCGTCCGCATGCGTGCCCACGTGCGGCGACAGCGTGAGGCAGCTCACGTTCACGGGGCTGTCCGGGCCGATGGTCGCGCTCCACTGCTGGCGGTAGGGCGCGTCGCCCGGATACACCGGGCTGGCCGCATGCACGGGCGCGGAGATGTCCCACAGCCGGGGCGGGATTGTCCGCGCCATGTCAGAGCACCGGGCCGTCGAGCGGCGGCAGCTGGTGGCGCAGGCGCGCGCGGTTGCAGGCCTCGCTGCCGGCCTCGAACTCGCGGCAGGGCGAGGGGCGCCATTCATAGATGCCGCAGGCCGCGCGCTGGCCCACCTGGCCCGTGAGCGCGGCGCAGCGCGGCCGGGCGTGGTCGGTGCCGCGCATGCGGGCGGTGTGCTCCGTCACCTCCACCGCCAGGCCCCGGGGCACGCTGCCGCCCATGTCCTCGGTCTCGTGCACCGAGAAATCGACGCGGAAACTGGCGCAGCAGGCGCCGCAGCTCAGGCAGGGGTGGAGTGTCATGGTGGCAGGGCGGGCCAAAGACCGTGATTGTGCAGGGTCACGCGCACCATGGCGGATCGGGTTCCGGGGCGGTGTTGCACTAAAATGAGAATTACTTCTATTCATTGAATCCCTAGACACATGCAACAGACAGGCAATGGCATTGCCCATGGCCAGCCGCAAGGGCTGGACACCCTGCCGCGCGGCGTGGCGGCCACCGTGGCCGGGCTGCGGCAGGCGCAGGATGCGCGTGCGCGCGCCATGGTCCTGCGCCTGATGGAGATCGGCTTCCTGCCCGGCGAGCCGGTCAGCGTGATCGCCAAGGGCTTTCCCACGGCCGATCCGCTGGCCGTGCGCGTGGGGCAGGCCACCTTCGCGCTGCGCCGCCACGAGGCGGCGCAGATCCTGGTGCATGTGGGCGCCGCGGAGGGTGCGGCATGAGCAGGACCCAGGCGGCAGCGGCTGCATCGTTCACCCACATCGCGCTGTTGGGCAACCCGAACTGCGGCAAGACGGCGCTGTTCAACGTGCTCACGGGTGCGCGCCAGAAGGTGGCGAACTACGCCGGCGTGACGGTGGAGCGCAAGGAGGGCGTGTTCACCACCGCCGGCGGGCGGCGCGTGCGCGTGCTGGACCTGCCCGGCGCCTACAGCCTGCATGCCCAGAGCCTGGACGAGGCCGTCACGCGCGACGTGGTCACCGGCCGGCGCCCCGGCGAGAGCGTGCCCGAGCTGCTGGTGTGCGTGACCGACGCCACCCACCTGCGCCTGAACCTGCGCCTGGTGCTGGAGGCGCGGGCGCTGGGCCTGCCCATGGTGCTGGTGCTGAACATGAGCGACATGGCCAGGCACCAGGGCATAGAGATCGACCGCGAGGTGCTGGCGCGCGAGCTGGCCATGCCCGTGGTGGCCACCGTGGGCGTGCGCGCCAACGGGGCCGACGAGCTGCTGCGCTGGCTGGACCAGGCCGAGCCGCCGCGCGCCGCGCCGCAGCCGGCCGCCGCAGCCGCGCAACCGGCCGCTCTGCCCCCCGTCGACGCCCTGGAGGATGACCAGCCCCAGCGCGTGCAGCGGCTGCACCAGGAGGTGCGCCGCATCATGGACCTGGCCGTGCGCGAGCCCGCGCTGCGCCTGCAGCGCGACGACCGCATCGACGCCGTGGTGCTGCACCCGCTGTGGGGCACGCTGCTGTTGGCGGTGACGCTGTTCCTGATGTTCCAGGCCGTGTTCAGCTGGGCCGAGGTGCCCATGGGCTGGATCGAGGGCGCCACGGCCGCCGCGGCCGAGTGGCTGGGCACCCACATGGCCGAAGGGCCGCTTCGCAGCCTGCTGGCCGACGGCGTGATCGCCGGCGTGGGCGGGGTGGTGGTGTTCCTGCCGCAGATCCTGATCCTGTTCTTCTTCATCCTGGCGCTGGAGGAGTCCGGCTACCTGCCGCGCGCGGCCTTCCTGCTGGACCGCGTAATGGGCGTGGTGGGCCTGTCGGGGCGCTCGTTCATCCCGCTGCTGTCGAGCTTCGCCTGCGCCGTGCCCGGCATCATGGCCACGCGCTCCATCCCCGACTGGCGCGACCGGCTCGTCACCATCCTGATCGCGCCGCTCATGACCTGCTCGGCGCGCCTGCCGGTATACGCGCTGCTGATCGCGGCCTTCATCCCCGAGCGCACCGTGGCCGGCCTGTTCAACCTGCAGGGCCTGGTGCTGTTCGGCCTGTACCTGGGCGGCATCGTGAGCGCCATGCTGGTCGCCGCCGTGGCGCGGCTGGCCCGGCGCGGCGGCGGCGCCACGCCGCTGCTCATGGAGCTGCCGGCCTATCGCTGGCCCAGCGTGCGCAACCTGGCCCTGGGCCTGTGGGAGCGCGCGGGCATCTTCCTGCGCCGCGTGGGCGGCATCATCCTGGCCGTCACCGTGCTGCTGTGGTTCCTCTCGACCTACCCGGCGCCGCCCGAGGGCGCCGTGGGCCCGGCCATCGAATACAGCCTTGCGGGGCGCCTGGGCAGCATGCTGGAGACGATCTTCGCGCCCATCGGCTTCAACTGGCAGATCAGCGTCGCCCTGGTGCCCGGCATGGCCGCGCGCGAGGTGGCGGTGAGCGCCCTGGGCACGGTCTACGCCATCGCCGCCTCGGCCGACGACACGGCCGCGCAGCTCGCGCCCATGCTGGCCAGCCAATGGTCGCTGGCCACGGCGCTGTCGCTGCTCGTGTGGTTCATCTTCGCGCCGCAGTGCGTCTCGACGATAGCGGCCGTGCGGCGCGAGACCAACAGCTGGCGCTGGCCGCTGGTGATGACGGTCTACCTGTTCGCGCTGGCCTACGGCGCCAGCTTCATCACCTACCGCATCGCGCTGGCATTCCACGGAGGCTGACATGCTGCAGGAACTCATCGTCGCGCTGATCGTCGTCGTCGCCGTGGCCTACGTGGCCTGGCGCTACCTGCCCGCCGCCTGGCGCCAGCGCCTGGGCCGCGTGCACCCAAGCCTGGCGCAGGGGCCAGGCGGCTGCGGCAGCGGCGACGGCTGCAGCAGCTGCGGCGGGTGCTCCGCGGCGCAGGGGCCGGCGGCGGAGCCGCCCGTGCCGGGCCGGGCAGAGCGCAGTTTCCACGCTTCCAAATAAGTAGCTGGAAGCGCTTGCCAGGTGGGCGCTGGAGCCCGTTTTTCTTCGAATTTCAAGCGTCACGCCGCCAGCGGGAACTCGTCCCAGGGCGTATCCAGCGGCGGCAGGCCATGGCGCTGGCGCGCCTCGTTGCAGCGCTGTGAACCCATCTCGAAGCTGCGGCAGGTGGACGAGCGCTGCGCGTAGATGCTGCAGACCGACTGTTCGCCGCAGCGCCCGACGAGCGCCACGCAGCGCACCGGGCGCTGGCCCGTGCCGTTCATGCGCCAGCGGTTGCCGCTGACCTCGTGCGCCAGCGCGTCGGGCACGCTGCCGCCCATGGATTGCAGTTCGTAGACGGGGAATTCGACGCGGTACTCGTGGCAGCAGGCGCCGCAGGTCAGGCAGGGATGCAGGGGTTCTGGCATGGTGCAAGGGCTGATGGGCGGCCCGTGGCCCCATCGGTATAGTGCGAGGGGCGGGGCGGCCTTGTGAGCAACGCATGAATGCCCCGGGAGGTGCACAAATGAGCGAGCGATTCAAGGTGGGCGACCACGTGAGCTGGAACTCGGAGGCCGGGCGCGTGTCCGGGCGCATCGTCGCGGTGCACACCAGCGACTTCGACTACAAGGGCCACACCCACCGCGCCACGCCGGACGACCCGCAGTACGAGATACGCAGCGACAAGACGGAGCACATCGCGGCCCACCGCGGCAGCGTGCTCAAGCGGCTGTGACGCGCCGTGGCGCAGCCGTTCTTCACCATAGGCCACTCGAACCGCAGCCTGGAGGACTTCATCGCCCTGCTGCGCGAGGCGCGGGTGGCGTGCCTCGTCGACATCCGCAAGATGCCGCGCTCACGCGCGCAGCCGCAATTCGATGGCGACGGCCTGGGCGCCGCGCTCGCGGGGCACGGCATCTCCTACCTGCACCTGGCCGCGCTGGGCGGGCTGCGCGGCAGGACGGCCGGTGTGCCGCCCGGGCGCAACGGCCTGTGGCGCAACCCGGGCTTCCACCGCTATGCCGACCATGCGGGCACGCCGGCGTTCCACGAGGGGCTCGGGCAATTGCTGGCGCTGGGGCAGGACCGGCGCTGTGCCCTCATGTGCGCCGAGGCCGTGTGGTGGCGCTGCCACCGGCGCATCGTGGCCGACCATCTGCTGGCCCGGAGGCAGGCCGTGTTCCACATCATGGCGCCCGGGCGGGTGGAGCCGGCGCGGCTGACGCCGGGGGCCGTTGTGGATGCGGATGGGGACGTGCGCTATCCCCCGGCCTCTTTACCGTAGCGCCTTACGCAATCCGGCCGAGCAAAAGGTACTCCATGAGTGCCTTTTGCACGTGGTTTTGGCTTCGGCGCGCGGCCTGCGGCCGCTTCACATCCGCTGCGCGGATATGAGCCTGCGCCGAAACAGGCTGCTGGCGCCTAAGGCGCCACCGGCTTGCATTTCATGCAATCCGGCCGAGCAAAAGGTACTCCATGAGTGCCTTTTGCACGTGCATCCTGTTTTCCGCCTCGTCCCAGACGACGGATTGGGGGCCGTCGATCACGTCCGCCATCACCTCCTCGCCGCGGTGGGCGGGCAGGCAGTGCATGAACAGCGCGTCGGGCTTGGCCACGGCCATCATCTCGGCGTCCACGCACCAGTCGGCGAAGGCCTTGCGGCGCGCCTCGTTCTCGGCCTCGTAGCCCATGCTGGTCCACACGTCGGTCGTCACCAGGTCGGCGTCGCGGCAGGCGTCCATGGGGTTGGCGAAGACCTTGTAGCAGCCGGGGCGGTGGGGCTTGCCGCCGAAGGCGAGCTTCTCGTCCACCTCGTAGCCGCCGGGCGTGCTCACGTGCACCGTGAAGCCCAGCAGGTCGGCCGCCTGCAGCCAGGTGTTGGCCATGTTGTTGCCGTCGCCCACCCAGGCCACGGTCTTGCCGGTGATGCTGCCGCGGTGCTCTATGTAGGTGAAGATGTCCGCCATGATCTGGCAGGGGTGGAATTCGTTGGTCAGGCCGTTGATGATGGGCACGCGCGAGAACTCGGCGAAGCGCGCGATCTTGTCCTGCCCGAAGGTGCGGATCATGACCAGGTCGGTCATGCGGCTGATGACGCGCGCGCTGTCCTCGATGGGCTCGGCGCGGCCGAGCTGGCTGTCGCCCGTGGTCAGGTGCACCACGCTGCCGCCCATCTGGTACATGCCCGCCTCGAAGCTCACGCGCGTGCGCGTGCTGGCCTTCTCGAAGATCATGGCCAGCGTGCGGTCGGCCAGAGGGTGGTACTTCTCGTAGCTCTTGAACTTGCCCTTGATGATGGCGGCGCGCGAGAACAGGTAGTTGTATTCGTCGGCGCCGAGGTCGGCAAACTGCAGGTAGTGCTTCATATGTGGTGGCTCTCTGTCATTCGGCCAGGAAGGCCTGCACCAGCGGAGTGAGCAGGGCGACGATTTCGTCCGCCTCGGCGCGCGTCAGCGTGAGGGCGGGCACCAGGCGGATCACGCGGTCGGCCGTCACCGACAGCAGCAGGCCGGCCTGCGCCGCGCGGTCGATGAGCACGCCGCAGGGGCGGTCCAGCTCCACGCCGATGATCAGGCCCTGGCCGCGCACCTCGTTCACGCCGGCGGTGGAGCCCAGCGCCTGCTGCAGCCCCGCCTTCAGGTGCGCGCCCACGTCGGCCGCGTTCTGCAGCAGCCCTTCCTCCTCCATGATGCGGATGGTCTCCACGCCGGCGCGCATGGCCAGCGGGTTGCCGCCGAAGGTGGAGCCGTGGTTGCCGGGCTTGAGGACTTCGGAGGCGGCGCCGTGCGCCAGCACCGCGCCCACGGGCACGCCCGAGCCCAGGCCCTTGGCCAGCGTCATCACGTCGGGCACGATGCCGGCCCACTGGTGGGCGAACCACTTGCCGGTGCGGCCCATGCCGGCCTGCACCTCGTCGAGCATCAGCAGCCAGCCGTTCGCGTCGCAGAGCTTGCGCACCTGCTGCAGGTATTCCACGCGCATCGGGTGCAGGCCGCCTTCGCCCTGGATGGGCTCCATCAGCACGGCGACGACGTTGGGGTTGCCCTCGGTGGCCTCCTGCAGCGCCTCGATGTCGTTGGGCGCCACGCGGATGAAGCCCTCCAGCAGCGGGCCGAAGCCGTTGCGCACCTTGGGGTTGCCCGTGGCCGTCATGGTGGCGATGGAGCGGCCGTGGAAGGCATGGTCGTAGACCACGATCACGGGCTTCTCTATCCCCTTGTCCACGCCGTACTTGCGCGCGATCTTGATGGCGCACTCGTTGGCCTCCAGCCCCGTGTTGCAGAAGAACGCGTTGGTCATGCGGGCGCGCTCGGTCAGCAGCCGGGCGAGCTCCTCCTGCCCGGGCACGTGGTAGTAGTTGGAGGTGTGGATCAGCTTGGCGATCTGCTCCTGCAGCGCGGGCACCAGCCTGGGGTGGTTGTGGCCCAGCGTGTTCACGGCGATGCCGCCCAGGCCGTCGAGGTACTGCTTGCCGTTCACGTCCCACACGCGCACGCCCTGGCCTCGTTCGAGCGCGATGGGCACGCGGCCATAGGTGTTCATCACGTGGGGCGAGGCAGCCTCGATCAATGCGGTCATGCGGACTTCTCCTGACAAGAGCGGAACAATCACGTGCCCTGGCGGGCCGGAAAAGGAAGACCCGATTCTAGGGGGTGGCCCCGCGCCCACCATTGAAGAATGCGCATCACAGTCATGCGTGCGCGGGCCCATGGGGGCAGGGCGGGCGGGGGCTTGGAGGGCCAGCTCTTATATAAGAGTTAGAATCGGCCCCACGCGAGCGCACAAGGCCCGCGCCCCCTTCACGACCCGAACCCGATGGTTGCTCCCACCTCCAAAGAAGTCTTCATCCAAGGCATTACCCACGATGGGAGAACCTTCCGGCCCAGCGACTGGGCCGAGCGGCTGGCCGGGGTCATGAGCCAGTTCCGCCCGGGCGGCGCGCGGCCCGGCAGCCACCTGAGCTATTCCCCCTGGTGCGTGCCCACGGCGATGAACGGCGTGAAATGCGTGGTGGTCAACCGCGAACTGCAGGCCTACGAGCCCATGGCATGGGACTTCGTGCTCAACTTCGCCAAGGACAACAACCTGCAGGTCGTCGAGGCCTGCCTGCTCCCCGATCCCCCGGCCTGACGCCCCTGTCCCGTGGCCCATGAACAAAAAAACCGCCCGAAGGCGGTTTTTCTGCTTTGCTGACAGCGCACCCGTTGCAAACGGCGGGCGGCGGGGCCGCCCGGGCTGTTGCCTGAAAGGGTCAGGCGGCCAGGGCCAGGGCTTTCACCTTGGCGGACAGGCGGCTCTTGTCGCGAGCGGCCTTGTTCTTGTGGAAGATGCCCTTGTCGGCGATGGTGTCCAGCACGGACTGGGCCTTGGCGAACAGTTCGGTCGCCTTGGTCTTGTCGCCGGCCAGGACGGCCTTCTCGACGTTCTTGACGGCGGTGCGGTACTTCGAGCGCAGCGAGGTGTTGGCTGCGTTCAGCTTGAGGCCTTGGCGGGCGCGCTTGCGGCCCGATGCCAGGCGGGGGTTCTTTTTCTTCGGCTTTCCAGATGCCATGGTATGTGTTCCTTGTGTCTGAGGATGTTGTCAGCAAAGCCGACCATTATAGTTCACGCTCCGTTTCAAGGCCAGGGCTGCGCCAAACGCATACACTCGCGCGGGTGTCTCTGTTCAAAGCCGCCTCCACCGTATCGCTCCTGACCCTGGCCTCGCGTGTGACGGGCCTGGTGCGCGATCTGCTCATGGCCTCGATCTTCGGGGCCAACGTTCTCACCGACGCGTTCAACGTCGCCTTCCGCATCCCCAACCTGTTTCGCCGCCTGTTCGCCGAGGGAGCCTTCAGCCAGGCCTTCGTGCCGGTGCTGGCGGCGCACAAGGCGCAGCATGGCGAGGATGCCACGCGCGACCTGGTGGACGCCGTGGCCACGGCCCTGTTCTGGGTGCTGCTCTTGACCTGCGTGCTGGGCGCGGTGGGTGCGCCCGTGCTGGTGTGGGCCCTGGCCAGCGGGCTGCGCCAGACGGCCGAGGGGTTCGACGCCGCCGTGTTCATGACGCGCTGGATGTTCCCCTACATCGGCTTCATGTCGCTGGTGGCGCTGTCGGCCGGCGTGCTCAATACCTGGCGGCGCTTTGCCGTGCCGGCGGCCACGCCCGTGCTGCTGAACCTGTGCATGATCGCGGCGGCATGGTTCGGGGCGCCGCAGCTGGAGCGGCGCGGCATCGAGCCCATCTACGCCATGGTGGGCGGCGTGATGGCGGGCGGCGTGCTGCAGCTGGCGGTGCAGCTGCCCGTGCTTTACCGCCTGGGGCTGCTGCCGCGCATCGGCATGACGTGGGGCAGGGTGCGCAGCGCCTGGCGGGACGCGGGCGTGCGCCGCATTCTCACGCTGATGGCGCCGGCGCTGCTGGGCGTGGGCGTGGCGCAGATCTCGCTCATGATCAACACCCAGATCGCGTCCTACCTGGTGCCGGGCAGCGTGACCTGGCTGTTCTATGCCGACCGGCTCATGGAGTTTCCCACCGCCCTGCTGGGCGTGGCGCTGGGCGTGGTGCTCACGCCGCAGCTGGCGGCGGCCAGGGCGGCCGGCGATGCCGAGCGCTATTCCGCCATGCTGGACTGGGGCCTGCGCATCGTGGTGCTGCTGGCCGTGCCCTGCGCCGTGGGCCTGCTGACCTTCGCCACGCCGCTGGTGGCCACGCTGTTCCACCACGGCGCGCTGCACGACGGCGACGTGGGCCAGATCGCCGTGGCCCTGGCGGGCTATGGCGTGGGCCTGCTGGGCCTGGTGGCCATCAAGGTGCTGGCGCCCGGCTACTACGCCAGCCAGGACATACGCACGCCCGTGCGCATCGCCATCGTGGTGCTGGTCGCCACCCAGGCCATGAACGTGGCGCTGGTGCCGCTGCTGGCGCACGCGGGCCTGGCGCTGTCGATAGGCCTGGGCGCGCTCATCAACGCGCTGTGGCTGCTCACCGGACTGGTGCGCCGCGGCAGCTTCCGGCCCCGGCCCGGCTGGGGCCGGCTGGCGCTGCAGGTGGTGGGGGCCGGCGCGCTGCTGGCCGTGTTCCTGGCCTGGGCGTCGCTGCATTTCGACTGGCTGGCGCTGCGTGCGCACAGCGTGCAGCGCGCCGGCCTGCTGGCGCTGCTGCTGTGCGCGTCGGCCATCCTCTACTTCGGCGCGCTGTGGGCCTGCGGGCTCAAGCTGCGCGATCTGCTGCGCCGGTAGGCGCCGGGCATGGGCGATGCCGCTGAGCTACTCCGTTCCCACGCCGCTGGAATATTTCGCCGCGCTGGTGCAAGGGGCGCAGGAGGAGGGCATCGCGCTGCTCGAGGCCGCCGCCTGCATCGCGCATGTCGAATACCCGGACGTCGACGTGCAGCAGTTCCTGGACGACATGGACAGGCTGCAGGCGCGGCTGCAGCGCCGCATGCCCGCGGACGCCACGCCCCTGCAGCGGCTCAATGCGCTGAACCGGTTCTTCTATGGCGAGCTGGGCTTCGGCGGCAACCTCAACGATTACTACGCGCCTGACAACAGCTACCTGCACATGGTGCTGCGCACGCGGCGCGGCATCCCGATCTCGCTGGCCCTGCTGTGGCTGGAGCTGGCCCAGGGGGCGGGCCTCAATGCGCAGGGGGTGTCGTTCCCGGGGCATTTCCTGGTCAAGGTGCTGATGCCGGCCGGGCAGGTGGTGCTCGACCCGATGACGGGGCATGTGCTCTCGCGCGAGGCGCTCGGCGAACGCCTGGAGCCCTTCCGGCTGCGCCAGGGCGCCGCGCAGGACGAGGTGCCGCTGGGCCTGTACCTGCAGGCCGCGCCCGCGCGCGACGTGCTGGCGCGCATGCTGCGCAACCTCAAGGAGATCCACGGCGCCCGGCAGGACTGGCGGCGCCTGGTGGCCGTGCAGGACAGGCTCGTCACGCTGCTGCCCGATGCCTGGGACGAGTGGCGCGACCGCGGCCTGGCGCATGCGGCGCTGGGCGACGCGCGGCTGGCCGCGCAGGACCTGGAGCGCTACCTGGCGCATGCCGCGGATGCCGGCGATGCGCAGGCCATCGCGCTGCGCGTGAAGGCGCTGCGCGGCTCCTGAATCAGGACGTTGCCTTGACGGCCAGCACCGGGCAGGCCACGTTGAGCAGGATCTCCTGCGCCATGCTGCCCAGCAGCAGCTTGCCCACGGGCGAGCGCTTGCGCAGGCCGATCACGAGCACGGAGACCTGCAGTGCCGAGACCATCTCCTCGATTTCCTCGATCGTGCTCTTGCCGCGCACGAACTGCTTGAATTCCGCGTCGATGGGCAGCGTGGCCAGACGCTCTTCGACACGCTCGACCTCGTAGCCGTTGACGATGTTGGGGTCGTCCTGGCGCCCCCCCGGGCCGGCGTTGACGACGACCAGGCGCTCGTTGCGCCGGGTGGCGATTTCGATTCCCTTGTCCAGCGCGGCACGGCCTTCGGGGCGAGGAACGTAGGCGACGAGAATGGTCATGCAGTGTCTTCCTTGTGTTGTGTTGACGGTATGTCTGGCGCCATGGCGCCAGCCGGCAGAATAGCCCAACCGCCCCTGCGTTGGCGAGTGCCTGCGTGGCGTCCTGGAGATATCTGGAAGATGTCCATGAAAAAAGCGTCAAACGCTTATCCAGCAAGCGCCTGCAGCTATTGAACCGGGAGTAACGGGCTGGGGCTCAGGGCTACACCAGGCGCGCCGCCTTCAATTCCTTCTTGAGGTAGGCGTAGAACAGCGGCGCCGCCACCAGCCCGGCGGGGCCGAATACCGCCTCGGCCACGAACATCACGGACAGCAGCTCCCACACGCCCATATGGGTGCGCTTGCCCACCACCTTGGCGTTGATCACGTATTCGGCCTTGTGGATCAGGATCAGGAAGGCCAGGCAGGCCACGGCGGCGATCGGCGACACCGACAGCCCCACCAGCGTGATCACCGCGTTGCACAGCAGGTTGCCCACGATGGGCACCAGGCCGGCCAGGAAGGTCAGCGTGATCAGCGCCGGCGTGTAGGGCAGCCCCAGGTCCCACAGGGGCAGCACCACCAGCAGGAACAGGGCGGTGAGCAGGGTGTTGAAGGCCGCGATCCAGAATTGCGCCGCCACGATCTGGCGGAAGGCCTCGCCCATGCGGGCGATGCGCAGCACCAGCTGCTGCGTGAGCGGCCCGCGCGCGGCGCCCATGCCGCGCACCGCGGCCAGTGCGCCGATGAGCAGGCCCACGTAGGCATAAAGCAGGCCCGTGAGCCAGGCGCGGCCGGCCATGGCCAGGGCCCCGGCCTTGGCGGCCAGGTAGGAAGCGATGGCGTGCTGGACCTCGGCGGTGCCCGCGGGCATCTGGGCGGCGATGTCGGGCGGCAGTTTCAGGCGCAGCTCCAGCACCGTGCGCGCCAGATAGTCCAGCAGCTCGCGGTACTGCTGCGGCGCATCGACGATGTAGGTGCGCGAGTGCGACAGCGCCAGCGCCAGCAGCAGCAGGGGCGAGAGCATCACCAGGGCGGCGGCCATGCTCTGGCCGCTGTGCGAAAACCCCCGGCCCCGCGGGCCCAGGCGGCGCAGCCGGACCAGGCGCGGCGCCAGCCAGCGCGTGAGCAGGAAGCCCAGGCATACGCACAGCAGGCCCGGCAGCAGGCCGCGCAGCATCACGAGCAGCAGCGCCCCGGCCATCAGCAGGTAGCTGGCGATCACCACGCCGCGGGTCGCCGGCGCCCATGCCGGCCTGTGCGCCGGCGGTGACTCTGGGGGACCTTGTGGCGGCAGTTCCGATGGCATCGTTGCTGCTGCGGCGGCGGATCAGCCCACGACGACGGCCGGGCCCGTGCCGCGCTCGGCGATGGTGCCGATGGCGTACACGGCCTCGCCCAGCGCGCGCAGCGTGGCGGCCGTGGCCTCGGCGGCGTCGGCGGGCACCACGACGACCATGCCGATGCCGTTGTTGAAGGTGCGGTTCATCTCGATGTCGTCGATGCCGGCGGTCTTCTGCAGCCAGGCGAACAGCTCGGTCCTGGGCCAGCTGCCGGCCTTCAGGCGCGCGGCCGTGCCCTCGGGCAGCACGCGCGGGATGTTCTCCAGCAGGCCGCCGCCGGTGATGTGCGCCAGGGCCTTGATCGGGTGCTGCTGCAGGGCGGCGAGCACGTTCTTCACGTACAGGCGGGTGGGCTCCATGACGGCCTGCCTGAACGGCTTGCCGTCCAGCGTGGCGGGAAGATCGGCGCCCGCGCGCCCGATGCACTTGCGCACCAGGCTGAAGCCGTTGGAATGCACGCCGCTCGACGCCAGGCCCAGCACCACGTCGCCCGCGGCCACGTCCTTGCCGGTCAGGATCCTGCTTTTCTCGACCGCGCCCACGGCGAAGCCGGCCAGGTCGTACTCGCCCGCCGGGTACATGCCGGGCATCTCGGCCGTCTCGCCGCCGATCAGCGCGCAGCCCGACAGCTCGCAGCCCCTGGCGATGCCGCCGACGACCGCGGCGGCGGTGTCCACGTCGAGCTTGCCGCAGGCGAAGTAGTCGAGGAAAAACAGCGGCTCGGCGCCCTGCACCAGCACGTCGTTGACGCTCATGGCCACCAGGTCGATGCCCACGGTGTCGTGCATGTTCCACTCGAAGGCCAGCTTGAGCTTGGTGCCCACGCCGTCGGTGCCCGAGACCAGCACGGGCTCCCGGTAGCGCTTGGGCACCTCGAACAGTGCGCCGAAGCCGCCGATGCCGGCCATCACGCCTTCGCGCAGGGTCTTCTTGGCCAGCGGCTTGATGCGCTCGACCAGCGCGTCGCCCGCGTCGATGTCGACGCCGGCGTCTTTGTACGAAATGGGAGGGGTGGCGGAGGAGCTCATGGAATTCAAGGTAGGGTTGGCAGTTCGGCCCGAACCGGCAATTTTAGGGGCGCGGACGGCTCGGGGCGCAGAGAATGCCCCCCGGCGCGGCCGGCTACCAGGAAAAAGCCCTGCCGCAGGGGCAGGGCCTGGCAGTGGAGCGTTGGAACGGGGTCAGAGAGACCCGTCGCCCAGCACGATGCCTTCGCGTCGGGGGTCGGCGCCGCCTTCCAGCAGGGCCCGGCCGTTCCTGGTCACGCGCATGATGGTCGCCACGCCGCTGGACTGGGCAGCGCTGGAGACGGTGTGGCCCTTGGCCTTGAGGCCGTCGGCCAGCGCCGCCAGGTCGAGCGTGGTGTTGGAGCCGTCCACGCCCGTGGTGGGGCTGTTGGCCGCGCCGAAGTTCACCAGCGAGGTGGCCTGCTGGGCGTCCAGGCCCCAGTCGAGCGCGCCCACCACGGTCTTCATCACGTACTGAATGATGGCGCCGCCGCCGGGCGAGCCGGTGGCCATGACGAAGTCGCCCGGGGCGCTGCCCTTGAAGACCAGCGTGGGGGCCATGGTGCTGCGCGGGCGCTTGCCGGGCGCCACGCGGTTGGCCACGGGCTGGCCGCTGCCGTCCACGGGGCTGGCGGAGAAGTCCGTCAGCTGGTTGGTCAGCAGAAAGCCCTCCACCATGTGGAAGGAGCCCATGCTCGACTCCACCGTCGTCGTCATGGAGACCACGTTGCCATAGGCATCGACCACCGAGAAATGCGTGGTGCCGTGCTCCACCGTCTTGTCCACGCCCTGGGGCACGGGGCCGAAGTCGCCCGCGGCGGCCGTGCCCATGCTCCTGTCGGGACTGATCAGGCTGGCCCGCTGCCTGAGGTAGTCGGGGCTCAGCAGCGAGGACAGGCCCTGGGCCGGCAGCGGCACGAAGTCGGTGTCGGCCACGTACTTGTCGCGGTCGGCGTAGGCCAGCCGCTCGGCCTCGGAGACCAGGTGCACGCCCATCACGCTGGGCACGCCGCCTTCGTTGGCCGGGTTCGCGGGCCCGTACTGCGCCAGGTTGAACTGGCCCAGGATGCCCAGCGACTGCGCGATCGCGATGCCGCCGGACGATGGCGGCGACATGGTGCAGACGTAGTAGGCGCTGCGGTAGCTGGCGCATACCGGGTCGCGCTTCTTGGCCTTGTAGCCGGCCAGGTCGTCCAGCGTCATCAGGCTGGGGGTGATCGGGGTCTTGGCGCCGTCGTCGCCCACGGACTGCGCGGCCTTGGCGACGATGGCCTTGGCCAGGTCGCCGGTGTAGAGCGCATCCGCGCCCTGCGTGGCCAGGGTCTTGAGGGTTCTGGCGTAGGGCAGGTTGGTCATGGTCTCGCCCGTGGTGCGCGGCGATCCGTCGGCGTGGAAGTACGCGGCCATGGCGTTGGCGTCCAGCGCCAGGTTGGCGGCGTTGCTGGCGATGGCCGCGCCCAGGCGGCCCGGGATCTGGAAGCCATCGGTCGAGAGCTTGATGCCGTAGTCGAACAGGCCGTTCCAGGCGAGCATGCCGTGCTCCCTGTGCGCCATGTCCAGCATGCGCATCACGCCGGGCACGCCGATGGAGCGGCCGCTGCGCCGCGCCGACGGCACGGGCGCGGGCGAGCCGGGGTCGCCCTGGTCCTGCCGCGAGAGGTAGTAGCCCGTGGCCGCGGCGGGCGCGGCTTCGCGCCCGTCGTAGGCCGTGACTTTCTTGCTCTTGGCGTCGTAGTACACCATGAACGCGCTGCCGGCGATCGTGCTCGACTGCGGCTCCACCAGCCCCAGCACGGCCTGCATGGCCACCGCGGCATCGACGGCCGAGCCCCCGGCCTTGAGGATGTCGCAGCCGGCCTTGGTCGCCAGGGGCGTGTTGGCCACCACCATGTATTTGCTGGAGTATTTCGCCGTCAGGCCCAGCCGGTAGCCGGAGGCGTTCTCCGGCGCGGCCGGATCGCCGCTCACGCCCGACCCGACGACGATGGGGGCGCCGCTGCCGCTGCGTACCGAGCAGCTGTCGGGGTTGCTGTCGACGATGGGGAAGCGGCCGTTGCCGCCGCCGCAGCCCGCCAGGAAAGCCGCTGCCGCCAGCGGCGCCATGATCCAGAGCATCCGTTTACGCATAGGTCACCTCGTCTGTTGCCAAACCTGTTCCCACGGCGTCGGAGGTGCGCCCGGCGCCACCATCGTTCGAGCCGGAAAGCTTAGCCATGGGCGCGGGGCGCGGCCGCTGGTAGATACCCTGGGGACCCGGGTCGAACGGGCGGCTCTGGGAGCGCGGTTGGTCCCGGCGTGCCGGCACGCCGCGCAGGCGCCGACTAAAATCGGCCGTTTACGCTCCGTTTCGCACCCTGCCGCCGCCCGCGTGCGGCAGGCGTCGCTTTCAAATGCCGCACTTTCCGCACATGTCCACATTCACCGCCAGCGCCATCGACCGGGGGCTGCCATGAGCCCCATGCGGCAGCTGGCGCTGGACATCGGCCTGTCGCCCGTGCCGACCCTGGCGCGCTTCTTCGCCGGCCCCAACGAGGCCGCGCTGCAGCATCTGCGCCTGGCGGTCGAGGGCGCCAGCGGCGGCGCGCTGCGCTCCTGCCTGCCCGTGTACCTGTGGGGCGAGGCGGGCAGCGGGAAGACGCACCTGCTCAAGGCCGTGCAGGAGGCCCTGCGCACCCAGGGCGTGCGCGTGGGATGGATGCAGGCATCCACCGACAACCCGCCCGCGTTCGACGAGGACTGGGCCGCCGTGCTGCTCGACGAGGTGCACCTGTACTCCACCGGGCAGCAGGCGGCGGCCTTCAACTGGTTCGTCAACGCCACCAGCCCGGCGACGGGCGTGCCGCGCTGGGTGCTGGCCGCCGGCGACCTGCCGCCGGCCGACCTGCCGCTGCGCGACGACCTGCGCAGCCGTCTGGGCTGGGGCCATGTGTTCCAGCTGCACCTGCTCGACGAGCCGGCCCGCCGCGCCGTGCTGCGCCAGGAGGCCGACGCGCGCGGCGTCTTCCTGGGCGAAGAGGTGATGGACTACATGCTCAAGCGCTTCTCGCGCGACCTGGGCAGCCTCGTGCAGCTGCTGGACCGGCTCGACAGCTTCGCGCTGCGCACCCAGCGGGCCATCACCATCCCGCTGCTCAAGACCATGCTGGAGACCGAATGAGACTGGCCCTGTTCGACCTCGACCACACGCTGCTGCCGCTCGATTCCGACTACGAGTGGGGCGAGTTCACCATCCGCATCGGCTGGACCGACCGTGAGGAATTCGGCCGGCGCAACAAGGCCTTCTACGACGACTACGTGGCGGGCCGGCTGGACGTGCACGACTACGTGCGCTTCGCCACCGAGGCCGTGCGCCAGCGCGGCGCAGAGGCCTCGGCCCGGGCGCACGCGCAGTTCATGCGCGACGTGATCGCGCCGGCCATCCACGACGAGGCGCGGGCGCTGCTGCAGCGCCACCGCGACGCGGGCGACGAGATCGTCATCATCACCGCCACCAACGAGTTCATCACGCGCCCCATCGCCCAGGCCCTGGGCGTGCAGCAGCTGCTGGCGCTGGAGCTCGAACGCGGCGCAGACGGCTGGATCACCGGCGGCATACGCGGCGTGCCCACCATGCGCGAGGGCAAGGTGCGCCGCATGGAACAATGGCTGGCCGAGCGCGGCCTGCGGTGGCAGGACGTGGACAGCACCTTCTACAGCGACTCCATGAACGACGTGCCCCTGCTCGAAAAGGTGGACCACCCCGTCGCCACCAACCCCGACCCGCGCCTGCGGGCGCTGGCCCGGGACCGCGGCTGGCCCATCCTGGACCTGTTTTCCTCACAACAATGATCAAGACCTTCATCGACAAACTGCTGGGCAAGGGCGCCGCCGGCGCGGGCCGCGGCGCCAGGCGCCGCTTCGGCAAGCGCGAAGAGGTGCCCGCCTCGGTGCACGGCATCAACCCCGAACTCGTGGACCGCCGCGCCACCGACGTGGTGCGCACGCTCAAGCAGGCGGGCTACGAGGCCTACATCGTCGGCGGCGCCGTGCGCGACCTGCTGCTGGGCCTCAAGCCCAAGGACTTCGACGTGGCCACCAACGCCACGCCCGAGCAGGTCAAGGGCCTGTTCCGGCGCGCCTTCATCATCGGCAAGCGCTTTCGCATCGTGCACGTGGTGCACGGGCGCGGGCGCGAGCACGAGGTGATCGAGGTCTCCACTTTCCGCGCCTACATGGACAACGCCGCCGCCGAGCAGGTCAGCGGCAACGAGAAGACCAGCAAGGCGCAGCTTTCCGGCATGCAGCACGCCGTGGACGCCAGCGGCCGCGTGCTGCGCGACAACGTCTGGGGCCCGCAGGACGAGGACGCCACGCGGCGCGACTTCACCGTCAACGCCATGTACTACGACCCCGAGACGCAGGTCGTGGTGGACTTCCACAAGGGCATAGAGGACGCCAAGCGCCGCGTGCTGCGCATGATCGGCGACCCGGCCACGCGCTACCGCGAGGACCCGGTGCGCATCATCCGCGCCGTGCGCTTCGCCGCCAAGCTCAGCCCGCTGGGCTTCGCGCTCGAGCCCAAGACGGCCAAACCCCTGCTGGCCTGCGAGCCGCTGCTGCAGGAGGTGCCGCAAAGCCGCCTGTTCGACGAGATGCTCAAGCTGCTGCAGACCGGCCATGCGCTGGCCTCCGTCGCGCAGCTCAGGGGCCTGGGGCTGGAGAAGGGCATCTACCCGCTGCTGGACGTGGTGGTGGACCGCGCGGACACGCCCTTCGTGCAGGCCGCGCTGCAGGATACCGACCGCCGCGTGGGCGAGGGCAAGACCGTGGCGCCCAGCTTCCTGCTGGCCTGCGTGCTGTGGCAGGACGTGAAGGCCGGCTGGGAGCAGCGCCTTGACGCGCAGCAGCACGCCTTCCCGGCGCTGCAGGATGCGATCGACGACGTGTTCGACAAGCGCATCGGCGACGTGTCCGGCCGCGGCAAGCTGGCGGCCGACATGCGCGAGATCTGGGTCATGCAGCCGCGCTTCGAGAAGCGCTCGGGCAGCACGCCCTTCAGCATGATCGCCCACATACGCTTTCGCGCCGGCTTCGACTTCCTGCGCCTGCGCGCCGACGTGGGCGAGGTCGAGGAAGGCCTGGCCGAGTGGTGGCAGGAATTCTCGCTGGCCGACGACGCGCGCCGCGAGGACATGATCGATCAGGTGCGCGAGGAGCAGCGCATCCGCCAGCGCAAGGCCCAGCCCGCCGCGCGGCGCCAGCCCAGGGCGGCCGATGCTGCTGCCGTGGCCGACGCGCCGGCCGAGGACGAGCTCCCCGCCGATGCCGCCGCGGCGCCCAAGAAGCGCCGCCGCCGTCGCCGCAAGAGCCCGGCCGGCGGCGCCAACGGCGGCCCGGCGCCCGCGGCCGGCGACGCGTGAACCCCGCCACCGGGGAGCCCGGTGGCGCGGCCGTGACCGCATGGATCGGCCTGGGTGCCAACCTGGGCGATGCGCGCGCCGCCCTGCGCGGCGCCGTGCGGGCCATGGAGGTGCTGCCGGACACCCGGGTGCTGCGGGTCTCCTCGCTGTACCGCAGCGCGCCCGTGGACGCGGGCGGGCCCGACTACCTCAACGCCGTGGCCGAGCTGCAGACCGGCCTGGCCCCGCTGCGCCTGCTGCGCGCGCTGCAGGCCATCGAACAGGCCGCCGGCCGCGAGCGCCCCTACCGCAACGCGCCCCGCACGCTGGACCTGGACCTGCTGCTCTATGGCGAGCAGCGCCTTGGCGGCGCCGAGCTCACCGTGCCCCACCCGCGCATGTGGGAGCGTGCCTTCGTGCTGCTGCCGCTGGCCGAGCTGCGGCCCGGCTGGGCCACGCCAGCGCAGCACGCCGCCGTGGCCGGCCAGCGCATCGAGCGCGTGGCGGCGCCGGCCGAGTGGCTGGCAGAGGAATAGAAAAAACCATAGCGGCTGGCGCTTGCTGAATAGGTGTTCACGCATGAAAACATGCGGAAACCACCAGCCATCAAGCGCGAGCCGCTCTCGTTTTTCAATCCACCTTCGCGCCCGAAGCCTTCACCACCTGCTGGTACTTGGCGCGCTCGGCGGCCATGAAGGTGTCGAACTGCTCGGGCGTGGTGGGCACGGGCTCGGCCATCAGGGCCTCGAAGCGGGTCTTGGTCTCAGGGGCCTTGAGCGCGTCGGTAAAGGCCTTGTTCAGCCTGGCGATCACCGGCTTGGGCGTGCCGGCGGGCGCCACCAGGCCCCACCAGGTGTCGATGGAGAAGCCCTTGAAGGTGCTGGAGAGCGGCGGCACGCCGGGCAGCATGGGGCTGGCCGCGAGCGACGTGACGGCCAGCGCCTTGAGCTTGCCCGCCTTGATGTTGGGCGCGGCGGCGGCCAGGTTGTCGATGTTGAAGTCCACCTCGCCGGCCAGCAGCGCCAGCTGCGCGGGGCTGGCGCCGCGGTAGGGAATGTGCAGGGCGTAGATGCCGGCCTTCTGCTTGAACATCTCGCCGGCCAGGTGGCCGGCGCTGCCGTTGCCGCCGCTGCCGTAGTTGAGCTTGCCGGGGTTGGCGCGGGCGTAGGCGATCAGGTCCTGCACGCTATGGATCTTGAGCTGCTCGGCGCGCGCGGCGTTCACCACCAGCACATTGGGCACGCGCACCATCTGCGTGATGCCGGCGAAGTCCTTGGCCGCGTCGTAGGGCATGCGGCTGTAGAGCCAGGGGTTCACGGCATGCGTGGCCGTGGCGGCGATGCCGATGGTCAGGCCGTCGGGGGCGGACTTGGCGACCAGGTCGGCGCCGATGTTGCCGCCGGCGCCGGCCTTGTTGTCCACGACGACCACGCCCAGCGAGTCGCGCACACGCTCGGCCAGGGCGCGCGCCGTGACGTCGATGGGGCCGCCCGGCGCATAGGGCACGACCAGGCGGATCGGACCGTCCTGCGCATGGCCCATGGGAGTTGCGAGTGCCGCACCGAGGGCGGCGGCCGTAAGGAGGATGCTTCTGCGGTTCATAGCCCTCCATTGTGCAAAAAACGGCCGGGCAATGCCTGGCCGGGGCGGGCTACTGGACCTGGATGCCGCTTTCCTTGACCACGCGCGCCCACTTGGACGTCTCGGCCGCCAGGTGCTCGGCCAGTGCCTGGCGCGAGCCGCCGAGCGGCGCGGCGCCCATGTCGGCCAGGCTCTTCCTGACCTCGGGGTCCTGCAGGATCTCGTTGACCTCCGTGTTGAGCCGGTCGAGGATGGCGGTCGGCGTGTCCTTGGGCGCGAGCAGCGCGAACCACGTCGACGACAGCAGCTTCGGATGGCCGAGCTCCGCGGTGGTCGGGACGTCGGCCAGCGCCTGCGAGCGCGTCGGCGACATCACGGCCAGGGCCTTGAGCCTGCCGGCCTTCACCTGCCCGACCACGCCGGGCACGAGCTGGAACATGGCCTGTATCTCGTTGGCCATCAGGTTCGTCGTGGCCTGCCCCGGCGCCGCATAGGGCACGTGCACCAGCTGCGCGCCCGTCTCGCGCTTGAAGAGCTCGCCGGCCAGGTGCATGGAGCTGCCGTTGCCCGTGGAGCCGTAGTTCAGGCGCCCCGGATTGGCCTGGGCGAAATGGACGAACTCCGCCAGGTCGCGCACCGGCAGCTCGTTGTTGACCACGAGGATGTTGGGCACGTCGGCGACGAGGGCGATGGGTACGAAGCTTTTCTGCGGGTCGAAAGGCAGGCCGCGGTACAGGCTGGGGTTCACGGCCAGTGTGCCGGCCCACGAGAACAGCAGCCTGGACCCGTCGGCCGGGGCCGCCGCCGCGGCCGACGCGCCGATGTTGCCGTTGGCGCCGCCGCGGTTGTCCACGATGACGGAGGCCTTGAGCCTCTTGCCCAGGCGGTCGGCCATCAGGCGGGCGATCGTGTCGCCCGTGCCGCCGCCGCCCGGCGCCGGGACGATGATCTGGATCGGCTTGTCGGCCGCGGGCCATTCGGCGGCCGGTGCGGGCGCGGCCAGGCCGGCGGCCAGCGTGCCGGCCAGCGCGAGGGAGAAGAGGGAATTGCGCATGGTTTGTCTCCTTGGGTCTTTGGTTGCCGATATCGCCGGCCTTGCCCGCGCCCGGCGTCAGGCGCAGGCAAGGCCTTCCTGGAATTGGTGGGTGGCGCGCACGGCGGCGCGGATGCTGGCGTCCGTGGCCGCCACCGGCAGCACGCAGCCCGGGCCGATCATCAGGCGGCGCCCCGCGGCCTGGGACAGCGCCTCGTGCACCTGGTCTTCGATGTCCCGCTCGCTGCCGCGCAGCAGCGTGCCGTGCTCGTCGATGCCGCCCACGAGCAGCCGGGGAAAGCGCTCCGCGGCCTGCGCGATCGTCGGATCGGTCAGGCGGTCGTGCCAGTTGAACATCTGCGCCGGGTAGTCCGAGAGCAGGTCGAACATGATGTCGTCGCCATGGGCGTGCAGCATGTTGAGGCGGGCCTTGCCGCGCAGCGCCTCGAAGACCATCAGGTCGTAGCGCTTGCCGAAGCGCTCGTACTCCGCCGTGCTCAGCAGCCGGTGCGATGCCTGCTGCGTCGCGAAGAACACGCCGTGGGCGCCCAGGGCCAGCGCATCCAGCGCGAAGCGGATCGTGACCTCGGTGATGACCACCAGCGCGCGCTCCAGCTCGTCGGGGAAGCACCGCAGGTCGGCGAACATCTTCTCGGTGGACATCTTGCGCGCCGTCGTCAGCGGGCTGAACACCGTCTGCAGCAGTGGCACCCGCCCCCCGAGCCCCCTGGCCGCGGCGGCCAGGGCCTCGTTCTGCCGGCCGTAGGAGCCCTGGCGCACGTCCAGGGGGGCGATGCGCCGCCAGTCCTCGGTGCGCAGGACGGCCGGCCGGACCACCTCGCGCGCGCCGTTGGCCGCCCCGCGGTACGCGCTGGCCGCGCCCCAGTCCTCGACCCCGTAGGTCCCCGAGGGCATGAATTTCACGAGGTCGAACTGCCACTTGTCCTGCCACTGCAGCGTGTGCGCCACCAGCTTGTCGGGGTGCAGGTCGTCTTCGGGGAAATGGCGCCACAGGGCGATCGGGGGGCGGTCGGTCGCTTCGCCGCCGATCGCCGCTTCGATGCGCTGCCAGTGGTTCATGGGCTGCATGGACTGTCTCCTTGGATTGCGTCGCCGGACTGCGGGCGGGGGCGCAAGGCGCCATGTCCCCGGGGGCCGGGCCTGGCCCGGGCAGTTCCGCGACGTGGTTGAGATGCAGCCAGTCTTTCACGGCGCATGCGCCGGGACAAACGAGTTAATCCAACAGTTCAGTTTGTCAAAGGCAAACGCTCATCCAGGGCGGCCCATTCGTGGCGGGTCTTCAGCCGGCCGCGGGGCCGCGATAGGCCCCGCGCAGCTGCTGCAGCAGCGCCAGGGCGTGGCTGGACAGCAGCTTCTCGTCGCTTCTGGCGCACACGCTCAGCTGGCGCACGGCCCAGGGCTCCAGCAAGGTCAGGGTTTGCACGCCCTCGTCCTGCAGGTTGCGCATCACCGAGCGCGGCACGATGGCGATCCCGGCGCCCGAGCGCACCAGCGCGACGACGGCGGAAAAGCCCGCGACCTGTATGCGCACGTCGATCGGATAGCCCAGCGCCGCGGCCTTGCCGGCGATGAAGGTGTGGATCGCCGTTCCGCTGGCCAGGGAGACGATGGGGTGTGCAAGGCACTCGACGAACCGGACCTTGCCGTCCTGCCCCAGCTCGGTCGCGGCCGGCGCCACGATGACCAGCTCGTCCTCGTGGTAGGGCCAGAACGTCACGTCGGGGTGCTCGTCGCTCCAGGTGACCACGCCGATGTCCGCCCGGCCCTCGGCCACGGCCGCGACGATCTCGTGGCTGAGCCGCTCCTCCAGCGACACGCGCACGGCGGGGTAGGCGCGCAGGAAGACCGAGAGGTCCTCCGGCAGGTAGGACGCGATCGCCGTGCTGTTGGCGAACAGCGTCACGTGGCTCTTCACGCCCTCGGCATAGGGCGCCAGGTTGGCGTGCATCTGTTCGAGCTCGGCCAGGCAGCGGCGGCAATGTTCGAGCATCACCTGGCCCGCGCGGGTCAGCGATACGCCGCGGGCCTCGCGGACGAAAAGCCGGGTGCCCAGGCTCTCCTCCAGCTGCTTGATGCGCAGGCTGGCCGAGGACGGGGCGAGAAAGCAATGCGCCGCGCCGCGCGAGACGTTGCCCGCATCGGCGACGGCGACGAAGAGCCGGATGTCGACCAGGCTGTAATGCATCAGCTTTTGCATTTGACAAATGCTGGTTGTGGGAAAGCCCGTTTGTACACCAGCCCCGGCAATGGAAGACTTTGCGCATCCGGGCACGGGGCCGTGCCCCGGACAACGACACGAAGGAATACCAGGAAATGCCATCGATTCAAGTGACGTCCAGAAGCTGGGTTCTGGAAGCAGTGCGGCGCATAGAGCGCGATTTCCAGCGCTCGTCCGACACCCATCTGCTGCAGCTCGACCTGCCCGCCATGCCGCAGGTGCGGCTCTACCTGAAGGACGAATCGACCCACCCCACGGGCAGCCTCAAGCACAGGCTTGCCAGGTCGCTGTTCCTCTATGGGCTGTGCAACGGCTGGATCCGCGAAGGCACGACCATCGTGGAGGCGTCCTCTGGAAGCACGGCCGTGTCAGAGGCCTATTTCGCGCGCCTTCTGGGCCTGCCCTTCGTCGCCGTGATGCCGCGCGGCACGTCGGCCGCCAAGATCGCGCAGATCGAGTTCTATGGCGGCCGCTGCCACTTCGTCGGCAGCTCCGCGCAGCTGTACGCCGAGGCCGAGCGGCTGGCGCGCGAGTGCAACGGCCACTACATGGACCAGTTCACCTACGCGGAGCGGGCCACCGACTGGCGCGGCAACAACAATATCGCGGAATCCATCTTCCAGCAGATGCGCGGCGAGCCGCACCCGACGCCGGCCTGGATCGTGGTCGGCGCGGGCACGGGCGGGACTTCCGCCACCATAGGCCGCTACATTCGCTACCAGGGATGCGCCACCCGGCTGTGCGTCGTGGACCCCGAGCATTCGGTGTTCCACGACTACTTCCACCACCGCGATGCCTCCATCACCAGCGCGCGCGGCTCGGACGTGGAGGGCATAGGCCGGCCGCGCGTGGAGCCATCGTTCGTGCCCGACGTCATCGACCGCATGGAGCGGGTGCCCAACGCCGCGTCCTACGCCGCCATGCGCGTGCTGCAGCGCCTGGTGGGACGCCGCTACGGGGGCTCGACCGGCACCGACTTCTACGTGGCCATGCAGCTGGCCTGCGAAATGGCGCAGCGCAACCAGGCCGGCTCCATCGTGGCCCTGGCGTGCGACTGCGGCGACCGCTACATGGACAGCTACTACGACGACGCGTGGCTGGCGTCGAACCACTACGACATCGCGCCCTACGTCGCGCAGCTCGAAGAAGCCTGGCTGCGCGGCGTCTGGCGCGACGGGGGCGGCTCCCGGCCGGCCGAACAGCCGGGCGACCACGAAGCAGCGGCGCTGGCCGCCGCCGGGTAGTCCCGCTCAGCCTGCGAGCTTGTCCGCCTCGGACGTGAAGGCGTCGGCGTAGAACTCGTACTCCGGCAGGCCGGCCTGCTGGACGAAATCCCGGCGCGCCGAGTCCACCACGATGGGCGCGCCGCAGGCATAGACCTGGTGGCTCGAGAGGTCGGCGATGTCCTCCAGGACGGCCTGGTGCACGAAGCCCGTGCGGCCCGTCCAGCCGTCCTCGGGCAAGGCGTCGGACACCACGGGCACGTAGCGCAGCTGGGGCATGGCGGCCAGGCGCTCGCGCACCCAGCCGTCCATGTACAGGTCCTGCGGGCGGCGCCCACCCCAGTACAGCGTGGCCGGGCGCGCGATGCCCTTGTGCTGCATGTGCTCGATCAGCGCCTTGATGGGCGCGAAGCCCGTGCCCGAGGCCAGGAAGACCATGGGCTTGTCCGAGTCCTCGCGCAGGAAGAAGCTGCCGAACGGCCCCTCAACGCGCAGGATCTCCTTCTCCTTCATGTCGCCGAACACATGGGTGGTGAACTTGCCGCCGGGCATGTGGCGTATGTGCAGCTCCACGCCGGGCGCGCTCTCCTGCATGTGCGGCGCGGTGGCCATGGAATAGGCGCGGCGCGCGCCGTCGCGCAATATGAATTCGATGTACTGGCCCGCGTGGTAGCGGAAGTTGTCGTTCGCCGGCAGCTGCAGGCGCACCTGCATCACGTCGTGCGATGCGCGCGTGAGCGTGGACACGCGCACGGGCAGCTTGCGGATGGGGTAGGCGCTCTCGTCCGTCACCTGGCGCGATTCGAGCACCACGTCGGTCAGGGGCTTCGCGCAGCAGGTGAGCACGTAGCCGGCTTCCTCCTCCTCGATGCTCAGCGCCTTGTGCTGGTGCTCGCCATGCACCACCGATCCGCTGAGCTTCTTGCACTTGCAGGAGCCGCAGGCGCCGTCCTTGCAGCCGTAGGGCAGGCCCACGCCGCTGCGGATGGCGGCCGTCAGGATGGGCTCGCCGGCCTGCGCCTCGAATGCGCGGCCGCTGGGCTGCACGGTGATCTGGAAGGTCGCCTCTGCGGTCTGTGCGCTCGTCATGTATGGGTATCCTTGGAGTCCTGTTTTTTTCGGGGCCATGCCCCGCTCATCGCTCGACGGAGCCGATTTTGCCCTCAAACCAAAACCCACTCGGTTCTCTGCCGGCGCGCTTTCGGCGCCAGCGCCTGCTCATCATCGGCTGCGGCGACGTGGGCCTGCGCGTGGCGCGCAGCCTGGGCGCTAGCGGTCCGCGCCCGCGCGTGCTGGCGCTGACTTCCTCGCCCGCGCGCGTGCCCATGCTGCGCGCCGCCGGCGTCACGCCGCTCGTGGGCAACCTGGACGACGCGGCCTCGCTGGCGCGCCTGGCCGGCCTGGCCACGCGCGTGCTGCACCTGGCGCCGCCGCCGGGCGAGGGCGCGGTGGGGCCGCGCTGGTGGCTGGACAGGCGCAGCACGGCGCTCGTGCGCGTGCTGCGCCGGCGCGCGCTGCCGCAGGCGCTGGTCTACGCCTCCACCAGCGGCGTGTATGGCGACTGCGCGGGCGAGTGGGTGGCCGAGTCGCGCTCCGTGGCCCCGGCCACGCCGCGCGCCCAGCGCCGGGTGAACGCCGAGCGCGCGGTGCGCCACCTGGGGCGCGCGGGCGTGCGCGCCAGCATCCTGCGCGTGCCCGGCATCTATGCCCCCGACCGCGAGGGCGGCACGCCCGAGGCGCGGCTGCGCCGCGGCACGCCCGTGCTGGCGGCGCCCGACGATGTGTATACCAACCACATCCATGCCGACGACCTGGCGCGCGCCTGCATCGCGGCCCTGTGGCGCGGGCGGCCGCAGCGCGCCTACAACGTGGCCGACGACAGCCAGCTGAAGATGGGGGATTACTTCGATCTGGCGGCCGACCTGTATGGCCTGCCGCGCCCGCCGCGCGTGGCGCGCAGCCTGGCGCAGCAGCAGCTGCCCCTGTCGCTGTTGAGCTTCATGGGGGAATCGCGCCGGCTGGTCACCACGCGCATGGCGCGCGAGCTGCGCCTGCGGCTGCGCTATCCCACGGTGCGCGAGGGGCTGGTTCAGCGCGGATAGGTGTTGCCCTGCGCGTCGTAGCAGCGGAACACGTTGCAGTGCGTGATCTCGCGCCGGGGCGCAGGTGCGGGCACGGAGGGGCGCGGCGGCACGACCACCACCGGGGGACCGTAGTAGGGCTGTGAAGGGATGGGGCGGTAGCCGCGGCTGCGCTCGGCGCGGGCGTAGTCGGCGGGGCTGAGGCAGGCCAGGTCGGCCTGGCGCTGGGCGGCGTCGAGCCTTGCCTGCTCGTCGTACATGCCCTGGCCCATGGTCGCCAGCACGTCCTGCAGGTTCTTGCGCGCGCGCTGACATTCCATCGACTGGGCGGGGTCGCTGCCCGCGGCGGGGCGGGCGGCGCGCTCGGCCTGCTGCGCCTCGCGGCGCTGCCGCGCCTCCATCTGCTGGCGCTCGTGCTTGCGCTCCAGGGCCTCGGCCGCCTGTTCGCGTTCCTGTCCTATCTCCTGCGGGCTCTTGCGCGCCTCGACCTCGCGGGCCGCCTCGCCGCGGCCGCAGTCGCCGTCGGTGTAGGTGACCTTGCCGGTGGCCGGGTCGGTGCAGCGCATGACCTGGGCCGCGGCCGGCAGCGCGCAGCACGCGGCGATCACCAGAGCCAGGGCGGGCCGGAGCGAGAGGGACATGGCGCGCTGTCGCCGGCGTGTCGTGGAAGGGGTCAGCGCCAATCGGGGCGCGGGCCGCCCGGCCGCTGGTCCATGCCCTGGTTGCGGCGCTCGCGCTCGGCCTCCATCTCGGCGCGGCGGTCGCGCTCGAACTGCTCGCGGCGTGCGCGCACGACGTTGGGGTCGGGGTGCTGCAGCAGGCGCTCTTCCTTGGCGCGGCGGTCCATCTCGCGGCGCCGGTCGGCTTCCCGGCGTTCGGCCTCGCGCCGATCGGCTTCTCGGCGGCGGTCGAACTCCCGGCGCTGCGCGTCGCGGCGCTGCTGGGCCTCGCGCCACTGGCGTTCGCGCCATGCGTCCTCGCGCCAGCCGGGCGGCGGCGGGGGATAGTCGCGCCAGCCCAGCGGGGGGGCGGTATAGATCACGCCGGGCTGCTCGTACACCGTCATGGACGACGAGCCGGAGTAGTAGCCGCCGCCGTCATAGTAGGGGTCGCCCGGCACGGCAACGCAGCCGGCAGCCAGCAGGCCAAGCATGCAGGCGGCGGCGGTGCGCGACGGGAGCGGGTGGAAAAGGGGCATGGAGGTCTCCCTGTGCAGTGGTGGCGGCTCGTGCCGGGGCTTTAGTGTCAGACGCGCGGCGGGGCTCTTTGGTTGACCCGGCGGCACCGGCTTTGCCGGGTTTTGCGCATTCTTCACCATTGTGTCGCCATGTTGCAGGGGCTCCAGCAAAAAGCCCCGCCGGGGGAGGGCGGGGCCTGCAGGCGTGCGCGAGCGAGGGAACTCAATCCATCGTGAGCTTCTGCTTGTCCACCACGTTCTTGTAGGCGGTGTACTCGGCCTTGATTTCCTGGGCGAACTTCTCGGGCGTGTCGGCGACGATCAGCGAGCCCGTGTCCTCGATGCGCTTGCGGATTGCCGGGTCCGTGAGCACCTTGCGCACGGCGGCGTTCACCTTGTCCACGATGTCCTTGGGCAGGCCCTTGGGGCCGACGATGCCGTAGTACGCCATGCGGTTCACGTTGGGCGCGCCCACTTCGGCCAGCGTGGGCACGTCCGGCAGCACGGCCAGGCGCCGGGGCGCGGCCACCACGAGGGCAGTGAGGCGCTTTTCCTTGATGAAAGGCAGGGCCGAGGGCAGGTTGTCGAAGATCAGCGGGATCTGGCCGGCCACGGCGTCGTTGAGGGCGGGGCCGGAGCCGCGGTAGGGCACGTGGATCATTTGCGCGCCCGTTTCCAGCATGAACATTTCCATCATCAGATGGCCGATGCTGCCGGTGCCGGGCGAGCCGAACGAGTACTTGCCGGGGTTCTTCTTGACCTCTGCGAGGAAGCTCTTGTAGTCCTTGCCGGCGAACTGGGGGTTGGCGGCAATGACGTTGGGCGTGGCCGCGATGTTCACGACGGGCGTGAAGTCCGTGAACACGTTGTAGGGGATCTTGGGGTTGATGGCCGGGTTGGTGGCCGTGGTGGAGACGGTGGCCATGCCCAGGTTGTAGCCGTCGGGCGCGGCGCGGGCGGTTTCGGCCGCGCCGATGGCGCCGCCGCCGCCGCCCTTGTTCTCCACCACCACGGGCTGGCCGAGCTCGCGGCCCAGCGGGTCGGCCACCACGCGGGCGATGAGGTCGGTGGTGCCGCCCGCGGCGAAGGGCACGAGCAGGCGGATGGGCTTGGCAGGGTAGCCGGACTGGGCGTGGGCCGTGGTGCCCAGCAGGGCGAGCATGCCCAGGGTGAGGGCGGTGCGACGGATCATGTGCTTATCTCCTTTTTTGGAATCTGCAAGCAATGCGATGCCAGTGATGGCGGGGGTGGGTGAAAAAATCAGACGGCCCTGCTTTCCCTGAGGGCCGCGATGGCCGGCGCGTCCAGGCCCAGCTCGCGCAGGACCTCGTCGGTGTGCTGGCCCAGCGCGGGCGGGGCGTTGCGGTAGGCCACGGGCGTGGCGGACAGGCGCATGGGGTTGGCGACGGTGGCCACGCTGGCGATGCCGTCGCCGGCATCGCGCGGCAGGTCCACGCGGGTGCCGCGCGCGCGCACCTGCGGGTCGTCGAAGGCCTGGGCGATGGTGTTGATCGGGCCGCAGGGAACGGCCTTGTCCTCCAGCAGCGCGATCCACTCGGCCGTGCTGCGCTGGCGCATCAGTGGCGCCAGCTGCTCCAGCAGCGCGGCGCGGTGGCGCACGCGCGCGGTGTTGGTCGCGAAGCGCTCGTCCTGCGCCCAGGCGTCATGGCCCACGGCGGCGCAGAAGCGCGCGAACTGCCCGTCGTTGCCGATGGCCAGCAGCACGTCGCCGTCGCGCGTCTGGAAGTCCTGGTAGGGCGCCAGGCTCGGGTGGATGTTGCCGGCGCGGCCCGGGGCCTGGCCGGTGGCCAGGAACCCCGCGGCCTGGTTGGCCAGCACGGCCATGCCCACGTCCAGCAGCGCCATGTCGATGTGCTGGCCCTCGCCGCTGGCGTTGCGGGCGTTGAGCGCGGCCAGGATGGCGTTGCTGGCGTACAGGCCGGTGAACACGTCGATCACGGCCACGCCCACCTTCAGCGGGCCGCCGCCGGGCTCGCCGTCGGCGTGGCCCGTGATGCTCATGAGGCCGCAGGCGGCCTGCACCATCAGGTCGTAGCCGGCGCGCCCGGCGTACGGCCCCGTCTGGCCGAAGCCGGTGATGGAGCAGTAGACCAGGCGCGGGTTCAGCGCCTTGAGGCTGTCGTAGTCCAGGCCGTATTGCGCCAGGCCGCCGACCTTGAAGTTCTCCACCACCACGTCGGCCCGTTGCGCCATGCGGCGCAGCAGGGCCTGGCCTGCGGGGTGGGCCATGTCCACGGTGATGCTGCGCTTGTTGCGGTTGCAGGCGGTGAAGTAGCTGGCCTCGCGCGTGTCGCGGCCGGCGCCGTCCTGCAGGAACGGCGGGCCCCAGTGGCGCGTGTCGTCGCCGGCCGCGGGGCGTTCGACCTTGACCACGTCCGCACCCAGGTCGGCCAGCATCTGCGTGCACCAGGGGCCGGCCAGCACGCGCGACAGGTCCAGCACCTTGATGCCGGCCAGGGCGCCCGGGGTGGGTATGCTCATTTTTTGAAGAAAAGTGCCCCCAGCGCTTGCCCAGCAAGCGCCGGCAGCTATGGTTTTCGTTAGTTTGCGAACGCCGCAATGCCGGTCTGCGCACGGCCCAGGATGAGCGCGTGCACGTCGTGCGTGCCCTCGTAGGTGTTGACCACCTCCAGGTTCACCAGGTGGCGCGCCACGCCGAACTCGTCGCTGATGCCGTTGCCGCCCATCATGTCGCGCGCCAGGCGGGCGATGTCCAGGGCCTTGCCGCAGTTGTTGCGCTTGATGAGGGAGGTGATCTCCACCACGTTCTGGTGCTCGTCCTTCATGCGGCCCACCCGCAGCGCGGCCTGCAGGCCCAGGGTGATCTCGGTCTGCATGTCGGCCAGCTTCTTCTGGATGAGCTGGTTGGCGGCCAGCGGGCGGCCGAACTGCTTGCGGTCCAGCGTGTACTGGCGCGCGGTGTGCCAGCAGAACTCGGCCGCGCCCATGGCGCCCCAGGCGATGCCGAAGCGCGCGCTGTTCAGGCAGGTGAAGGGGCCCTTGAGGCCGCGGATCTCGGGGAAGGCGTTTTCCTCGGGCACGAACACGTCGTCCATCACGATCTCGCCGGTGATCGAGGCGCGCAGGCCCACCTTGCCGTGGATGGCGGGGGCCGACAGGCCCTTCATGCCCTTGTCCAGGATGAAGCCGCGGATCTGGCCCACGGCGCCCGAGGGCTCCACCTCCTTGGCCCAGACCACGAACACGTCGGCCACCGGGCTGTTGGTGATCCACATCTTGTTGCCCTTGAGGCGGTAGCCGCCATCGACCTTGTAGGCGCGCGTGGCCATGCTGCCGGGGTCGGAGCCGTGGTCGGGCTCGGTCAGGCCGAAGCAGCCGATGAACTCGCCGCTGGCCAGCCTGGGCAGGTATTTCTGCTTCTGCGCCTCGGAGCCGAACTCGTTGATCGGCACCATCACCAGCGACGACTGCACGCTGGCCATGGAGCGGTAGCCCGAGTCCACGCGCTCGATCTCGCGCGCCACCAGGCCGTAGCTCACGTAGTTCAGGCCGGCGCCGCCGTACTGCGCGGGAATGGTCGGGCCCAGCAGGCCCAGCTCACCCATCTCGCGGAAGATGCCCACGTCGGTCTTCTCGTGGCGGAACATGTCCAGCACGCGCGGCGCCAGCTTGTCCTGGCAGTAGGCGCGGGCGGCGTCACGGATGGCGCGCTCGTCCTCGGTGAGCTGCTGGTCGAGTTGGAAGGGATCGTCCCATTGGAAGGCGGCGCGGGTCATGGTGTCTCCTGTGAAAAACGCGGTGAACGTGGTGGGTGGGTAGATCCATGCATGCGAAGGCGGCATGGAAAGAAGTAGCGGAAGTGATCGTATCTCCGCAGCTGCGCCCGCCGCAAGCGAGTTATTCGCATCCAGAAATGAGTATTCAGAATATTTAACTAAGATGCGTCCATGCGACGACATCTGCCATCCACCCAGGCGCTGGCCTGTTTCGAGGCCGCTGCGCGGCACGAGAGCTATACCCGCGCCGCGCAGGAGCTGGCGCTCACGCAAAGCGCCGTCTCGCGCCAGATCCTGGCACTCGAAGACCAGCTCGGCGTGCAGCTGTTCCGCCGCACGCGCCACGGCGTGGTGCTCACGCCCGCGGGGCGGCACTACGGGCGCCAGGTGGCGCGCTGGCTGCAGGGGCTGGAGCAGGACACGCTGGACGTGATGGCGCACCAGGGCCACGGAGGGGCGCTGTCGCTGGCGGCCGTGGCCACCTTCGCCACGCGCTGGCTGATCCCGCGCCTGCCGCTGCTGGCCGAGCGCCACCCGGAGATCGTGGTCCACATAGAGACCCAGACCCGCCCCTTCCTGTTCACCGACACCGGCTTCGATGCCGCGCTCTACGCAGGCACGCCCGAACAGGTGGCCAACTGGCCCGGCGTGCAGGCGCAGCTGCTGATGCCCGAGGACGTGGTGCCGGTGTGCAGCCCGCGCCTGCTGGAGGCGGCCGCGCAGCAGTCGGGCATGCCGCGCGGCACCGGGCGCGCGCACCAGGGCGTGCCGCCGCAGGTGCTGGCGCGGCTGCCGCTGATCCAGCAAAGCACGCGGCCCCATGGCTGGCGGCAGTGGTTCGACGCCATGGGCGTGCAGGACGCGCCGCGCGCGCTCGACGGGCCGCGCTACGAGCTCTTCTCCATGACGGCCGTGGCAGCGGCCCATGGGCTGGGCGTGGCGCTGATGCCGCCCATGCTCATCGAGGCCGAGATGGTGCGCGGCGAGCTCGTCGTGGCCTGCCCCCAGCCGCTGCGCGGCGAGCGCGGCTACTACCTCGTCAGCCCCGCACAGCACCAGCCGCCGGTGCTGGCGGCCTTCGCGCAGTGGCTCGGGGAAATGGCCGCGGCCGGGGCTTCATAGCCAGCCCAGCAGCGCCACGCACACAGGCACCAGCACCGCCGTGGCCACGCCGTTCAGCCCCATGGCCAGGGCCGCGAAGGCGCCGGCGGTGGGGTGCACCTGCAGCTCGCGCGCCGTGCCGATGGCGTGCGCCGTCAGGCCGATGGCGAAGCCCCTCACCGCCGGGTCGCGCACGTGCAGCAGGCGCAGCAGCGGCCCTGCCATCACCGCCCCCGCAATGCCCGTGATGGCCACGGCCACGGCCGTGAGCGAGGGCAGGCCGCCGGTGCGCCCGGCCACGGGCAGGGCAAAGGGCATGGAGGCCGACTTGGGCGCGAGCGACAGCAGCGTCTCGCGCGTGCCGCCCAGCGCCCAGGCCAGCAGCAGCGCCGAGACGATCGCCACCACGCAGCCCACGAGCAATGCCACGCCGATCGGGCGCCAGAGCTTGCGGATGCGCCCGCGCTGCGCGAACAGGGGCACGGCCAGCGCCACGGTGGCCGGCCCGATCATGAAATTGAGCAGTTCCACGCCCTGGCGGTAGGTGGCGTAGGGCGTGCCCGAGAGCATCAGCAGGGCCACGATGGCGGCCACCGCCGTCAGCACCGGAATCAGCAGCGGATGCGCGCCGCTGCGCCGGTACAGCGCCAGCGCCAGCGCGTAGGCCACCAGCGTCAGCACCAGCCAGGGCAGGGGCGAGGCGGCCAGCCAGGGCGCGAGAGTGCGCAGGGCGTCCATCAGGGCCGCTCCTGGTCATCGGGGCGTTCGCTCTGCGAGCCGCTCAGCAGCCAGTGCAGCGTCCCTGCGGTTGCCGCCAGCGTGATGGCCGCGCCCGCCACGCCGGCCACGAGAAAGGGCCGCCATTCCTGCGCGATGCGGTCGAAGTGCAGCATCACACCGGTGATCGCCGGAATGAACAGTAGCATCATGTGCTGCAGCAACCCACCGGCGGCGCGCTCCAGCGCCTGGGGCACGCGGCCCAGCGCCAGCAGCCCCGCCAGCAACAGCAGCATGCCCGCCACCGCGCCGGGCAGGGGCAGGCCCAGCAGTTGGACGAGAACCTCCCCCAGCAGTTGAAAGGCCAGAAGCGCGGTGAGGGCGTAGAGCATGGGGCGGGGAAGGATCTGGGCGGGTTCGACGTGGCGCGATCATCACCGATGGCGCAAGACCCGTGCACCCACTTGGGTGATTGGCCGATTGCGCGCCGCGCCCGGCCGCAATACCCTGGTGCGCACGCGGCGCCGGGTATGGCCGAATCCCGGCGGAACGGATCCGGCGCCGCGTGATCCAATCCCCATCGGAAAAGGAGAGCACATCATGGCCACAGCCCAGCCCCTGTACCACGCCCCCACGTTCGAACCCACGGTGGACGAGATCGCCACGCTCAAGCAGCTCGAGATGGGGGAGGCCATCGCCGTGCCCGACGCGCTCAAGCACCACCTGTCGGGGCGCCTGCTCGAATGGGGCTACATCGGCAAGTCGCCGGCCGGGATCTTCCACATCACCGACACGGGGCGCAAGCTCATCAAGCGCCAGAACAATTGAGGCGCGGCGCGAGAAAGAGGAGGCCGCAGGCCATGATCCCGCGCATCGCACACACGCACCGCGAACCGGCGGACCAGCCCGTCGAGCCGGACATTCCTGCGCCACCGCCCGAGCCAGCGGACACGCCGCCCCACGCGGCCCGCTGAAATCCACTCACCGGGGGGTCAGCCGGCAGCGCCTTGCGTCAGGTATGCGGGCTGCCGCTGCCCCGTCTCCTTGTGCTTCTTGAGCGCCGCGATGTGCGGCATTGGCGCCGCGGGCTGGGCAACCAGGGAGGCTTGCCGGTCTTCGGGGGCCAGTTCCGCCTCCAGCCGTGCAACGCGGTGGCGGTACATCCTGGCCAGGGCCATATGGTGCTCCGCGGCGTTTTCATGCTCCAGCGCGGCCATGCGGGCTTCGTCCAGGCAACTTTGGACGCGGCGGGCATAGATGGTTGCGGGATCAAAGAATCGCTTGAGCATGATCGTCCTCCTGGGATGATGAGGCCATGCGCTTCGGATTGGGGCCAGGCCAAAGCGCTTGCGTCCGGCCGACGGAGGCAGTATCAATTCTTCATTGACGCAAGGCAACGCATGCACGCCGCGCGAGCACGGTGTCGCGTACTTGTCCTACACGGTCAGGTCGAAGCCGCGACTGCAGTGGTGCGCCGGCGCTGGTGCACGCCGATCATCCCGACGAGGCCCACGCCCAGCAGGGCAAGGGCACCGGGTTCCGGCACTGCATACCAGACACCGGAATAGATCGGGCGATTGTCCGGGGTGGTCGGTCCACGATCCGAATTCAGGTACCCGGACCATAGATCGGATCCGTTCGTGGACATGAAAGTGTCGGCGAACGTCGTACTGAGCGTCCCGATGCTTCCCTGAAGATACCCGCCGTTCGTTTGCAGGCTTGCCACCATCTCGCACAGGACCCGGGACTCGCAACGCCCTTCCTGCATGTTCACGAAAATATCGAGGGCTGCGAAATCGACGGCGACGATGTTGGAGTTGTAGTACTGCGTGCTCTCGATGGGGGTTCCCCAATCGACCGTCCTCACGTTCAGCGCACCCATGGGCGCAGACATGCTGATCGTCAAGGAATTGAGTTCGCTGCTCCAGTCTTCGCAGTGCGACCCCGAGCACTCCATCGAAGTCACTTGAAACTGGTAGACGATCGTGGCGTTGGCCCCTGTCATCATGCACCCAGCCATTGCAATGGCACCGAGAATCTTGCGCATATGCTTTGTCTCCATATTGCTGACAAGGAATCCATCAAGGCGGCAAAAGTATTGCATGTTGACTGCTCGGTGCCAAGAGCCCGAAGGGGCTCGCATCGTTGTCAAAAGGCGGCAACAGGTGGCGATTGAGCTCCTTCTTCTTGGCATTCATGATGTTGGGCAGTGTGAGGAGGCCACTTTGCGGGGGGCCTCGGCTTTCCCATCGGCGAATTCGGTCTTGGAGTCGAAGGTGGCTTGCGGCAGATCGGCCAGCCGAAAGCGGTGGCAGCAGATGCGGACCGGGTCATGCAGTGCCCTGGGGACTGGAAACGGTCCTGGCGTCGTCCCGAACTACCGCTGGTCGGTCAAGACGCCAGGAATTTCGAACAAGGCGCGCTTGAGAATCTTGCCGCTGGAAGTCATGGGCATGGCATCCACGGTCACGATGCGGCCTGGTCGCTTGTACGACGTGAGGTGATCCCTCAGATAGCGGTCCAACGCCGGTTTGTCGAGGAGCGTGCGATCCACGGTTTCAATGAAGGCCCAGATTTCTTCGTTGCCATCGTCTTCCTTGCGTCCGACGACCGCCGCATTGCGTACGGCCGGGCAGCGAAGCAGCACAGCCTCGACCTCTGCCGGATAGACATTGAAGCCAGAACGGATGATCATTTCCTTGAGCCGGCCAACGATGAAGAAGTTGCCTTCGTGGTCTTGCAGGCCAATGTCGCCAGTGGCATACCAACCACCTGGCCGCATGACGTCGGCAGTCGCCTTTTCATCGCGGAAATAACCGGGCATCAGACCAACGCCGCGCAGCCAGATCTCCCCACGCTCGCCTTGTGGCACATCGCGTCCATCGGGGTCGACGATGCGCATTTCCGCCCCATCCAGCACTGCGCCTGTCGAAATGTCATCGCGTATCTGGCCCATAGGCACCATGGTGGCACCGCCCGCATATTCGGACATGCCATAACCGTGATAGACGGGCTGACCGAAACGCTTTTCGATCTCCCGCTTGAGCGACAGATCGAGAGGAGCAGTCGCGCAATGCATGTACCGCAATGATGGGCATGCCGGGTGCTGGATGCCCTGCTCATCAAGCCAGGCAATCAAGCGGCTGAACATGGCCGGAGGACCCTGGAGGACGGAAATGCCGTGATGCGCCAGGGCATCAAACGCATCTGCTGGTTCGAATTGCGGGCGAAGGACCAGACTGCTGCCGGCTTGAAGCGAAGCCATCAACATGGCGCCCAGGCCGAAGATGTGCGTCATCGGAAGAAATGCGTACGAACGGTCCTGCGGTGTCATCTTCCGGAAACGGACCGCCATGTTTCCGTAATGCATGAGACCCGCATGCGTGATCATCACGCCTTTGGGCGCGCCGGTCGTTCCGGAGGTGAATATGATGGCCACCACTTCCTCCGCCAGCGGCGAAGGGGCTGCTTGCGCCTCCGTACGCACCGGGCTTCGCGACAGGCTTGGCACCACGGAAGCCATCGCCTCCATTCTTTGCGCGTGAGCTCGCGCCGCATTCGATGCCTCGCTGGTGAAATACACCACTCGCGCGTCTGCCTTTTGCTGAAAGAGGTCGACTTCCGCTGGTGCCATCCGTGCATTGACACTACAGGCCCAGGCGCCAACGCGGCTGCAAGCCAGGATCAGTGCCATATGTTCCGGACAATTCTCTGCCACCATGAACACCCGGTCGCCGGTTCCGACTTCGAGTCGGCGCAGCTCTTCCTCCAGCCGATCGACCAGCCGCCCCAGGTCCGCATAGGTCAAAGGTCCGGCCAGGGTGTGAAGATAGACCTGATCCGGAGCGGTCTTCAGACGCCGATCGAACGATTCATGAATTCGCGTTGTTTGCACGTTGCTCCTCTATACCGCAGTCAACCGACTGGCACGAAATATCTGGAAAGGGCGCTACCCAACAGGCGCCTGCGTTGGATTGATGCCTTCAGGTCTTTTCTTCCTCGATAGGTGAGCCCCGGAATCCGGGCAGTCCGTTCCGCCGCAGGCATCAAGGCACGTATTCAGTGTTAGCTGAGGCGATGGACCGGCGCGTCGCGCCGGACTCCGTTCAGATGACCCCCTGCTCGCGAAGCCGGGCCAGCTCGGCTTCATGGAGGCCCAGTTCCTCGCGCAGCACTTCACCGGTGTGTTCTCCCAAGCGGGGGCACGCCAGGTGGTGAACAGGGGTGTCCGAGAAGCGCAGGGGGCTGCTCACCACCGGGCAACTGCCGCCATCGGGCAGCGTCACGGTCTGGGCGATGCCGCGATGCCGCACTTGCGAGTCGGCGAAGACGTCGGCCATGTCGTTGATTGGCCCGCAGGGAACGCCTGCCTGCGCCAGACGTTCCACCACCTGCTGGCGGGTATATCCAGCGAGAGCGCGAGTCACAGCGTCGTTGAGCGCAGCGGCATGGGCCACTCTGACCGAGTTGTTCGCGAAGCGCTCGTCTCGTGACAGTTCCGGCATTCCGAGCGCTTCGCACAAGGCCTTAAATTGCTGGTCGTTGCCCGCTGCGACAATCACGGAACCGTCGCGGCAGGGATAGACTGCGGATGGTGCGGCGATGGGGTTGGTATTCCCGGCGCGTTGCGGCACTGGTGCCCCCATGAGGTACCCCTGGGCCAGATGGCCGTTGAAGGCCACGGCGCAGTCCATCAGCGTGGCTTCGACGTACTGCCCTTGTCCGGTGCGCTCGCGGTGGTACAGGGCGCTGACGATGGCCAGCGCGGCATAGTGCCCGGTGATCAGGTCGATCATGGGAACCGACGTGCGCATCGGCGCGCCGTCCGCTTCGCCGCAGGTACTCATGAGGCCAAACGCCCCCTGTGCGATGAAGTCGTACGCCGGGCGGCTGGCATAAGGCCCATCCTGGCCAAACCCCGTCACAGAGCAGTACACCAGCCGCGGGTTTTCGGCGCGCAGCCGCTGCGCATCGAGTCCGTACCGCTTCAGAGTGCCCGCCTTGTAGTTCTCGAGCAGCACATCGCAGCGGCGCGCCAGCTGGCGAACGAGTTCCGCGCCACGGTCGCTCGCGATGTCGATGGTGATGCTGCGCTTGCCCCGGTTGTAGGCATGGAAGGCCGCCGATTCCTTGGCATCGCCAGCATCGGCGTAGGGCGATTTCACGTATGGGCCGAGGCGGCGCAATTCGTCACCTTCGCCGGGTCGCTCCACCTTGTAGACGGTCGCCCCCATGTCCGACAGCATCTGGGCGGCGCTGGGGCCCGCTACCGCCCGGGTCAAATCCAGCACCTTGATATGAGAAAAGATCGCGGGCATTTGCTGCTCCTGCTCGCACCCGGTGCGACCTATTCCGTCCTGATGTTCTTTTCTCGAATCACTTTCGTGAAGCGTTCCATGTCGCTCTTCATGAGCGCAGCCAACTGTTCCGGGGTGCTGCCGCGCAGCGAAATGCCATATTCCGCCATGCGATTGTTGAGGTCCGGATTGGCCAACACCTGGTTGAGGCCCTGGTTGAACTTTTGCACGATGGCAGGCGACGTCTTGGCGGGCAGCAACATGCCGAACCAGCTCATGGGCTCGAATCCCTTGTAGCCGGCTTCACCAAAGGTCGGCGTGTCGGGCAGCTGCCTGGCTCGGGTGGGCCCGTTTACCGCGAGTGGAACCAGCTTGCCGGCTTTCACATAGGATACGGAGCCTGGCACCGACAGGATGAGGGAGGGAATGTGTCCGCCTATCACTTCGGTGATGGCGGGCGCCTCCCCTTTGTAAGGCACGTGGATCAAGTCGATTCCCGCGGCGTCCTTGAACATTTCCATCAACACGTGCCCCGTGGACCCGCTGCCGAAGGAGGCATAGGCATACTTGCCGGGTGAGGACTTGGCCAGCGCAACGAACTCGGCCAGGTTCTTGGCGGGTACCGTGGGGCCGACAGCGAACACGAAACCGAGCGTGCCCACCTCGGATACCGGAGTGAAACTCTTGATGGGATCGAAGCTCGCCTTGGAGCCATACAGCGCCGGCACCAGCATCAGCGCATTCGTGCCCATGAGGATGGTGTAACCGTCGGGCTCGGACTTGGCCACTGCTTCGGCCGCGATCATCCCCGCGGCACCGGTCTTGTTCTCGACGACGACAGGCTGATGCCAGAGCTTGCTGAGCTGCTCGGCGATTTGCCGGGTCATCGCGTCGGATGAGCCGCCGGCGGCGTACGGCGTCACGATCTTGATGGTCTTGTGTGGAAACTCCTGTGCGTGGGCCGCGCCCCCCAGTACGCCGGCGATCAGCAAGGTTGCGCTTGCCGTGGCGAATTGCAGTTTGCCGAAGCGCCGGATGAAGCTAAATGTCATGACAGTCTCCTAGTTTGTAGTGGTTAAGCAAAAGTGGCGTCGCCCGACGCGTCCACGATGGCGATTGGCCCCGGATTGAGGCCTCTTTCAAACCGGCGCTCGGCTTCGGGCATGGTGTCTCTGATTCATGAATCGCAAGGCAAGCCAGTTTGTTGGCAGCTGGCGGCGGCAGCAACGCAAATTCACGGTCTTGTCCATGACATGGACAAAACGAAAACCGAGGAATCAGCGGCCTTGCGCCCACCAGCCAGCCTGGGCCAGTTGCTCGCGGCATTGCGCGACCATGCGCTCGATCAGCTCCGCGCAGCTGGGCACATCGTCGATCAGGCCGACCACCACGCCGGTGGAAATCGCACCGCCATGCACGTCCCCCGAAGCCAGCGCCTCGCGGCCGCGTGCGCCGGCCACGAGATGCCGTACCTCTTCGAACTTGCAGCCGCCCGGGCGGCGCTCCATGGCGACCACCTCCTCGGAGACGGCATTGCGAAGTACGCGCGAGGTGTTGCGCATGGTGCGGAACATCAGTCGCGTGTCGCGCTCACTGGCCTCGACCAGCGCCTGCTTGATGTTCGCGTGAATCGGCGACTCGCGCGTGGCGAGGAAGCGGGTGCCCATGTTCACCCCCTCGGCGCCCAAGGCGAGCGCTGCGGCCATGCCACGCCCATCGGCGATGCCGCCCGAGGCGATCACCGGCACCGACAGCGCACGCACCGCCAGCGGAATCAGCACCAAGCCCGGGATGTCGTCCTCGCCCGGGTGTCCCGCGCACTCGAATCCGTCGATGCTCACCATGTCCACGCCATTGCGCTGTGCCGACAACGCATGGCGAACCGCTGTGCATTTGTGGATGATGGTGATGTCCTTGTCCTTCATGCGGCCGATGAATTCGCTCGGGCTGTTGCCGGCCGTCTCCACCACCTTGACGCCGCCGTCGATGATGGCCTGCAGGTAGTCGGCATACGGCGGCGGGTTGATCGTGGGAAGGATCGTCAAGTTGACGCCGAACGGTTGTTCGGTCATGTCCCGGGTCCGCACGATTTCCCGCGCAAGGTCGTCGGGCGTCGGCTGGGTCAGTGCTGTGACGATGCCCAGGCCGCCTGCGTTTGATACTGCGGCGGCCATCTCCGCCTTGCCTACCCATTGCATGCCGCCCTGCAGGATGGGGTAGCGGATGCCGAGTTTTTCGGTGACGCGAGTTTGCATGTCCTGAACTCCTCTTACGAACCCTGGCGCAACCCCAGCTTCTCGATCAGCTTGCGCTGGTGTTCGTAGTGCTCGTGGGCGAAGCTGGTGTACTCGGCGCTGTCAAGGTAGGCACTCTCGATTTCGAACCGCTCCATCGCGGCTCGTCCTTCGGGCTCTTCGAGCGCCTTCTTGAAGGCATCGTGCAGCGTCTTCACCACCGCTGGATTCATGCCTTTGGGACCCACCACGCCGAGCGGCGCCGTCGACACCATGTCGTAGCCCGCTTCGCGCATCGTCGGCACATTCGGATAGCGTTTGACGCGGTTGGCCGTCCACATCAGCAAGGGACGCACCTTGCCGGAGGCGACATGAGGAGTGAGCGTGCCGCTTGCAATGGCAATGTCCACGTGCCCACCGAGCAGTGCCGTGACGCTGTCCATCTCGCCTTTGTAGGGAACGTTGTTGAGCTTGACGCCGGCCTTCTGCATCAGCTCTTCCATCGTGTACTGCACGGTGTTGCCCGCCGACCCGAAGCTGATCTGGCCGGGACGCTTCTTGGCATCGGCCACCAGGTCGGCCCAGGTTTTCCACGGCGAGTCGGCACGCACCCCGACAGCGAAGGCGAATCCGATCAGGTGGGCGATGTAGGTGAAATCCTTGAGCGGATCAAAAGGCATCTTTTGCAGGTGGGGGATGCGGAAAGCCGACTCGGGCAGGAGCGTCAGCGTGTGGCCGTCCGGCGGCGCCTGCACTATCTGGATGGCTCCGAGCAGCGCGCTGGCTCCCGGCTTGTTCTCGAGTACCAGCGCCTGCCCAAGCGACTTGGCGATCGAAGGCTGTATCGCGCGTACGAAGCTGTCGCTTGCGCCGCCCGGGGGATACGGCAAGATCAGCGTGACCGCCTTCGTCGGAAAGGCGGCTGCCTGCGCGCTACCGGCCCAGGCCAGTCCGGCGTAAGCCGCCGCGCCACCCATCAGGCGCCTGCGTTGAATCGATGTCTTCATGAGTATCTCCTTCTCTCTCATTTGGTTGATGAGCCCTGAGGCGGACAGTCGGTAAGGCCGCAGCTATCAAGGCCGGGGAAGCCATTCCCCTGGCGCGCGATGTGCGGCCGGTGCTCGAAGCCGTATTTGCTGGTCATTTGCGCTCCTTGGGGTTATTCGGTTCAAGTCGTCAGCGAGTCTTGGTGGAAGATCTCATATGTGAACTAAGTTCGTATATTGGTACTAACCATGTTTTTGTTAGAATATTAGAATATTTTTCGTGTATTCGAACATTCGTGGTGCGTACATGTACATGACTGGACCGTTGTCCCGGGTGGCCGGCGAGACATGCGGTTCCACCCGACCATGAGGAGGCATGACGTGAGTGACTACACAGACATCCCGAACAAGATCTGCCAACGACAAACCCAAGGAGTCCGCAAATGAGCGCCAACAGCAATCAGAGAATTACCGTGAGCATCGAGGGGGGCATCGCCGACGTCCGTCTGAACCGTCCCGACAAGATGAACGCGCTCGACCAGGCGATGGTCGATGCCCTGATCGAGAACGGCGAGCAGCTCGCGCGTATGCCTGATCTGCGTGCCGTGGTGCTGTCAGGCGAAGGCCGCGCATTCTGCGCAGGTTTGGATATGGGCCGCATGACCAGCATGCCGGCCGGCAGTGGCCACCGAGGCGCGCGTACGCATGGCATCTCCAACCGCTCGCAGTACGCCTGCATGGTGTGGCGCGAGCTGCCGGTGCCTGTGTTCGCCGCGGTGCACGGCGTTGCCTTCGGCGGCGGCCTGCAGGTGGCGCTCGGAGCCGACGTGCGCTACGTCGCGCCTACCGCCAAGCTGTCGGTGATGGAGATGAAATGGGGCCTTGTGACTGACATGGCCTGCATGGTGCTGACGCGCGGGCTGGTACGCCCCGATGTGCTGCGCGAACTGATCTACAGCGCGCGCGTGCTCAGCGGCACCGAGGCCTGCGCACTGGGCCTGGCCACTTACGTCGCGGACGACCCCCGCGCAGCGGCGCTGGAAGCTGCGCATCAGGTCGCGCAGAAGAGTCCCGATGCGATCCGCGCTGCCAAGCGGCTCATGGCAGTGGCCGAAGGCGGTGACAACGCCGCTATCCTGCAGGCCGAGGCGGATGAGCAAGACCGCCTGGTGGGCACGCCCAACCAGCGTGAGGCAGTGCTGGCCAATATGGAGAAACGCGCGCCTCGCTTCGTCCCGGCGCGCTGAAGCCGTGGGGCTCCCTGGCTAAACACTCGCGAAAGAACCGGTATCGAAGACGAGCCCGATCGTGAAGGTGCTGTTCACGATCCGTTGGCCAAACTCGGTGTGCTTGCGGCAGTACTCCTCATCGATGTGGAGCGCTGCCGGGTTGTGCGTCAGCGCCGAGTACAAGACGTTGTCCATTTCGGTGAGGGTGCGCCGGATCTCGTGCCGATGGATCCCCCCGACTTCCAGTTGCTCGTAGTACTTGCCAGCCATGCAAACGTCCTTCCGATCCTTAGGTGCCTAGTCGAGACTCAGATTCGAATTGCGGATGATCTCGCCCCAGAGACGCGTCTCGCTATTGACGAAGGCAGCGAACTGTTCCTGAGGGCGGCCGCCGGGGAGGCTCCCCATGTCAGTGATCTTGGCTACCACTTCTGGGTCGTGCATGGCCTTGATGACGGCGGCCTGCAGCTTGGCAAGGACGGCCGACGGGGTCTTTGCCGCGACGAAGAATCCGGCCCAGCCGCTCACCACGAAGTTGTCGACGCCGGCCTGCGCCATGGTCGGAACGTCGGGCAGGCTGCTCATGCGCTCGGGGCTGGTGACCGCCAGTGCACGCAATTTGCCCGAGCGGATGTGCGGCAGCGCCTGCGACATGTTGTCGAACATGAAGTTGGTCTCGCCGGCCAGCAGCGAGGTGGTCGCCGGGCTCGAGCCGCGATACGGCACGTGAATGGCCTGGGTGCCCGTGCGCATGCGCAGCATTTCACCGCTCAGGTGGGTGGTCTGGCCGATGCCCGCGGAGGGGAAGCTGAGCTGTCCCGGCCGCTCCTTGAGTTGCGCCACCAGGTCCGCCACCGTCTTGATCGAAGACTGTGCGTTGACCACCAGTACGTTCGGGAACACGATCATGTCGGTGATCGCAACGAAGTCCGTCGGGCGATAAGGCAGTTGCTTGTAGGCGCTGTAGTTGATGGCGTGCGAACCGGTGTTGCCCATGAGCAGGGTGTAGCCGTCGGCTGGCGCGCGGAGCAGGGCCTGGGCGCCAAGGATGCCGCCGCTGCCCGGGCGGTTCTCGACGATAACCGGCTGGCCCAGTAGACCGGTGAGCTTCTGCGCCACCAAGCGGGCGGGAGTGTCGATGGTGCCCCCCGGCGCGCCCGGAACGATGATGGTGATCGGTCGCTCCGGCCAGCTCGAATTCGCATGCGAAAGCGGGAACAAGCCTGCCAGCAGCAATGCAAGCGCCGCCTTGATCCATGTGCCAAACAGATTGAAATGATTGAAATGCATGATCGTCTCCTTCGCGTGGCCCCTGCCGGGGGCCAACGCATGAATTTTTTTGGGTGGTCGTCTTAACCGGTGGTCTCGACGAGGTCGCGGCCTTCAGCGCGCCGACATCCGGATGGCGCCGTCAACGCGAATGGTTTCGCCGTTGATCATGGCGTTCTCGAGCATGTGGAGGGCCGTCAAGGCGAACTCGTCGGGCCGGCCCAGGCGTGCCGGGTGCGGCACATTGGCATAGAGAGCGGCTTTCTGTTCTGGCGAAAAACGGTCCAGGATGGGGGTGTCGAACACGCCCGGTGCGATGGTGTTCACGCGAATCAGATGTCGGGCCAGGTCGCGCGCGGCGACGATCGTCATGCCCACCACGCCGGCCTTGGCCGAGGCATAGGGGATCTGGCCGATCTGGCCTTCGAAGGCCGCCACCGAGGCGGTCAGCACGCAGGCGCCGCGCTCGCCGTCGACGGGTTCGTTCCTGGCCATGCGTGCCGCCGCCAAGCGCAGCACGTTGAAGGTGCCGATCAGGTTGATGCGCACGATCGATTCGTACTTCTCCAGCGAGCCCGGCGTCCCATCTCTTTCGACCAGCCGCACGGTGCCGCCCAGGCCCGCGCAATGGACCAGCGCGCGCAGGGTACCGAGCGATTCGGCCGTGTCGAAGACGCGGCCCATCTGCTCGGGGTCGCAGACGTCTGCCTGCACGAACCTGGCCTTGCCGCTCAGCACCTCCATGGCGGCGGCGCCGCGCTCCGCCGACAGGTCGGCGATAACCACGCCGAGGCCCCGCTCGGCCAGGCGGCGGGCCGTGGCCAGCCCCAGGCCCGAAGCGCCCCCGGTCACCACGGCAGACATGTTTTCAAGCTTCATACGGATCTCCTATCCAAAAAAATTCAGTGTTGCCATCCGGTCTTGTGACCGTTCTCTTCATGCTTGCCAGCAACAGGGAGGCCCTGCTGTTCCCTTACGACCTCGCCGGCCAGGCACGCAGCGATCTCGCCCTCCGAGTCCCCCGCTTCGGTCACGGTGACCCGCGGCATCAGAGCCATCGCACCATGGGAGGAGGAGATGTCGATGAGGCGCATCACAACCCCCGGGAGATGATCTCTTTCATGATCTCCGACGTGCCGCCGTAGATGCGCTGCACACGGCTGTCGACGAAGGCACGTGCGATCGGGTACTCGCGCATGAAGCCATAGCCGCCATACAACTGCAGCAGTTCGTCGACGACCTGGCCCTGCATCTCGGTGGCGTAGAGCTTGGCCATGGCGGCCATCTCGCCGGTGAGCTTCTTCTCGAAATGCAGCGCGATGCAATGGTCGATGAAGACGCGGCAGGCCGTGGTCTTGGCCTTGATCTCGGCCAGCTTGAAGCGGGTGTTCTGATGCTCGAAGATGGGCACGCCAAAGGCCTTGCGGCTCTTGGTGTACGTGATGGTTTCTTCGAGCATGGCTTCCATCACGGCGGGGCTGCGCACCGAGACCATCAGGCGCTCCTGTGCCAGCTGGTGCATCAGGTAGCCGAAGCCCTTGCCTTCCTCTCCCAGCAGGTTGGCTACGGGTACGCGCACGCTGTCGAAGAAAAGCTCGCAGGTGTCCTGTGCCTTGAGGCCGATCTTTTCCAGCAGCGGCCCCTTGGTGAAGCCGGGCGTTCCGGCTTCGACCACGATCAGGCTGATGCCCCGCGTGCCGGCCGCGGCATCGGTCTTGCAGGCGACGATCACGAGGTCGGAGTTCGCGCCGTTGGTGATGAAGGTCTTGGCGCCGTCGATCACGTAGTGCTCGCCGTCGCGGCGCGCGGTGGTGCGCAGGGCCTTCAGGTCGCTGCCGATGCCGGGCTCGGTCATGGCAATTGCGCCGATCTTCTCGCCGCGCGCCATCGGCGGCAGCCAGGCCTGCTTCTGCGCCTCGGTGCCGTAGGCCAGCATGTAGGGAGCCACGATGTCGGAGTGCAGCGGGAAGCCGGGGCCAGAGGCGAGCACGCGCATCAATTCCTCGATCACCACGATGGAGTGGCCGAAGTCGCCGCCGCCGCCGCCGTACTCTTCGGGAATGGCCGGCAGCAGCAGGCCCTCGCGGCCGGCCTTGAGCCAGGTCTCGCGCGGCACGCTCCCGGCTTTCTCCCATTCGTGGTGGTGGGGCGCGATCTCGCGCTGAGCAAACTTGCGAACTTGGTCGCGGAACTGCTCGTGGTCTTCACGAAGTGCGGTACGCATGGTGAGGTTTCCTGGAAAAAGGGGGATGGGTAGTGGGGGCGAGGCTCAGCGCCCGGACTCAGCGGCCTTGGCGTACTGGTCCATCAGCAAGCGCTTGTAGAGCTTGCCGTTCTCCAGCCGGGGCAAGGTAGGCACGAAGTCCACGCTGCGCGGGCACTTCAGGTGCGCAATGTGCTGTCGGCAGTGGGCGATCAGCGCCTCGGCGAGCGCGGGGCCCGCTTGCGCCGGGTCTCTGAGCTCGACGACGGCCTTCACCTCTTCGCCGAACTCGGGGTGCGGCACGCCGATAACCGCCACGTCCGCCACGCCCGGGTAGGTGGCGAGCAGGTTCTCGATCTCTTGCGGATAGATGTTCACCCCGCCCGAAAGGATCAGGTCGGTACGCCGGCCCGAGATGAAGAGATAGCCGTCCTCGTTCACGTGGCCGATGTCGCCGAAGGTCGCGCAGCCCTGCGCATCGTAGGCGGCCGCGGTCTTCGCTGGATCGTTGTGATAAGCAAAGCGCGGACAGCCCGAGAACCAGATGCGGCCCTGCTGTCCGGCCGGCAGATCGTGCCCTTCGTCGTCCTTGATGTGGACCGTGCCCAGTTTCGTCCGCCCGACGGAGCCGGGCTTGCGCAGCCATTCGTGGCTGTCGATGGCAGTGATCCCGATGCCTTCCGAACCGCCGTAGTACTCGACCCAGACCGGGCCCCACCATTCGATCATGCGGCGCTTCACGTCGGGCGGGCAGGGCGCGGCTGCATGGATGGCCGAGCGCATGCTGCTCAGGTCGGCGGCCTGGCGCACTGCCTCGGGCAACGCGAGCATGCGCACCATCATGGTCGGCACCCACTGGCTGACCGTCACCCGGTACTCGGCGATCAGGCGTAGTGCCTGCTCGGCGTCGAAGCGGCTCGCGACGACCGTGCTGCCGCCCCAGTCGATGTTGCGCATCGCGCTGCGGATCGGCGCGGCGTGATACAGCGGTGCCATGGTGAGATAGATGCTGTCGTGGCCAAGGCCGAGGACCTCCCGCCACAGCACGGCGTCGTAGGAATCCTTCAAGCGGTCTGCGTAAGGGGTCAGCGGCCGCTTGATGCCCTTGGGCCTGCCGGTCGTGCCGGACGAATACAGGAAGTCGCGCCCCACCATGCGCTCGGGCAGCGCGGCGCCGGGAGCATAGTTGGCCAGCACAGGGGCGAGTGCCTCGAAGCCCTCGGCGCTGCCGTCGAGCAGGTAGCAGTCGCCGCTCCAGGTGCTGTCGCGTGGCACCAGCGGCGCCGTCTTGCGCGTCGCCACGAGGAGCCGTGCGTCGCAGTCCTGCAGGATGTAGCTCACCTCGGCGGGGTTCAGGTGCGTGCTCACCGGCGTGTAGTACAGGCCGGCGCGGCGCGCGCCCCACGCAAGCGCAAAGATGTCCGGGTGGTTCTCCATCAGCAGCGCGATGCCATCGCCCTGCTGCAGTCCCGTCTCGATCAGCCATTGCGCCATCACGTTCGCTCGCGCGTCGAGCTCGCGGTAGGCAAGGCTCGTGACGGCGTCGCCATTGACAAGGCGCACGGCGATCTTGTCAGGGCAGATGCGCCCCCAGTGGGCGAGGCGGTCGATGGCGTCGGGGTTTATCTCCATGACGTCTCCGGTCTTCTCTTGTGATCAGTAGGACTTGGGCAGCCCCAGCACCTTCTCGGCGATGAAGCAGAGAATCAGCTGCGGGCTGATGGGCGCGAGGCGCGGGATCAGGCTTTCACGCAGATAGCGCTCGACGTGGTATTCCTTGGCATAGCCATAGCCGCCATGGGTCATCACCGCCTGCAGGCAGGCCTGGTAGCCGGCCTCGGCGCCCAGGAACTTGGCGCTGTTGGCCTCGGCGCCGCAGGGCAGGCCGCGGTCGAACAGGCTGGCGGCTTTGAGCATCATCAGGTGAGCCGCCTCCAGGTGCATCCAGCGCTCGGCCAGCGGGTGCTGGATTGCCTGGTTCTTGCCGATGGGGCGGTCGAACACCACGCGCTCGTTGGCGTACTGCGTGGCGCGCCGCAGCGCCGCCTTGCCCAGTCCGATGGCCTCCGAGGCGATCAGGATGCGCTCGGGGTTCATGCCGTGCAGGATGTAGTTAAAACCCTTGCCTTCCTCGCCGATGCGGTCTTCCACCGGCACCTTCAGGCCATCGATGAACAGCTGGTTCGTGTCCACCGCCTTGCGCCCCATCTTGTCGATCACGTGCGCTTCGACGAAGCGGCGGTCGATGTCCGTGTAGAACAGGCTCAGGCCGTCGGTCGGCTTCTTCACCTGGTCGAGCGGCGTGGTGCGGGTCAGGATGAGCATCTTCTCGGCGACCTGCGCCGTGGAGATGAAAACCTTGGAGCCGCTGACCACGTAATGGTCGCCCTGGCGTACGGCCTGCGTTTTCAGGCGCGTGGTGTTCAGGCCCGCGTCCGGCTCGGTCACGGCGAAGCAGGCCTTCTCCTTGCCTGCCACCAGCGGCGGCAGCATGCGGCGCTTCTGTTCGTCATCGGCGAAGAGCACCACGGGTTCCAGGCCGAAGATGTTCATGTGCACGGCCGACGCGCCCGACATGCCCGCGCCCGATGCGCTGATGGTCTGCATCATCAGCGCGGCCTCGGTGATGCCCAGGCCCGATCCGCCATATTCCTCGGGGATGCAGATGCCCAGCCAGCCGGACTCGGCCAGGGCCTGGTGCAGTTCGAAGGGGAAGCCGCCCTCCTGATCTTTTTTGAGCCAGTACTCTTCGTCGAAACGTTCGCAGATGCGCGCGACGGCGTCGCACAGGGCTTGCTGTTCGGGAGAAAGGTCGAAGTTCATGTGAGGAGGCGGTCGGCGAGTGGTGGAGGGGTCAAAAGTTGGATGCGTTATGCGCTTGCGGCGCGCCAAGCGTGGCTTCGATGCTGCGGGCCAGCGTCACCAGGCGCGGGCCCACTTCGTTCATGAGCTGGCCGGGCTGGAGTTCGAAGCTCGGAACGGTGCAGGCGAACACATAGATCTCATCGCTGCCGCGTGCCGCGCGCAGCGGCACGGCCACAGCTTCGAGTTGGCGTTGCAGGTCACCGTAGTTCACGCAGAAGCCCCGTTCGGCCAGGTCCTTGCGGGCCTCCTGCAGACGCTCGGCAAGCCATGCGGCGTGCTCAGGGTTGGCGGCTTTCAGCCGGTTCAGGTAGTTGTCGCATTGCTCCTGCGGTAGCGCCGCCAGGTAAGCCCGGCCTGACGCCGTGCGCGACAGCGAGATATGGCTCCCCATTGCGGGCCGCACGGCGACGTAGTCCTTCGACTGCGCGAGCTCGATGAACACCAGGTCCATGCCCATGCCCAGGCCGAGCGAGACCTGCGCGCAGACCCGATCGGCCAGCGCCTGCATCGGGCCGAAGGCCAACTGCCGGATGTGGATGCGAGCCAGCATGGGTGCCGCGAGCCGGGCCAGCCCCGGCGCGGGCATGAAGCGGCCGTCGTTCTCCTTGTGGAGCAGCAGCCCGGCCTCGCACAGCGTGGTCACCAGGCGGAACAGCGTGGGCTTTGGCAGGCCGGTGATGTCCATCAATTCGCGTGCGCTTAGCGCCGGTCTCTCGCCGCTGAACGCCTGGAGGATGCCGATGCCACGCGCCAGGGCGCTGCCGCCTGCCTTTGCGGCATCAGGTTGTGCCAAATCATCAATTAATTGAGACTTAATGTTCATTTTTAAGGTCGTTCGAAGAAATTATGGTGGATTGTGTTGACTGGATCAAGTGTTTTCGAGACAATTTTTCCAATTTCAAGGAGATTGAATGACTGATGCATATATTTTCGATACGGTGCGTACGCCGAGGGGCAGGGGTAAGCCCGGCGCCGGGGCACTTTATGAGACGAAGCCCATCGATTTGATCGTGACGCTTCTTGATGCCCTGCGCCAGCGCAATCAACTCGACCCGACGCGGGTGGACGACCTGGTCATGGGCATCAGCTCGGCGCTCGGCGACCAGGGCTCCAACCTGCCCCGCATCGCGGCACTTGCGGGCGGCTGGCCGGACGTGCCGGGCATGGCTCTGCAGCGCTTCTGCGGCGCCGGCCTGGAGGCAGTGAACATCGCCGCGGAGAAGGTGCGCTCCGGCTGGAACGACCTGGTCGCCGCGGGCGGCTGCGAGTCGATGTCGCGCATCGGGCTGGGCGCCGCCGGCGGCGCCTGGATCTACGACCCGGCCACCAGCCTGAAAATCGGCTACGTGCCCCAGGGCTACAGCGCCGACATCATCGCGGCGCTCGACGGAGTCTCGCGCGAGGCGCTTGACGCCTACGCGTTGCGGTCGCAGCAGCTCGCCGCAAAAGCAAGACAGGCGGGCCATTTCGGCCACTCGATCGTGCCGGTGCGCGACGCAAACGGCCTAGTCGTGCTCGACCACGACGAATACGTCCGGCCCGACACCACCGCCGCCTCGCTGGCCTCGCTCAAGCCTGCCTTCGGTGGTCCCTCGGCAGCGGCCAACGCGGTGGTGGCGCGCCAGCGCTATCCGCAGCTTGAGCGCATCGCCGCGGTCCATACCGCGGGCAACTCGTCGGGGATCGTCGACGGCGCCTCGCTGGTGCTGGTGGGCAGCGAGAAGATTGGCAAGGAGCTCAAACTGCGCCCGCGTGCCCGCATCCTGGGCACGGGCCTCTCCACGGTCGACGCCACGCTGATGCTCACCGGCCCGGCGCCCGCCACGCAAAAGGCGCTGGCGCACGCTGGCCTCACTGTGGAGCAGATCGACCTGTTCGAGGTGAACGAGGCCTTCGCCATCGTGCCGATGCACTTCGCCCGCGAGTTGAAGGTGCCGATGGAGAAGATCAACGTCAACGGTGGCGCAATCGCCCTGGGCCACCCCATCGGCGCCACCGGCGGAATCATCCTCGGCACCCTGCTCGATGAGCTCGAGCGCCGCCAGTTGCGCTACGGCGTGGCCACCTTGTGCGTGGCCGGCGGCATGGGCATCGCCACCGTGATCGAACGTCTTTGAAAAGCAGAAAGCCCATCGCCATGCAAGAACCCATTCGCTACGAAACCGGTGCCGACGGCATCGTCACTCTCACCTTCGATGCGCCCGAGCAAAGCGTCAACACCATGAGCGACGCCATGCGCGAGTGCTTCGCGCGGTGCGTGGACCGCCTGGAGTCTGAGAAGGACGCGCTCACCGGGGTGATCCTCACCTCGGCCAAGGACACGTTCTTCGCCGGCGGCGACCTGAACCGCCTGTACAAGATGCAGGCCGCCGACGCGCAGACCCTGTTCGATGCCACCGAACGCGGCAAGCGCACGCTGCGTCGCCTGGAAACGCTGGGCAGGCCCGTCGTCGCCGCGCTCAACGGTACGGCCCTGGGGGGCGGTTTCGAGATCGCGCTGGCCTGCCACCACCGCATCGCGCTGGACAAGGCCAAGGTGCAGTTCGGCCTGCCCGAGGCCACGCTGGGCCTGATGCCCGGCGCCGGCGGCGTGGTGCGCATGACGCGCCTGCTGGGCCTGGCGGCTGCGCAGCCCTACCTGCAGGACAGCCGGCTGATGACGCCCGCCGAAGCGAAGCAGGCCGGCCTGGTGCACGCGCTGGCGGCCACGCCCGAAGAACTGCTGGCCCTGGCGCGCGCCTGGATCGCAGAGCATCCGCAGGCCACGCAACCCTGGGACGTGCCCGGCTTCGTTCCCCCTGGTGGGGGCAACGACGCTCCTAAGGTCAAGCAGTGGATCTCCACAGCCGCAGCCCATGTGCGCGCCAAGACATGTGGAAACTACCCCGCACCCGAGGCGATCGTCTGCGCCAGTGTCGAAGGCATGCAGGTCGACTTCGACACGGCCTGCCGGATCGAGACGCGCTACTTCGTCGGCCTGGTGACCGGTGCGGTGTCGAAAAACATCATCGGCACCTTCTGGTTCCGCGCCAACGAGATCAAGGGCGGCGCACAGCGTCCCGAGGGCTTCGCCAAGCGCAGCATCCAGACCCTGGCTGTGCTGGGTGCCGGCATGATGGGCAACGGCATCGCCTACGCTGCCGCCATGCGCGGCATCGAAGTCTGGATCAAGGACTCGACGCTGGAGCAGGCCCAGGGCGGTATCGACGCGGCCGACAAGCTGCTGGCCCGGCGCGAAGAAAAGGGCGAGATCGATGCGGCGCGCCGCCAGCAGATCCTGTCCCGGATGCATGCCGTTGGCAGCTACGAAGAGCTGGCGCACGTGGACATGGTGATCGAGGCGGTGCCCGAGAAGCCTGCACTCAAGGAAGAGATCACGCGCGCACTGGAGCCGCTGCTGCGCCCCGAAGCGATCTGGGCGTCCAACACGTCGACCCTACCCATCACCGGGCTGGCAAAGGCCTCCACGCGGCCGGAACGCTTCATCGGCACGCACTTCTTCTCGCCGGTGCACCGCATGCAGCTGGTCGAGGTGATCAAGGGCGCGGAGACGTCGCAGGAAACGCTGGCGCATACGCTGGACCTGGTGATGCAACTGGGCAAGACGCCAATCGTCGTCAACGACAGCCGGGGCTTCTTCACCAGCCGCGTGTTCAGCACCTTCACGCGCGAAGGCGTGGCGATGCTCGGCGAAGGCCAGGACCCGGCAACGATCGAGGCCGCTGCGATGTTTGCCGGCTTCCCGGTCGGTCCGCTGGCGGTGCTCGACGAAGTCAGTCTCTCCCTGTCGTACAACAACCGCCTCGAAACGCTTAAGGCCCACGCCGCCGAGGGGCGTCCGCTGCCGGCGCATCCCGCCGACGCGGTCATGGAGCGCATGCTCGACGAGTTCGGCCGCAAGGGCCGTGCTGGCGGCGGTGGCTTCTACGACTACCCTGCAGGCGGCGGCAAGGTGCTCTGGCCTGGGCTCGCGCAGCATTTCGTGCAACCCAACGAGCAGATCCCGCAGGAAGACAAGAAAGACCGGTTGCTGTTCTGCATGGCGATGGAGTCTGTACGCATCCTGCAGGAAGGCGTGCTCGACGCTGCCGGCGACGGCAATATCGGCTCGGCGCTCGGCATCGGGTTCCCGCGCTGGACCGGCGGCGTCTTCCAGTTCCTGAACCAGTACGGGCTGGATCGGGCCGTGCTGCGGGCCCAGACGCTTGCCTCGCAGTATGGCGAGCGCTTTGCGCCGCCGCAGCTTCTCAAGGACAAGGCCCGCAACGGCGAGCTGTTCTGAGCCACCGATCACATTCCACGTAAAGGAAGCCTCATGTCATTCGTCCAGAAATTGCTGACGGCGATCTCGATCGCCACCCTGACCGCCGCCGGCGCCCCCGCATTGGCCAGCGCCGATTTTCCAAGCAAGCCTATCAAGGTCGTCGTGCCGTATGCCGCCGGCGGCACCATCGACGCCATGGCCCGCGTGCTGAGCCCCAAGCTCCAGGCGATCCTGGGCAAGTCCGTGGTGGTGGACAACCGCCCCGGGGCAGGAACGGTCGTCGGTGCCGACGCCGTGGCGCGGGCCGAACCGGACGGCCACACGCTGTTCATGGGGTCGAACGCGGCCTTCACGATCAGTCCGCAGGTCATGGACAAGGTCCCTTATGACCCGATCCGCAGCTTCGCGGCGATCGGCACGCTGGCGTCGTTCCCGAACCTGATCCTTGTGCGGCCGGACTCGCCCTACAAGACGCTTGCCGACGTGGTGCATGCGGCGAAGACGGGGACGAACGTCAACTACGCTTCGTTCGGCATCGGCAGCACTGCACAACTGTCGGGCGAGGCGATCAAGGTCGCGTCCGGTGCCGGCAGCATCACCGAAATCCCGTACAAGAGCGGCGCTCTCTGTGTGCAAGCCGTGCTGGCGGGGGAAGTGACCTTCGGCTTTGACACGGCCATCGGCGCGGTGCAGCGCGTGAAGCAGGGGCAAGTGCGCGCCCTGGCGGTGACGTCAGCCGCGCGCATGCCCGATCTGCCCGACGTGCAGACGGTGGTGGAAGCGGGCTACCCGAACGCCGAGGTGATCGCATGGATCGGCGTGTTCGTGCCCGCGGCCACGCCTGCGCCCATTCAGGGGAAGCTCGCGGCCACCCTGCAGCGTGTGATGGCCGACGCCGACGTCAAGAAGCAGTTCGCCAATCTCGGCGTGCAGGTCAAGTTCGTGGACGGCGAAACCACGATGAGCTCGCTGCGCAGCGAATACGTGCGCTTCGGGAGGCTTATCGAGGCGGCGAACATCAGGGTGAAGTAAGCGCGCTCCAGCGAATGACCGAAGCCTTCCCACGGGCCAGGAGCCAGATCCTGGCCCCTGGCTTCGGCTTGCAGTCGCTGCACCATCCTCACGGAAATCCGAACGGTTTGCCTTGACCAGCCAGGCCAGCTTGCGCTGGCCCCGATGAGGCACCTCCACGTGTTCCTGATCACCTTGAACGCCTGCAATCCGCTGGACGGCGCCGACAACCTGATGCAGATGGTGACGCCAAGGCCGTTCGACCCCGTGGTGGCCGTGGCGACCAACAAGGACTGGACGGACGGGCCGCTTCATCGAGCGCCCGAAGCGCGGGGAAGGCGACATCACGCCTGGCCATGCGCGGGCCAAGGATCCAGGCCGGCAGCAATCCGCACAAGCGCGAACAGGTCAAGGCTATCAACGCGGAAATCGAGCAGAGCATGTACCTGCTGAACAAGGCCGTGGAGGATGCATTGGCAGAGAGGGGCAGCGAGAGATGGGTGCCGTAACAGCTGTCGGTTGCGGAATTCTTCCCCCGATTCTCCCCTGGAGCGATACCGCGCGGCGGGGTTTCATAGGAGGAATACTGGCCTGCCCGGAGGGACTCGAACCCCCGACCTATTGCTTAGAAGGCAATTGCTCTATCCGGTTGAGCTACGGGCAGCTGGTGAGGCCTGCCGCGGCCGATGCCAATGGCATGGCGCGGACGAAGGAGCCGAATCATACCTGGGTGCCGGCTGCCGATTCGCTCCTCGTGGGCGGCCTTCGTCAGTCCGTATCCTCGAACACCAGGGACGGCGGTGCCATGACGCGCGCGGTGTCGCCCAGGTTGGCGATGAGGTGGTTGGCGAAGTAGCTGTTCTGCGTGTCGGGCTCCAGCGCCGCCACGGCCAGGTTGGCCAGGGGCTGGTTCAGCGGCACGTAGTAGCTCTCGGCGGGCACATCGATGGCGCTGCGCGTGGGTGTGACCTGCACGCGGATGATGGCCTGGCCGCCGGCGACGGTGCCGCGCACGTCCTGCCGCTGTGCGGTCGTGCGGCCGGTTTCCTGGTAGGTGTCGGCCAGTATGGAACCCGGCTCGGCCACGCGCATGACCTGCAGGCCCAGCAGCTTGAGGCGTTCCACCGCCTCGCTCGCGCCGCCCGCGAGCCAGTAGCCGCAGGGGCGCGGGCGTTTCTTCAGCGTGGTCAGTTTCAGCGATGAGTTCCAGTCCACGCGCAGCGTGCGGTCGGCGCCGGTGTCGGGGTCGAGCATGACCAGTTCGTGCTGGGTCGGCGTAGGGCCGGCCTCCACCACGATGTCGCCGCGGCAGGCCTGGGCGGAGATGTCGCGCGCCTCGTAGGAGCGCACCTGCTCCAGGTCGTTGGCGCGCTCCACCGTGCTGCGCAGCGCGCTGGTGATGGCGGTGACGTGCGAGTGCACGCGGCGCTGGATGTGGGTGCGGCCAATGCCCACGCCGCGAGTCTCCAGCAGCACGCTGACGGCATTCTTCAGGCCGTTGACGTTGCGCCCCGTGTCGGGCTGGGTGCCGCCCATGGAGATGCGCAGGTCGTCGGGGCGGGTGGAGGTGGTGTAGTACCACTCCTGGGTCAGGTTCTCGGCGCCCAGCGCCTTCACCATGGGGGCGCGGTACCACTCCAGGGCCGCCTTGGTCATGAACTCGGGCAGGTTGGCCGTGGTCGCGTGCTGCAGCAGCACGTCGTAGCGCTGGATGGCGTGGAACTTCTCCAGAAAGCGCCCGGCGACCGTGTATTCGTGCGCGTCGATGATGGCCATGGGGCGGTAGTTGCGCACCAGCCTGGCCAGCGCCTGGGCCTCGGGCGTTTGCAGCAGCAGGTGGTCGCGGTTCATGTCGGCGCCGCTTGCCGTGACGCGCGTGCCGGCGTCGGCGCCGTCAGGGTTGGCGCGTGGCACGATGATCACGTTGATGCGGTCGAGCATGGGTTCGAGCAGCCCCTGCGCGAGTTCCCGGGCCACGGCCAGCAGGGCTTCGCTGCCCGCGGGCTCGTCGCCGTGCTGCTGGCCGACCAGCAGCACCGCGGGGCGGCGGCTGGCCTCCAGGGCCGCCGCATCCGTGCCCGCGGCGCGCGTGAGCACCAGGGCATGGATGGGCGTGCCGCGCTGGGACAGGCCCAGGTCCAGCATCTGCATGCGCGTGGCGCCATGCTGCGCCGCCGCCAGGTCGCGTAGCCATTGCGTGAGTTCGGCATTCGTGGTGAAGGCGCGCCGTCCCTCGGCCAGGCCCGGAGTCTCGTAGCGCACCGATGGATCGGGAAAGCGCGCCGCGACGGCCTCGCCATAGGGCAACTGGCTCTGGGCCGCTGCGGGGGACCCTGGCGTGCTCGGTGCAATGGGCGTGATCGTGACGACTTCGCCGCGCTGCGCCGTTCCCAATGGCGGGGGCACCGATCGCTTTGCCTGCGCGGCCGTGGAGGGCTGCGGCGCAGAGGACGGCCGGGCGGGCCAGGGCGGTAGCGGCGTGCTGGAACAGGCGGACAGCACGGCCGCGGCCACCAGTGCCCATCCCTGGCGAAGTGCCCGGGCGCTCGTGCTCTGGAAGGCGGCGGCAGGTTGCCATGCGGTGCTGTGGTGCGGTGCTTTGGGCGTCATCATGGTCGCTGGATGGGTCTCTGGGCTGGTGGATGTTACCCGGCGCAGCGGCCAGCAAAAAGGCCCGGCAATGCCGGGCCTCGTCGTCAGTGCGCCATGCCGTCAGCGGCCGAAGCCGCCGCCGCGCGGGCCGCGTCCACCACCGCCGCCTCCACCGCCGCCGCTGCGGAAGCCCCCGCGGCGTCCGCGGTCGGCCATGCTGTCGACGCTGGTGCGCATGGGGTCGGGCTGGCTGGTGCGGCTGCCGCCGTGGCGCGGGCCCAGGTTCACGTGTGCGAGTTGGGTGCCCAGGTGGGCGTTTTCACTGCGCGGCTGGCTGTCGTCGAAGCGGCGGTTGCCACCGTTGTTGCCGCCGTTGCCACCGGCGCGGCGCCCTTCGCCGGCGCTGCGGGACTGCTGCTGGCCGCGGCCTGCCGGCCGGCCGCCGTTGTTGCCGGCGCTGCCGCCACGGCCCGCCGCGCCGCCCTGGCCCTGGCCCTGGGCCGCGCGCTGGCCTTCACCCTGCTGGCCGCCCTGGCGGCCGCCGCGCGGCGTGCCCTGGGTTGCCTTGTTGGTGCGGATGCGCTCCATCATTTCCTGGCGCGCCGCCTTGGCGGCCGCCTGCATGACTTCGCGGCTCGGCGGCTTGCCGGCGCCGCCCCAGATGGTCTGGCGGCCCATGGCGATGGGCTCGGCCTTCTCGCCCTCGTCGGGGCCGAAGCCCTCGATGACCTGCACGGGGATCTCCTGCTTGGTGAAGCGCTCGATCTCCATCATGAAGCCTTCCTCGTCCATGCAGACCAGGCTCACGGCCTGGCCTTCCTTGCCGGCGCGGCCGGTGCGGCCGATGCGGTGCACGTAGTCCTCGGGCACGTTGGGGATCTCGTAGTTCACGACATGCGGCAGGTCGTCGATGTCGATGCCGCGCGCCGCGATGTCCGTAGCCACCAGGGCACGGATCTGGCCGCTCTTGAAACCTTCCAGGGCCTGCGTGCGGGCGCTCTGGCTCTTGTTGCCGTGCAGCGCCATGGCCTGCACGCCGTGCTTGGTCAGGTATTCGGCGACGTTGTTGGCGCCGAACTTGGTGCGCGTGAACACCAGCACCTGGCTCCAGTCGTGCTCCTGGATGATGTGCAGCAGCACCTGCTTCTTCTTGCCCCGGCCCACGGGATGGATGACCTGGCTGATGCGCTGCACCGTGGTGTTGCGCGGCGTGACCTGGATGCTTTGCGGGTCGTTCAGCAGGCCTGCGGCCAGTTCGCGGATCTCGTCGCTGAAGGTGGCCGAGAACAGCAGGCTTTGCTTGGCCTTGGGCAGCAGCGCCAGCACCTTCTTCACGTCGTGGATGAAGCCCATGTCGAGCATGCGGTCGGCTTCGTCGAGCACCAGGATCTCGACCTGGGACAGGTCCATGAAGCCCTGCTGCTGCAGGTCCAGCAGGCGCCCGGGCGTGGCCACGAGCACGTCCACGCCGCGCTTGATGCGCTCGATCTGCGGGTTCATGCCCACGCCGCCGAAGATCACGGTGGACTTGATGTCCAGGTGCTTGCCGTAGGCGCGCACGGATTCCTCGACCTGCGCCGCGAGTTCGCGCGTGGGGGTGAGCACCAGGGCGCGCACGCCGCGGCCGCCGAACCTGCTCGTGGGGGCCTGGCCCTGGGCCAGGCGGTGCAGCATGGGCAGGGTGAAGGCGGCGGTCTTGCCGGTGCCGGTCTGCGCGCCGGCGAGCAGGTCATGGCCTGCGAGGACGGCGGGAATGGCCTGGGCCTGGATGGGGGTCGGGTTCTGGTAACCCTGTTCTTGCACGGCCTGCAAAAGGGCCGGCGCCAGCTTCAGTTCTTCGAATGTCATGTGAGTTGGATGCGCCCAACCGGGGCGCTGGGTATCGGCCTGTCGCCGGCGACTTTACGGGTCGCCGAGCCAGTTCTGACGGCAGATGATTTCGAGGGTGGGAGCCCGGATTTGCTTCCTTCGTCCCCAGCTTGTCTAGGCTGATGCCCCGGGCAACTGGAGCCCGCGGCGAGCGCTATTGTCGCATGCGCCGATAATTCGTGTTTGCGCGCCGTTTTCCGGGCGCCTTCTTTTGCTCATTTTTTTGAAGAATCCATGGCCCAATACGTTTTCTCGATGAACCGTGTCACCAAGACCGTGCCTCCCAAGCGGCAGATCTTGAAAGACATCTCCCTGTCCTTCTTCCCCGGCGCGAAGATCGGCGTGCTGGGCCTGAACGGCTCGGGCAAGTCCTCGCTGCTCAAGATCATGGCGGGCGTGGACAAGGAGTTCGAGGGCGAGGCCATCCCCATGCCGGGCCTCTCGATCGGCTACCTGCCGCAGGAGCCCCAGCTCAATCCCGAGTACACGGTGCGCCAGGCGGTGGAAGAGGCCATGGCCGAGGTGAACAACGCCCGCGCCCGCCTCGAAGAGGTCTACGCCGCTTACGCCGAGGAGGATGCCGACTTCGACGCGCTGGCCAAGGAGCAGGGCGAGCTCGAAGCCATCATCGCCGCCGCCGGCACGGACAGCGAGCACCAGCTGGAGATCGCCGCCGACGCCCTGCGCCTCCCGCCCTGGGACGCTGTGATCGGCAAGCTGTCGGGCGGCGAGAAGCGCCGCGTGGCGCTGTGCAAGCTGCTCCTGTCCAAGCCCGATATGCTGCTGCTGGACGAGCCCACCAACCACCTGGATGCCGAATCCGTCGAATGGCTGGAGCAGTTCCTGCACCGCTTCCCCGGCACCGTGGTGGCCATCACCCACGACCGCTACTTCCTCGACAACGCCGCCGAGTGGATCCTGGAGCTGGACCGCGGCCACGGCATTCCCTACAAGGGCAACTACTCCGAGTGGCTGCTGCAGAAGCAGAACCGCCTGGAGGCCGAGCAGAAGGGCGAGGAGGCCCGCGCCAAGGCCCTGAAGAAGGAGCTGGAGTGGGTGCGCCAGAACGCCAAGGGCCGCCAGGCCAAGAGCAAGGCGCGCATCGCACGCTTCGAGGAACTGTCCGACTACGAATACCAGCGCCGCAACGAGACGCAGGAGATCTTCATCCCCGTGGCCGACCGCCTGGGCACGCAGGTCATCGAGTTCCACGGCGTCACCAAGAGCTTCGGCGACCGCGTGCTGATCGACAACCTGTCCATGAACGTCCCCGCTGGCGCCATCGTCGGCATCATCGGCCCCAACGGCGCGGGCAAGTCCACGCTGTTCAAGCTCATCGCGGGCAAGGAGCAGCCCGACAGCGGCCAGGTCATCGTCGGCCAGACCGTGAAGATGGCCTTCGTGGACCAGTCGCGCGACGCGCTGGCCAACGACAAGACGGTGTGGGAGGACGTTTCGAGCGGGCTGGACATCATCAACGTGGGCAAGTTCCAGATGGCCAGCCGCGCTTACTGCGGGCGCTTCAACTTCAACGGCCAGGACCAGCAGAAGAAGGTCGGCAACCTCTCGGGCGGCGAGCGCGGGCGCCTGCACCTGGCCAAGACGCTGATCCAGGGCGGTAACGTGCTGCTGCTGGACGAACCGTCGAACGACCTGGACGTGGAAACCCTGCGCGCGCTGGAAGACGCGCTGCTCGAATACGCGGGCACGGTGCTCGTCATCAGCCACGACCGCTGGTTCCTCGACCGCATCGCCACGCACATCCTGGCCGCCGAGGGCGACAGCCAGTGGGTGTTCTTCGACGGCAACTACCAGGAGTACGAGGCCGACAAGAAGAAGCGCCTGGGCGAGGAGGGCGCCGCCCCGAAGCGCATGCGCTACAAGGCGCTGAAGTAACGGCCTTCAGGCGCTGGGCACGCGTCTGCGCACCAACTGGATGTGGTTGCGCAGCGCGTACAGCTCGTCCGCGTAGGACAGCGGCACGCTCACTTTTTCCACCCGGCGCTCCAGGCGCGTGAGGCGCTCGCGCAGCTCCTCGGGCGTGGCGCGGCCGGCCTCCATGTCGTCCTCGATCTCGCGCAGGTGCCCGTACCAGCGGAACACGCGCGAGCGCACGCGCAGCTGGTACAGCGGCGGCACCACGCGCGACAGCGGCAGCATCACGGCCAGCAGGATGCCCAGCACCAGCCACATGCGCTCGATCAGGTTGGCGATCCAGAACGGCAGGTAGCGCTGCATGAGCGGCGTGGGCTCGTTGATGGCGCGCTCGCCCTCCTTGGCGATCGGCAGCTCGGCGTGGCGCGTGCTCGGGAACTCGCGCGCGCGGTTGAACCAGCCCGCGCCGCCGTGGATGGTCTGCGCGTTTTGCGCAAACAGCTGCAGCAGGGCGGGGTGGGTGGCGTCACGCGCCAGCAGCGAGGTGGTGGAGGCCGCCAGCCGTACGTCGCGCGGCGGCACGTTGGCCGCCAGATCGACCACGCCGCGCGGCAGCGTGACGGGCGTGAGGAAGGGGAAGCGCCGGGCATAGGCCTCGTTCTGCGCAAAGCCCATCAGCTGTATGCCGGGCGTCTGCAGCAGCATCTGCACCAGGGGCGATTCGGGCGCCGATACGAACACCAGCGCGTCCAGCCGGCCGTCCAGCAGCTCCACCGTGGCTGGGGTCGGATTCAGCCGCGTGAGCGTCAATGCGTCGGCGGGCACGCGGTTGGCTTCCAGCAGCCGCTCCATCAGCGTGGGCACGCCGCTGCCGGGCGAGCCCACGTTCACGCGCAGGCCGCGCAGCTGGTGCAGGCCGTCGAGCCGCGCCGTGCCGTGCACGCGCCGCGCCATGTCGCTGCGGTAGAAGAGCCAGATCGGCTCCACGAACAGGCTGCCCAGCGAAACCAGTTCGTCGCCGTCCTCGGGATGCAGTTCGCCCGTGCCACCCTGCACGAAGGCCAGGTCGGCGCGCCCCTCGCGCAGCAGCTGCAGGTTGGACGAGGAACCGTCGCTCTCCAGCAGGATGACTTCGAAGCCGTTGGCCGCCAGGGCCTCCTGGTAGCGCTTGCCGAAGGCCTCGTAGGCGCTTTGCGCGGGGCCGGTGGCCAGCGTCACTTGGTGCGGCGGCGTGGGCTTGAGCCACTGGAAGGCCAGCACCACCAGGCCCACGCCCAGCACGGCCAGCGGCCCGGCCGACAGCAGCAGGTCGCGCAGCGACAGCAGCAGCGTGCGCAGGCGGCGCGGCATCTGTCCCATGGCCTACTCCTTCGCGGCCAGGTCGGCGTGGCAGGGCAGCACCAGGCCGTCGGGCGTGGCCAGCGTGCGCGCGGCCAGCACGGCGCGCACGGTGGCGCGGGCCACGGCCTCGGCGGCCATGGTGGCCAGCACCAGCATGCCGGGGTGGCGCGCGTGCACGCCGGTGGCCAGGGCGAACAGCGTGTCGCCGTCGCTCATGGTGTGCACGGGGTTGATGGCGCGCGCCAGGCCGTCGTGCCCGGCCACGGCCAGGCGCTGGGCCTGCACCTTGGTGAGCTGTGCGTCGGTGGCGATCACGCCGATGGTGGTGTTGCCGCCCGCCAGCAGCTGGTGCGGCGGCTCGCCGCGCAGCAGGGCGCGCCGCGCGTCGCGCAGGGCGCTGCCATCTGCGGTGCGCGCGCCGGCCAGGGGCAGGCCGGTGTCGGGGTCCACCACGTCGCCCACGGCGTTGCAGGCGATGAGCGCGCCCACCGTCACGCCGTCCACGGTGACCGAGGCCGTGCCCACGCCGCCCTTCATGGCGTGCTGCATGCCGAAGGTCTTGCCGACCACGGCGCCGCTGCCTGCGCCCACGTTGCCCTCGGCGGGCGGGCGGCCGCTGGCGGCGGCGCAGGCGGCGTAGCCTGCCGCGGCGTCGGGGCGGATCTTCATGTCGCCCACGTGCAGGTCGAACAGCACGGCTGCGGGCACCAGGGGCAGGCGGCCCACGCCCACGTCCAGGCCTATGCCTTGCTCCTCCAGCCAGCGCACGGCGCCGCTGGCCGCGTCCAGGCCCCAGGCGCTGCCGCCCGCGAGCATGACGGCATGCACCTGCTGCACCAGGTTGCCGGGCGCGAGCAGGTCGGTCTCGCGCGTGCCGGGCGCCGCGCCGCGCACGTCCACGCCCGCCACGGCGCCGCCCGGGGCGATGACCACGGTGCAGCCCGTGGGGCGGCGGGTGTCGCTGTGGTGGCCGACCATGATGCCGGCCACGTCGGTGATGGCGCCGCCGGCGCCGTGCGGGGAGAGGGCTTGCATGGGCGCCGATTATGGAGCCCCGGCCCGGCCCCGCCGCATCAGCGGTAGCTGGTGAACACGCGCGTGGACACGTCGCTGTTCATGAGGTTCCTGCTCACCAGCAGCACGTCGTAGGGGTCCTTGCGGCCGTTGTATGCGGGGCCGTCCATGCCGGGGCTGCCCACGGGCATGCCGGGCACGGCCAGGCCCAGGGCCTTGGGCTTTTCCTTGAGCAGCTTGCGCACGTCGGCGGCGGGCACGTGGCCCTCCAGCAGGTAGCCGCCCACGAGGGCCGTGTGGCACGAGCCCAGGCGCTGGGGCAGGCCCAGCCTGGCGCGCACGGCGGCGTTGCCGCTCTCGTGCGTGGTGACGGCGAAGCCGTTGGCCTGCATGTGGTCTATCCAGTCCTGGCAGCAGCCGCAGCTGGGGTCTTTCCAGACCTCGACGGCCGTGGCGTTGCTGGCGATGGCGGGCAGGGCGGTGCAGGCTGCGGCGGCGGCGATGGCCGTCAGCCATCGGCGGCGGTGGGTGTCGTGCATGGTGCGATCTCCAGAGAAAAGGGGGTCAAGGCGTGACGGTGAAGGTGCCGCGCATGCCGGCCTCGAAGTGGCCGGCGACCAGGCAGGCGAAGTCGAAGCTGCCGGCGCGGTTGAAGCGCCAGACGAGGTCCTGCGCGCCGCCCGGCGCCACGTGGGCCATGTGCGCCTCGGCATGCGCCATGCCGGGGTGCTCGCGCATCATGGCGGCATGCCCGGCCAGGCTGGCCTGCGTGCCCAGCACCACCTCGTGCAGCACTTGGCCCTTGTTCTCCACGCGCAGGCGCACGGTCTCGCCCTGTTTCACGCTGAAGTGCGCGGGGGTGAAGCGCATGTCGTCCGTCATGCGCAGCGTGATGGTGCGGCTGGCCTTGGCGGCTTGGCCGGCGATGCCCCAGGCCTGCTGCTGCGGCGCGGGGGCGGCGTGGCTGCCATGGCTGGCGTTTTCATGGGAAAAAACGTGGCTTGTGCTTGCCAGTAAAGCGCAAGCAGCTATGAATTTGATGGTTTTCATGCGGAATTCTTGAATGGGTCGAGGCGCATGGCCGCGGCGCCATGGCGCGCGCCGGCCGGGGGCGTGCGTCCTGCGGCGGACGCACCTTGGGTGTCAAGGCTCAGGCGATGGGCGGCTTGATGGCCTGCGCGGCCGGGGCGCTGGCAAAGCGCGCGTCGCGCTGCGGGAGCGGGGCGCCGCCCAGTGGGGCCGGGGCTGCGGGCATCCACGCCGGGATGCCGAGCGCCGAGTGGCAGGCGCCGCAGGCCGTGCAGTCGGCCTGGTGCTGGGCATGCTCGCCGCCCGCGGGGCTGCAGCAGTCCTGCCCGCCGTGCGCGCCATGGCTGGCGGCGTGGGCCACGTCCGCCGCCATGTGCGGCGCGGGCTGCGGCGCTACGCCCATGGCCATGGCGTCGCCCAGCAGGACCCGCAGGACCAGCAGGATGGCCAGGAGGATGGAGGTGCAGCGGCGCATGGAGCCGATGATAGCGGTCAGGCTCCGATGTAGCGCCCGGGCCGGTGGTTCATGGCCAGCACCAGGTTCAGCGCCACGGCGCCGATCACCGACCACAGCACGCGCATCGGCTCCACCGTGGCCAGGGCCGCCAGCAGGATGCAGCAGTCCACGGCCATCTGCACCTTGCCGGCGCGCCAGCCGAAGCGGTCCTGCAGGTACAGCGCCAGTATCCCCAGGCCGCCCAGGCTGCAGCGGTGGCGGAACAGCACCAGGAAGCCTATGCCCATGATGAGCCCGCCCGTGACGGCGGCGTACAGCGGCTGCGGCTGGGTGATCTGCAGCAGCCGCGACTGCAGCTCGGTCAGGGCCGACAGCAGCAGCACCGCCACGAAGGTCTTGAGCGTGAACGCCAGCCCCAGCTTGCGCAGCGCCAGCCAGTAGAAGGGCAGGTTGAGCACGAAGAACAGCTTGCCCAGGCCGATGCCCGTGGCGTAGTGCAGCACGAAGGCCAGGCCGGTGATGCCGCCCGTGAGCAGGCCCGCGCTGGCGACGAAGGCCACGCCCACCGAGACCAGGGTCACGCCCGTGGCGATGGCCACGGCGTCTTCGGTGCGCGTGTGGGAAAGCATGGCGGCGGGGACCGGGAGTGCGGGGGCGGACATGGGGCGAGAGGCTGCTGCGGCGGGGCGCGATTGGACCATGGCCGGGGCCCGCACGCCTTGCGCTGCGTCAATGCGCCACATTCCCGTACTCTCGAAAAGAGAGTGGCCAGCGCTTGCCGGGTGGGCGCTGCAGGCAGTTCTGACCTATTTTTCTGCCGCCGGCCAGCGGCGCAGGCGCAGCCCGTTGGCCACCACCAGCAGGCTCACGCCCATGTCGGCCGCCACCGCCATCCACATGCTTGCCTGGCCCAGCAGTGCGAGCACGCAGAACGCGGCCTTGATGCCCAGCGCCAGCGTGATGTTCTGCCACAGCACGCGGTGGGCGCGGCGCGCCAGGAGCACGGTGTCGGGGATGCGGCGCAGGTCGTCGTTCATCAACACCACGCCGGCCGTCTCCATGGCCATGCCCGTGCTGTGCGCGCCGCCCATGGCGAAGCCCAGGTCGGCCTGGGCCAGGGCCGGGGCGTCGTTGATGCCGTCCCCGGCCATGGCCGTGGGGCCGTGGCTGCGCTGCAGCGCGGCCAGCGCGTCGAGCTTGTCCTGCGGCAGCAGGCCGCCGCGCGCATCCTCGATGCCGGCCTCGGCCGCGATGGCCTGGGCGGTGGCGGGGTTGTCGCCGCTGAGGACCACCGGGTGCACGCCCAGCGCGCGCAGCTGCTCCATGGCCGGGCGCGCCTGGGCGCGCAGCGGGTCGGCCACGGCGAACAGGGCGCGCACGCCCTGGCCGTCGGCCAGCAGGGTCACGCTGCGGCCCTGCCGCTCGTGCTGCGCCAGGGTGTCCTCCAGCGCGGCATCCACCAGGCCCTGCTCGCGCATCAGGCGCAGGTTGCCCAGCAGCCAGCGCCGGCCGCCGATCTCGGCCTGCACGCCGAGCCCGGGCAGGGCCTGCAGCTGCTGCACGCCGTTGGCCCCGGCCGTGGGCAGGCCGGCGGCGATGGCGCGCGACACGGGGTGCTCGGAGCGGCTGGCCAGCTGCCAGGCCGCGGACGCGGCGGCGCCTGCATCGGCGCCGTCCAGCGCCTGCCAGTGCACCAGCGTGGGGCTGCCCGTGGTCAGCGTGCCGGTCTTGTCCAGCGCCAGGGCGCGCAGGCCGCGCGCCGACTCCAGCACGCCGCCGCCCTTGATGAGGATGCCGCGGCGCGCCGCCGCCGTGAGCGCGCTGACCACCGTGACCGGCGTGGAGATGACGAGCGCGCAGGGGCAGGCGATGACCAGCAGCGCCAGCGCCTGGTAGACGGCCTGGGTCCAGCTCCAGCCCATGAGCGGCGGGGCCAGCAGCGCCAGCAGCACGGCCAGCGCGAACACGATGGGCGTGTACACGGCGGCGAAGCGGTCCACGAAGCGCTGGATGGGCGCCTTGCCGGCCTGCGCCTGCTCCACGGCGCGCACGATGCGCGCGAGCAGCGTGCCGGCGGGCTCGGCGGTCACCCGCATCAGCAGTTCGCCGTGCTGGTTCACGCTGCCGGCGTAGAGCGGGTCGCCCGCAGCCTTGTCGGCCAGCTGGCTTTCGCCGGTGATGGGGGCCTGGTTCACGGCGCTGCTGCCGTGCGTGACCGTGCCGTCCAGCGGCACGTGGGCGCCGGGCGCGATGCGCACGGTGGCGCCCAGCGGCACCTGGGCCACGGGCAGGCGCTGCGCGCTCCCGTCGGCCTGGACCACGTCGGCCGTCGGGGGCGCGAGCTGCAGCAGGCCGCGGATGGCGTGGCGCGCGCGGTCCATGGCGCCGTCCTCGATGCGCTCGGCCGCCACGTACAGGGCCATGACCATGGCCGCCTCGGGCCATTGGCCGATGAGGAAGGCGCCGGTCACGGCCACGGCCATGAGCGCGTGGATGCCCAGGCGCAGCCGCGCCAGGTCCTTCAGCCCGCTCCTGTACACGCCCAGGCCGGCCAGCGCGACGGCCGCCACGGCCAGCGCCATGCCCGCCATGTCCTGCTGCAGCCAGTGCGCGCCTTCCGCGCCGGCGGCCAGGGCCAGGGCCGCGGCGATGCGCGGCCAGCCGGGCAGCGCGCCGTGGTCGTGCCCGTCGCCGGCCTGTGCGCCGTGGCCGCAGGCACAGCCGCTGCAGCCGGTAGGCGCATCCAGGGACGGCAGGGCCGCCGCGTCCGGGCCGGGGGAATGGGGGTGCGCGTGGGCGTGGGTATGGGAGGTGTGGCTGTGACTCATGCCATGATTGAAAACCCTGAAGCCACTTGAAGGTCAAGCCATGCTCAAGAAAAGCCCCCGCCACCGCATCGGCGATGCCGCCAGGCTCTCGGGCGTGCCGCCGGCCAACATCCGCTATTACGAAAGGGAAGGCCTGCTGCCGGCGCAGGCGCGCGCCGACAACCGCTACCGCCTCTACAGCGACGAGGAGGTGCACCGCCTGCGCTTCGTGCGGCTGTGCCGGGCCATGGACATGTCGCTCGACGAGGTGCGCACGCTGCTGGCCCTGGACGTGGCGGCGCCCACGGCCGACCATGCCGCCTGCGCCACACTGGACGAGCACCTGGACCACGTGCGCACGCGCCTGGCCGAGCTGCGCACGCTGGAGCAGGAGCTGCTGGCGCTGCGCGAACGCTGCGACGGCACGGGCGGGCACTGCCACGTGATCGAGGCGCTGCACGAGCGCGCCGACGCCGAGCCCGTGCCGGCGCCCGCGCCGCTGGCCAGGCGCCACGTGTGACCCGCTTCACTATGCAAGTGATAGCTGCCTGCGCTTGTCCATAGGGCGCTGCAGCCCAATTTGTTACTTGAAATACGGCATGTTCCCCTATGATGGCCCCATGACCACCGGCCCGCACCCCGCCCACCTGCCCCGGCGCGCCTGGGCGCTGGCCGTGCGCTGGGCCCTGGCCTGGTGGCGCATCATCGACCTGGGCGCGGTGGTGCTGGTACTGCTGCTGTCGCCGTCGAGCTACCGGCCCGCCGCGCGCGAGCGCCTGGCGCGCCAGATGCTGGCGGACACGGCACCCATCCTGCTGGGCTTCACGGCGCTGGCGGCGCTCCTGAGCCTGGTCATCACCCACATCGTGGTCGTCACCGCCCTCAGCTACGGCCTGACGCGCTATGCGCTGGAGATGGTGGTCCGCGTGCTGGTGCTGGAGCTGATCCCGCTGACCGCCGCGCTGTTCGTGGCCATGCGCACCACCATTCCCAGCGGCGTGCAGCTGGCGCGGCTGCGCCAGGCGGGCCGGCTGCAGGCGCTGCGCGAGCGTGGCGCCGACCCGGTGCGCATGGAGCTGCTGCCGCGCGTGCTCGCGGGCGTGCATGCCAGCGTCACGCTGGCGGCGCTGTCGTGCGTGGTGGCGCTGGTCATGGCCTACCTGGGCGTGTATGGGTTCAACACCGCGGGCCTGCCCGCGTACACGCGCATGTTCGGCCAGGTGTTCACGCCCTCGATCACGCTGGTGTTCGCGCTCAAGACCCTGCTGTTCAGCCTGGCGGTGGCGCTGATCCCCATGGCCTCGGGCCTGTACCCGCCGCACTCCGGCACCGCACGGGATCGGCAGGACCAGACCGGGCAGGGCGGCCTGGCGCGCATGTTCGCCGTGCTGCTGCTGATCGAGGCGGTATCGCTGATGGGCAACTACTACTGAAATCCCGACCGGACCCACATGAACGAACCCCTGCCACCCCCCGCGCCCGAGGAGCTGCTGCGCCCCGTGGCCCATCTGCGCCTGAAGGCGGCGGCGCTGCTGCTGCTCACGCTCGCGCTGATCGTGGGCTCGGTGCTCTACCTGCTGTATGCGCGCGGCGCGTTCGAGCCCACCCAGCCCCTGGTGCTGACCACCGACGACTCCGAGGGCGTCTCGGTCGGCATGGACATGACCTTCTCGGGCTTTCCCATCGGCCGCGTGCGGCGCATCGAACTGGCGGGCGACGGCAACGTGCGCATCCTGGTCGACGTGGCCCAGCGCGACGCGCACTGGCTGCGCGAGTCCAGCGTGTTCACGCTGGTGCGCGGCCTGGTCGGCGGCACGGCCATCAAGGCCTACAGCGGCGTGCTGACCGACCCGCCGCTCGCTGCCGGGGCCGAGCGCCCGGTGCTGCGCGGCGACGCCACCGCCGAGATCCCGCAGCTCATGGCCACGGCGCGCCAGCTGCTCGACAACCTGCAGCAGCTCACCGCGCAGGAATCGGCGCTGGGCGCCACGCTGGCCCAGGTGCGCCAGCTGAGCGAGCGCATGAACGCGCCGGGCGGGGCGCTGGGCGTGCTGATGGGCAACGAGGCCGACGCGCGCAAGGTGCTGCAGACGCTGGAGCGCACCAACCAGCTGCTCGCGCGCATCGACGCCATGGCGGCCCGGGCCGACCAGCAGGTCTTCGGCGCGGCGGGCGCGCCCGGCCTGGTGCCCGAGCTGCGCGCCGCCGTGGTGCAGATGAACGGCCTGCTGCAGGACGCGCGCCAGAGCCTGCTGCGCGTGGACGCCGTGCTGGCCGAGGCCCAGGCCGTGGGCGCCAACGCGCGCGAGGCCACGACCGACCTGGGCGCGCTGCGCGCCCAGGTGGAGGGCAGCCTGCGCAAGGTGGACGGCCTGGTCAACGAGATCAACCGCAAATGGCCCTTCGCGCGCGAGACGGAGCTGCAACTGCCATGAAACAACACCCCCCTGAGTCGCTTCGCGCCTTCCCCCCGCTCTCGGCTTCGCCGGGCAGGGGGACGCAGCCAGCGCGGCGGGGCGGCCCTTGCGCGTCTGTCCTCGCCTCGGGCGCGCCAGTTTCATGCGCTGTGTTTCTGGCCGTCCTGCTGGCGGCTTTGTTGACCGCCTGCGGCAGCCGGCCGCCCGCGCCCGACTGGCAGATGAACGCCCACGGCGCGGCCGAGCGTGCCACCGCGGCCTATCTCGCGGGCGAAGACCGCGTGGCGCAGCAGGAATGGGCCCGCGCCCGCGCCGAGGTGGCGCGCACGGGCCGCCCCCAACTGCTGGCGCGCGTGGAGCTCATGCGCTGCGCGGCCCAGGCGGCCAGCCTGGAGGGCGGTGCGTGCCCGGCCTTCGAGCCGCTGCGCCCCGACGCCGCGCCGCCCGAGCTGGCCTACGCCGACTACCTGGCCGGCCGCGCCACGCCGGCCCAGGCCGCGCTGCTGCCCCCGGCGCAGCGCGCCGCGGCCGCGAGCGTGGATGCCATCGCCGCCATTTCCGACCCGCTCGCGCGCCTGGTGGCGGCCGGCGCCGCCATGCAGTCGGGCCGCGCCACGCCGCAGCTGCTGGTGCTGGCCAGCGACACGGCCGCGGCCCAAGGCTGGCGCCGCCCGCTGCTGGCCTGGCTGCTGCTGCGCGCGCAGCGGGCGCAGGCCGCGGGCGACGCGGCGCTGGCCGATGCACTCCGGCGCCGCATCGCCGTCATCGAAAGCGGTGGCGCGCCCGCCGTTCAGGCGCCGAAGAACTGATTGAGCTCCTTGCCCGGCAGCGCGCCGGCAAAGCCGTCGAAGCGTCCCTGGGTGGCCAGCAGGCGCGCGGCGCGGTCGAAGCCGCCCCAGGCCGCGCGCGCCAGCGCGCCGCCCACGCTCACGCGGCGCACGCCCAGCGCAGCCAGGTCCTGCATCGTCAGCGCGCCGGCCGCGCCCACGAGCACGTTCACCGGTCTGGGCGCCACCGCCGCCACCACGGCCGCGATCTGCTCGCGCGTGGCGATGCCGGGCGCGTACAGGCAGTCGGCGCCGGCCTCGGCATAGGCGCGCAGGCGGGCAATGGCGTCGTCGAGGTCGGGGCGGCCCACGAAGAAGTTTTCGGCGCGGCCGACCAGCATCACGTCCTCGCCCGATGCGTCGATGGCCGCGCGCGCCGCGCGCATGCGCGCCACCGCCTCATCCAGGGGCAGCAGCGGCGCGGCCGGGTCGCCCGTGGAGTCCTCGATCGACAGCCCCGCCACGCCGGTGGCGATGGCCTGCCGCACGTTGTGCGCCACGCCCTCGGCGTCCTGGGCGAAGCCATGTTCGAAGTCCGCGTTCACGGGCAGGTCGGTGGCCGCCACCATCTCGCGCAGGTGCGCCAGCACCTGCGCGAGCGTCATCTTCCCGTCGGGCAGGCCGCGCGACCAGGCCAGGCCTGAGCTGGTCGTGGCCAGCGCCGCGAAGCCCAGGCCCGCCAGCCAGCGGGCCGAGCCCGCGTCCCAAGGGTTGGGAATGGCGAAGCAGCCCGCCGCGTGTCGTTGGCGGAAGGCGGCGCGGCGGGCGCGGATCTGGGCGGTGCCGGGGTGCTGCATGGCGTGGTCTCCTGCGATCGTCTTCATGCCAGGGCCTGCGCCAGCGCCGATGCCGTCAGCGCGCGCCCCCGGGGCCATTGGTCCGCCGCAGCGCCGTGCAGCCAGCAGGCGTGGCTGGCGGCGTCGAATGCGGCCGCGGCATCGGCCTGGGCCGCGGCGGCCAGGCGGGCACCCACGAGGCCGGCCAGCACGTCGCCCGTGCCGCCCGTGGCCAGCAGCGCGTTGCCCGTGGGGTTGATGCGCGGCGGCTGGCCCGGCGTGGCGACCACGCTGCCCGAGCCCTTGAGCAGCGCGGTGCAGCCGAACCGGCCGGCCAGCGCGCGGGCGGCGGCCAGGCGGTCTGCCTGCACGGCGGCCGTGTCGCAGGCCAGCAGGCGCGCGGCCTCCAGCGGGTGGGGCGTGAGCACGGTGGCGCTCTCCGGGCGCAGTGCGCGCTCGCGCAGCAGCAGCTGCAGCTGCGGGTCGGCGGCGATGGCGTTGAGCGCGTCGGCGTCCAGCACCAGGCGCCGCGCCTCGCGCAGCACCTGGGGCAGCACGGCGGCCACGGCCGCGCCGCCGCCGCAGCCGCAGACCACGGTGCCGTTTTGCAGCGCCAGCGCGTCGAAGCGGCGCAGCATGAGCTCGGGCCACTGGGGCAGGGCGGTGGCGGCGCCGCCGTCCAGCAGGGCCACCATCACGCGCCCGGCGCCGCCGTGCAGGGCCGCGCCGGCGGCCAGCAGGGCCGCGCCCGTCATGCCCATGCCGCGCGCGGCCAGGCCCTCGCCGCCGACGATGGCCACGTCGCCGTAGCTGCCCTTGTGGCTGGCATGGGCGCGCGTCGCGGCCGGCGGCGGCCCCGCGAGCCAGGCGCCGGGCGCCTCGGCGGGCGCGGCCACGCCCAGGTCGTCGAACCAGACGCTGCCCGCCGCGTCGCGCCCATGGCCGGTGAACAGGCCGCTCTTGAGCGTGAGCAGGGCCAGCGTGTGGCGCGCGGCGGCGGGGGCGCCGGCCGCCGCGGGGGCGAGCCCGGGCGCGAACTGGCCCGTGTCCGCGATCAGGCCCGAGGGCAGGTCCACGCACAGCGTGGGCGCGAGGCTGGCGTGCATTTGCGCCAGCCACGCGGTCAGGCGCGGGTCGGGCGCCTGGGGGCGTGCCTGCGCCGTGAGGCCTATGCCGAGCAGCGCGTCCACGCACAGGTCCTGCGGGCCGAGCGGCGGCGGCGCGTCGGCAAAGCGCACGCCCGCCTCGCGCGCGCGCTGCCAGGATCGGCGCGCATCGGCCGGCAGAGCGTCGGGCGTGCCCAGCCAGGTGACGACCACGGGATGGCCGCCGCGCTGCAGCAGCATGGCGGCCTCCAGCCCGTCGCCGCCGTTGTTGCCGCCGCCGCAGGCGATCCAGATGGTGCGCGCGTGCGGCGCCAGGGCCAGGGCCAGCCGGGCGGTGGCGCGGCCCGCGCGCTGCATCAGCGTGTGCGGCGGCAGGGCCGCGGCGGCCGCGGCCTCAATGCGGCGCGTTGCCGCAGTGTCGAACAGGGCGTGGGGATGGACGGTCGAAATGCGCTGCATGGGCGCATTGTGGCGCCGCGTGCAGTTGATCCAGATCTAAAAGCGCTGGATGCCGAAGGGCTGCAGGTCGATGTCGGGTGCGCGCCCCGCGATCAGGTCGGCCAGGGCGCGCGCGCTGCCGCAGGCCTGGGCCCAGCCGCAGGCGCCGTGGCCGGCGTTGATCCACAGGCCGCTGCGGCCGCTGGCGCCGATCACGGGCGCGCCGTCGGGCAGCGTGGGGCGGGCGCCGCGCCAGACCCGCACCTGGGGCGACGAGGTGAGCGCGCCGCCCGGAAACCAGCCCGACAGCGCCAGGTACATGGTCTGCAGCGTGGGCGCGTGGTGCGCGCCGCCGGCGTGGCCCAGTTCCGCGCCGCCGGACACGCGCACGCGCTGGCCCTGGCGGGCGATGCTGATGCGGTGCAGCGGGTCGATCACCACGCCCTGCGGCGCATGGGTGTCCTCGCGCAGCGGCGCGCTGATGGTGTAGCCGTGCACGGCCGCCATGGGCAGGCGCAGGCCCACCAGGGGGCGCAGCAGGGCGGTGCTGGCCAGGCCCGTGCACAGCACCACGGCGTCGGCGCGCCGGGGCGCGTCCTCGCCAGCGACCTGCAGGCCCGAGGGGCCGCTGCCCAGCGCCTGCACGCGCGCGCCGAAGACGAACCGCGCCCCCAGGTCCTGGGCCGCTTGGCGCAGGATCTGGGCGAACAGGCGGCAGTTGCCGGCCTCGCCGTCGGGCGCGTGCAGGGCACCGGCCAGCGGCGCGTCGGCGGACAGGCCGGGCTCGATGAGGCGGGCGGTGTCGGCATCCACGTCGCGCACGGCCCAGCCGGCGTCGCGCAGCGCCTGCAGCGCGGGCTGCACGCGTTCCACGTCCTCGGGCCTGCGCAGCAGCACCAGGGTGCCGCGGCTCGATTCGATGTCCACCTCCAGCTGCTGGACCAGCGCGCGCGTGCGCGCCAGGCTGTAGCGGCCCAGGCTCTCCAGCGCCGCGAGCAGCGCCGGCGCCTCGGGCCGGCGGCCGGCCTGGGACCAGCGCCAGCGCCAGGCCAGGCCCGCGGCGCCGCTGCCGCGCGCCAGGCGCGGCGCGGCCGGATCGCCCCAGGCCCGGCGCCGCGGCCCGCCGCCGATGCCGGGCGCCGCCCAGGGCACGAGCAGCGCGGGGGCGAGCAGGCCGGCGCTGCCGAAGCTGGCCTCCTCCGCGGCGGCGCCGCGCTGCTCGAATACGGTGACTTCATGGCCGTCGGCGGCCAGTTCATAGGCGGTGGCCGCGCCGACGATGCCGGCGCCCACGATCGCTATCTGCATGGAGTTTTTAAATGAAATTGGCCTCTTGCGATTATGTGGCAAGCGCTGGAAGCTATTGTTTTTGTAGTTCCCGTTCGATCAGCAGGCCGATGTTCAGCACCGCGTCGTCGTGCAGCGCGGCATGCCATGCCATCAGGCCCACGGGCAGCTCGCCGGCCTGGTGGCAGGGCAGCGACAGCGCGCAGCCGTCGAGCATGTTGACCACGCTGGTGTTGCGCAGCAGCAGGCCGTTGACGCGGAAGAACTCCGCGTCGCGCTCGCCGCCCGGCGCGACCGATTCGATGGTGGGCGCCACGATGGGCACGGTGGGCGAGAGCAGGGCGTCATAGCCGGCCATGGCCGTCTCCATGCGTGCGATCCAGGCGCGGCGCGCGTGCAGCAGGTCGATGTAGTCGGCGGCGGACATGGCGGCGCCGCGCTCGATGCGGCTCCTCACGCGCGGGTCGTAGGCGTCGGCATGCCGCTGCAGCAGCGCGCGGTGCCAGGCGTAGCTCTCGGCGGCGGAGAAGCCGCCGGTGGCGTTGATCCGGGCCAGCTCTGCGGTCTCGGGCAGGGCGATCTCGTCGATGCGCGCGCCCGCGCGGCGCAGGGCGGCGAGCGTGCGCTCGAAGGCCGTGGCGACGGCGCCGTCCATGCCGTCCAGGAACAGCATGCGGGGCACGGCCAGGCGCCAGGCGGACAGCGGCGCCGGACTGCGCGTGACGCGCCGCGCGGCCAGGATCTCGTGGGCCACGACGGCGTCGCGCACCGAGCGCGTGAGCGCGCAGGCCGTGTCCAGCGTGGTCGACAGCGGCACGGCGCCGTCGGTGGGCACGAGGCGCGCGGTGTTCTTGAAGCCCACGACGCCGCCCAGAGCCGCCGGTATGCGGATGGAGCCGCCCGTGTCCGAGCCCAGGGCGATGAAGGCCGCGCCCGTGGCCACCGACACCCCGGCGCCCGAGGACGAGCCACCCGGCACGCGCGCCGGCCCTGGCAGGGCGCCGTGGCGCCCGTCATGCGCGGCGGGCGTGCCGAAGTGCGGGTTCACGCCCACGCCGGAGAAGGCGAACTCCACCATGTGCGTGTGCCCCACGATGGCCGCGCCGGCGCGGCGCAGGCGCGCCACGGCCGTGCAGTCGGCCGGCGCGGGCGGCGCATCGGCCAGCACGGTGGAGCCGGCGGCCGTGACCATGCCCCGGATGTCGAACAGGTCCTTGACCGAGACGGCCAGGCCCGCCAGCGGCCGCCGCGCCACGCCCGGCGTGGCGGCCGCGGCGCGGGCCTCCTCGTGGCAGGTCTGGCGGAACACGTGGGCGCAGGCGGGGCTCCCGGCGGCGGCGATGCTGCGTTCGAGTTCCTGAGGTGCGCTGGAGTGCCCTGCAGCCACCTGGCTGCGGGTGGAGACGAGGTCGGCCAACATGGGGGATATGCTAGAATCCTTGGGTTTTGCTGAGAGCTGCCCGCCCTGCGGGGCATCGCAGATCATGCGGCGCCACCATTGGGGGGCAAGGCATGCGGCAGAACAAATCGCAAACCGGCCCTTTCAAGGTGTTGCGGCCTGCAAGAAACAACGCATTGCCGTTGTTGCACGCTGCAATTATTGGGGCCGGATTTTAGACCCAACCTTCGGAGAAACCTCATGTCCGTCACCATGCGCGAAATGCTGGAAGCCGGTGTCCACTTCGGCCACCAGACCCGCTTCTGGAACCCCAAGATGGCCCCCTTCATCTTCGGCCATCGCAACAAGATCCACATCATCAACCTGGAAAAGTCGCTGCCGATGTTCCAGGATGCGCAGAAGTTCACCAAGCAGCTGGCCTCCAACCGCGGCACCATCCTGATGGTGGGCACCAAGCGCCAGGCCCGCGAGCTGGTGGCCGAGCAGGCCCAGCGCGCCGGCGTGCCCTACGTGGACCAGCGCTGGCTGGGCGGCATGCTGACGAACTTCAAGACCGTCAAGACCTCGATCAAGCGCCTCAAGGACATGAAGGCCCAGCAGGAAGCCGGCCTGGAGTCCATGAGCAAGAAGGAGCAGCTCATGTTCTCGCGCGAGCTGGAGAAGCTCGAGAAGGACATCGGCGGCATCCAGGACATGAATGCGCTGCCCGACGCCATCTTCGTGATCGACGTGGGCTACCACAAGATCGCCGTGGCCGAAGCCAAGAAGCTGGGCATCCCGCTGATCGGCGTGGTGGACTCCAACCACTCGCCCGAGGGCATCGACTACGTGATCCCCGGTAACGACGACTCGGCCAAGGCCGTGGCGCTGTACGCCCGCGGCATCGCCGACGCGATCCTCGAAGGCCGCGCCAACGCCGTGAACGACGTGGTCAAGGCCGCCGCCGGCGAAGGCTCCGACGAATTCGTGGAAGTGGACGAGCACGCCGCCTGAGTCAACGGGCCGCGCGATGCGTCGCAAAAAAAGCGGGGCCCTGGTGAGCCCCCTTTTTTTTAGCTTCCTATCTCTGTAACGAACTGAACTGAAACACTGGAGAAATTACCGATGGCTGCTATTACCGCAAGCATGGTCGCCGAACTGCGCGGCAAGACCGACGCCCCCATGATGGAGTGCAAGAAGGCCCTGACCGAGGCCGGCGGCGACATGGCCAAGGCCGAAGAGCTGCTGCGCGTGAAGCTGGGCACCAAGGCCGGCAAGGCCGCCTCGCGCGTGACGGCCGAGGGCGTGGTCGCCGCGAGCATCGGCGGCGACGTGGGCGCGCTGATCGAAGTCAACAGCGAGACCGACTTCGTTTCCAAGAACGACAGCTTCATCGCCATGGCGGGCGCCGCCGCCAAGCTGGTGGCCGAGCGCAACCCCGCCGACATCGAGGCCCTGGGCGCCCTGGCCTACGAGCAGGACGGCTTCGGCCCCACGCTGGAAGACGTGCGCAAGGGCCTGATCGGCAAGATCGGCGAGAACATGTCCTTCCGCCGCTTCAAGCGCTTCAGCGGCGCCAACCTGGCCCACTACCTGCACGGCTCGCGCATCGGCGTGGTCGTCGAGTACGAAGGCGACGCGACGGCTGCCAAGGACGTGGCCATGCACGTGGCCGCCATGAAGCCCGTGGCGCTCACGAGCGCAGACGTGCCCGCCGAGCTGATCGAGCGCGAGCGCTCCGTGGCCACCGCCAAGGCGGCCGAATCGGGCAAGCCCGCCGACATCGTCGCCAAGATGGTGGAAGGCTCGGTGCAGAAGTACCTCAAGGAAGTGTCGCTGGCCGACCAGGTCTTCGTGAAGGCCGCCGACGGCAAGCAGACCGTGGCCCAGATGCTCAAGGCCGCCAACACCACCGTGAAGGGCTTCACCCTCTACGTGGTGGGCGAGGGCATCGAGAAGAAGGCCGACGACTTCGCCGCCGAAGTGGCCGCCCAGGTGGCCGCCGCCAAGTCGGGCGCCTGACCGCCCGCGCACCCGCCTCATCTCTTTCACCCAGCCTTATGGAGAATCGCCCCATGTCCCACGCCGCACCAGCCCACAAGCGCATCCTGCTCAAGTTGTCTGGCGAGGCGTTGATGGGTGAGGACGCGTTCGGCATCAACCGCGCCACCATCGTGCGCATGGTCCAGGAGGTGGTCGAGGTCACCCGCCTGGGCGTGCAGGTGGCCGTGGTGATCGGGGGGGGCAACATCTTTCGCGGCGTGGCCGGCGGCGCCGAGGGCATGGACCGCGCCACGGCCGACTACATGGGCATGCTGGCCACGGTGATGAACGCCCTGGCCCTGGCCGACGCCATGAACAAGCAGGGCGTGACGGCGCGCGTGATGTCGGCCATCGACATCCAGCAGGTGGTCGAGCCCTATGTGCGCCCCAAGGCGCTGCAGTACCTGGAAGAGGGCAAGGTGGTGGTGTTTGCCGCCGGCACGGGCAACCCGTTCTTCACCACCGACACGGCGGCCGCGCTGCGCGGCGCCGAGATCGGCGCCGAGCTGGTGCTGAAAGCCACCAAGGTGGATGGCGTGTACACCGCCGATCCCATGAAGGACCCGACGGCCACGCGCTACGCGCGGCTCACGTTCGACGAGGCCATGGTGCGCAACCTGGGCATCATGGATGCGACGGCGTTCGCGCTGTGCCGCGACCAGAAGCTGCCGATCCGCGTGTTCTCCATCCTCAAGCCGGGCGCCCTCAAGCGCGTGGTGATGGGCGAGGACGAGGGCACCTTGGTGTACGCTTGAACGTTTCGCCGCGCACTCACCGCACGCTGAAGGATTTGCCATGACCACGACTGCCGAGATCAAGAAAAACCTGGACGCCAAGATGGACCAGTCCATCACCGCGCTCAAGAACAACCTGTCCAAGGTCCGCACGGGCCGCGCCAACCCGGCGCTGCTCGACTCCATCCATGTCGAGTACTACGGTTCCATGGTGCCGCTGTCGCAGGTGGCCAACGTGTCCCTGCTCGATGCCCGCACCATCAGCGTGCAGCCCTGGGAAAAGAACATGGGCGCGAAGGTCGAGAAGGCCATCCGCGAGAGCGACCTGGGCCTGAACCCGGCCTCGCTGGGCGACCTGATCCGCGTGCCCATGCCGCCCATGAGCGAGGAGCGCCGCAAGGAGATGACCAAGCTCGCGCGCAACGAGGGCGAGAACGCCAAGGTGGCCGTGCGCAACCTGCGCCGCGACGCCAACGAGGCCGTGAAGAAGCTGGTCAAGGACAAGCTGGCCTCCGAGGACGAGCAAAAGCGCGCCGAAGCCGACATCCAGAAGGCCACCGACAAGCACATCGCGGAGATCGACGCCTTGGTCGCGGCCAAGGAGCAGGACATCCTGGCGATCTGATCCGGGCCTCGATGTCGACCACTGCACAGACCGCCGTTCCCCACCACATTGCCATCGTCATGGATGGCAACGGCCGCTGGGCCACGCGGCGCTTCCTGCCGCGCCTGGCAGGCCACCGCCAGGGCGTGGAGTCGCTGCGGCGCTGCGTGCGCGCCTGCGTGACGCGCGGCGTCGGCGTGCTCACCGTGTTCGCGTTCTCTTCCGAGAACTGGAACCGCCCCGCGGACGAGGTCTCGGGCCTCATGGACCTGCTGGCCAAGGCGCTGGCGCGCGAGGTGCCTCAGCTCTCGCGCGACGGCGTGCGCCTGCACTTCGTGGGCGAGAAATCCGGCCTGTCCGACAAGGTGCGCGACGGCCTGCGCCAGGCCGAGGCGGCCACGGCGGCCAACGGCCGCCTGGTGCTCAACGTGTGCTTCAACTACGGCGGCCGCTGGGACATCGCCCAGGCCGCGGCGCAGCTCGCCGCGCGCGGCGAACCCATCACCGAGGCCAGCCTGCACGCGGCGATGGGCATGGCCCACGTGCCCGACCCCGACCTGCTGATCCGCACCGGCGGCGAGAAGCGCATCAGCAACTTCCTGCTGTGGCAGGCCGCCTATACCGAGCTGTATTTCAGCGACCGCCTGTGGCCCGACTTCGACGAGGCCGCGCTCGACGAGGCGATCGCCGACTATGCCGCGCGCGAGCGCCGCTTCGGCCGCACCTCCGAGCAGCTGCAGGCGGCGGCGCCCGGCTCGCTGCGCGCCTGACCGGCAGCGCAGCCTCCACCATCGCGAAAGGGGCTTCGATGCTCAAGCAACGTGTCATCACCGCCCTGGTCCTGCTGGCCGTCCTGCTGCCGGCGCTGTTCTACCCGTCGCCCGTTCCGTTCGCCGCCGTGGCGCTCGTGTTCATGGGGGCCGGCGCATGGGAATGGGGGCGGCTCAACGGCCTGGGCGGCGCGGCCAGCGTGGGCCTGGGCGCCGTCTGCGTGGCGATGTGCGGCGCGGCCTGGGCCGCCGGCTGGCTCCATCGGCCGCTGCCGTGGCTTTGGGCCGTCGGCGGCGCCGCGTGGGTGCTGGGCGGCGCGCTGCTGCTGCGCGGCGGCGTGGCGGGCTGGCCGCACGTGCCGCGGCTGCTCCGCATCGTGGGCGGCGTGCTGGCGCTCTGGCTCGCATGGCTGGCCGTGGCGCAGGCGCGCGTGGCGGGCATCAACTTCCTGCTGTCCGTGCTGACCCTGGTCTGGGCGGCGGACATCTGCGCCTACTTCGCCGGCCGCGCCTTCGGCCTGCGCTTCACCAAGGGTAAGCTGGCGCCTGGCATCAGCCCGGGCAAGAGCTGGGAGGGTGTGTGGGGCGGCATGGCGGGCGTGCTGGTGCTGGCCATCGCCTGGGTGGCGGGCGACGCGCATTGGCAGGCCGAGGTGCCCAGCCTCTACACCCGCCTGGCGCGCCAGGGCTGGTGGCTGCTGCTGATCGGCGCGGCTTTCATGGCGGCCATGAGCGTGGTGGGTGACCTGGTGGAGTCGCTCATCAAGCGCAGCGCCGGGGTCAAGGACAGCTCCGGCCTGCTGCCCGGCCATGGCGGCGTGCTCGACCGCATCGACGCGCTGCTGCCCACGCTGCCGCTGGCCATGATGCTCACTCACTACGCCTGACGCATGAAACAACGACTCACCATCCTCGGCTCCACGGGGTCCATTGGCACCAGCACCCTGGACGTGGTGGCGCGCCACCCCGACCGCTACGAGGTCTTCGCCCTGAGCGCGGCCACGCAGGTGGACCCGATGCTCGCGCAGTGCGCGCGCTTCCGGCCGCGCTATGCGGTGATGGCCAGCACCGAGCACGCCCGCCAGCTCGACGAGAAGATCAAGGCAAACGGCCTTGCAACACAGGTGCTGCAAGCGCCGGAAGCTCTTGAAACGATAGCTTCGCACGATCAGGTGGATGCCGTCATGGCCGCCATCGTGGGCGCGGCGGGCCTGGCGCCCTGCCTGGCCGCGGCGCGCGCGGGCAAGCGCCTGCTGCTGGCCAACAAGGAGGCGCTGGTGGTGGGCGGCGCGGTGTTCATGAAGGCCGTGCGGGACGGCGGCGCGACGCTGCTGCCCATCGACAGCGAGCACTCCGCCATCTTCCAGAGCCTGCCCGAGGACCCGGCCACCTGGGCGCGGCGCGTGGAGCACGTGCTGCTCACCGCATCGGGCGGGCCGTTTCGCACGCGCGACCCGGCCACCCTGCGCGACGTGACGCCGGACGAGGCCTGCGCCCATCCCAACTTCTCCATGGGCCGCAAGATTTCCATCGACTCGGCCACCGTGATGAACAAGGCGCTGGAGGTGATCGAGGCGCGCTGGCTGTTCGACCTGGCGCCCGAGCACATCAAGGTGGTGATCCACCCGCAGCAGATCATCCATTCCATGGTGCAGTTCAGGGACGCATCCGTCATCGCCCAGCTGGGCACGCCCGACATGCGCGTGCCCATCGCCTGCGGCCTGGCCTGGCCCGAGCGCGTGGAGAGCGGCGCCGCCGCGCTCGACTTCACCCAACTGGCCGCGCTGACCTTCGAGGAAGCCGACGCGGCACGCTTTCCCGGCCTGCACCTGTCCTGGCAGGCGCTCGCCGCCGCGCCCGGCACCACGGCCGTGCTGAACGCGGCCAACGAGGTCGCCGTGGAGGCCTTCCTGCAGCGGCGCATACGCTTCGACCAGATCCATGCGCTCAATCTTGCAACTCTGGAGGCGGTGCTGCCCTCCAACCCGGACACGCTGCAGGCCCTGCTGGCGCTGGACGCGCAGACGCGCGCCGTGGCGCAGGAACTGGTGCAGCGCTTCGGTTAAGTGAGCTGCCGACGCTTGCCATAGAAGGATTCCACGCTATTTTTATAGTGAAAACATTGTGCATCAAGCGCAGGCAGCTATGAATTTTGAGGAGGCATCCGTATGCTGCTGACCATTGCCGCCTTTGTCGTTGCGCTCGGCGTGCTGATCGCCGTGCACGAATACGGCCACTACCGCGTGGCCGTGGCCTGCGGCGTGAAGGTGCTGCGCTTTTCCATAGGCTTTGGCAGGCCGCTGCTGCGCTGGCAGCCCAAGGGCTCGGCCACGGAATTCGTCATCGGCGCCTTTCCGCTGGGCGGCTACGTGCGCATGCTGGACGAGCGCGAGGCGCCCGTGGCGCCCGAGGAGCGCCACCTGGCCTTCAACGCCCGGCCGCTGCGCGCGCGCGCCGCCATCGTCGCCGCCGGGCCGCTGGCCAACCTGCTGCTGGCCGTACTGCTGTATGCAACCGTCAACTGGAGCGGCGTGGACGAGCCCAAGGCCATGCTCTCCAGCCCCGTGGCCGGCTCCATTGCGCAGCGGGCCGGACTGCAGGGCGGCGAGCTGGTCGTGAGCGCCGCCATCGGCGAGGGCGAGTCCGAGCCCGTGCGCTCGTTCGAGGAGCTGCGCTGGGTGCTCACGCGCGGCGCGCTCGATGCCGAGAACGTGCGCCTGCTGGTGCAGCCCGTGCGCGGCGCGCAGCGCGAGGTCGTGCTGCCCCTGGAAGGGATGCCGGTGCGCGAGGCCGATGCGCAGCTGTTTCGCTCCATCGGCATCGTCGGCCCGTGGACGCGCCCCGTGCTCGGCGAGGTCATGGCGGGCGGCGCGGCCGAGCGCGCGGGCCTGCGCCCTGGCGACCTGGTGCTGCGCCTGGGCGGCTCCGACGTGGTGGACGGTGCCCAGCTGCGCGATCTCATACGCGCCTCCGTGCGGGACGGCAAGCCGCTCGCCCAGACCTGGCGCGTGGACCGCGAGGGGCGCCTGATCGACGTGACCGTGACGCCGCAACTGGTGCCCGACGCCACGGGCCTCGTGGGCCGCATCGGCGCCTACGTGGGCAACCCGCCCGAGATGGTGAACGTGCGCTACGGCCCCGTGGAAGGCCTGTGGAAGGGCGTGGAGCGCACCTGGGAGGTCTCGGTGCTCACGCTGCGCATGATGGGGCGCATGGTGATCGGCGAGGCGTCCATCAAGAACCTGAGCGGGCCGCTGACCATCGCCGACTACGCGGGCCGCTCGGCCAGCATGGGCCTGACGCAATACCTGGGTTTCATGGCCCTCATCAGCGTCAGCCTGGGAGTGCTGAACCTGCTGCCGCTGCCGGTCCTCGATGGGGGGCACCTGATGTATTATCTTTGGGAAGGGCTGACGGGACGCAGCGTATCCGAAGCCTGGATGGACCGGTTGCAGCGCACAGGCGTCGTGGTGCTCTTCCTCATGATGTCCATCGCCCTGTTCAACGATCTCACCCGGCTATTTGGCTAACCTTTTGGCCGTCATTGCGTAGCAATGCCGGCTCCAGCTTCACCCATGAGAAAACACATCAATCGCCTGGGCGTGCGCACGGCATCGGCCGTTGCGGCCATGGTTCTTGCCGCCAATGCAGCGTGGGCCCTGGCGCCATTCAAGGTGCAGGACATTCGTGTGGAGGGCCTGCAGCGCGTGGAGCCCGGAACCATCTTCGCGTCGCTGCCGCTGCGCGTGGGCGACGAGTACAACGACGAGAAGGGCGCCGCCGCCATCCGCGCGCTGTTCGCCCTGGGCCTGTTCAAGGACGTGCGCCTGGAGGCATCGGGCAGCGTCCTGGTGGTCGTGGTGGAGGAGCGCCCCACCATCGCCGACGTCGAGTTCGCCGGCACCAAGGAATTCGACAAGGACACGCTCAAGAAGGCCATGCGCGACGTGGGCCTGACCGAGGGGCGCCCCTTCGACAAGGCCCTGGCCGACCGTGCCGAGCAGGAGCTCAAGCGCCAGTACATCAACCGCAGCCTGTACGGCGCCGAGGTGGTGACCACCGTCACGCCGATCGAGCGCAACCGCGTCAACCTCACCTTCACCGTGACCGAGGGCGAGCCCGCCAAGATCAAGGACATCCGCATCGTCGGCAACAAGGCCTTCGGCGAATCCACGCTCAAGGGCCTGTTCGACCAGGACACGGGCGGCTGGATGAGCTGGTACACCAAGTCCAACCGCTATTCGCGCGCCAAGCTCAACGCCGACCTGGAGACGCTGCGCTCGTACTACCTGGCGCGCGGCTACCTGGAGTTCCGCATCGACTCCACCCAGGTGGCGATCTCGCCGGACAAGCAGGACATCTCCATCACCATCAACGTGACCGAGGGGCAGAGCTATGTGGTTTCCGGCGTGAAGCTGGAGGGCAACTATCTCGGCCGCGACGACGAGTTCAAGTCGCTCGTCACCATCCGCCCCGGCGAGCCCTACAACGCCGACAGGGTGGCCGAGACCACCAAGGCCTTCACCGACCATTTCGGCAACTTCGGCTTCGCCTTCGCGCGCGTGGAGGCCGTGCCCGAGATCGACCGCGAGAACAACCGCGTGGCCCTGGTGCTGCGCGCCGAGCCCTCGCGCCGCGCCTACGTGCGCCGCATCCAGGTGAGCGGCAACAACCGCACGCGCGACGAAGTCATCCGCCGCGAGTTCCGCCAGTACGAGGCCTCGTGGTACGACGGCGACAAGATCAAGCTCTCGCGCGACCGCGTGGACCGCCTGGGCTTCTTCACCGAGGTGAACGTGGAGACGCAGGAGGTGCCGGGCGCGCCCGACCAGGTGGACCTGGTCATCAACGTCGCCGAGAAGCCCACGGGCTCGCTGCAGCTGGGCGCGGGCTTCTCCAGCGCCGAGAAGATCGCGCTGTCGTTCGCGATCAAGCAGGAAAACGTCTTCGGCTCCGGCAACTACCTGGGCGTGGACGTGAACACCAGCAAGTACCGCCGCACGCTGGTGTTCTCCACCACCGATCCCTATTTCACGCAGGACGGCATCTCCAGGACGCTGGACGTGTACTACCGCACGGCCAAGCCCTACGAGAACCAGGGCGGCAACTACGAGCTGGTCACGGCGGGCACGAGCATACGTTTCGGCGTGCCGTTCAGCGAGACCGACACCGTGTTCTTCGGCGGCGGGCTGGAGCAGACCCACATCAAGACCGGCACCAACATCCCGGCCGCGTACCTGGTGTACGCGGAAAAGTTCGGCGACACCAGCTGGTCCCTGCCGCTCACCGTCGGCTGGTCGCGCGACGACCGCGACAGCGCGCTGGCGCCCAACTCCGGCCGCTACCAGCGCCTGAACACCGAGTGGTCCGTGGCTGGCGATGCGCGCTACGTGCGGGGCAATTACCAGATCCAGCAATACATACCGCTGAACAAGCAGTACACCCTGGCCTTCAATGGCGAGCTGGGCGTGGGCAAGGGCATGAACGGCCAGCCTTTCCCCGTGTTCAAGAACTTCTACTCGGGCGGCCTGGGCTCCGTGCGCGGCTTCGACCAGGGCACGCTGGGTCCGCGCGACGTGACGGGCGCCTCGCTCGGCGGCCCCAAGAAGATCACGCTCAATGCCGAGTTCATCGCGCCGGTCCCCGGTGCCGGCAACGACCGCACGCTGCGCTGGTTCGCGTTCGTGGACGCGGGCAACGTGTATGGCGAAGACGAAAAATGGGAGCTGAGCGACCTGCGCGCCTCGGCGGGCCTGGGGCTGAGCTGGATTTCCCCGCTGGGCCCGCTGCGCATCGCCTATGCGCAGCCGGTGCGCAAATTCGCCGGCGATAGAATCCAGAAACTGCAATTCCAGATCGGAACGTCCTTCTAATGAAATCCCTTTCCCGCCATATTCCCCTGGTCCTTCTGCTGGGCTCCCTGGCCGCCGCCGTGCCTGCCCAGGCCCAGGAGTTCAAGGCCGGCTTCGTCAATACCGACCGCATCTTCCGCGAGGCCAACACCGCCAAGGCGGCGCAGGCCAAGCTGGAGCAGGAGTTCTCCAAGCGCGAGAAGGAACTCGTGGACATGGGCAATGCCCTCAAGAGCGCCACCGAGAAGTTCGAGCGCGAGGCCCCCACGATGGCCGAGAGCCAGCGCGTCGCGCGCCAGCGCCAGCTGGTGGACCAGGACCGCGACTTCCAGCGCAAGCGCCGCGAGTTCCAGGAAGACCTGGGCGCGCGCAAGAACGAGGAACTGGGCCAGGTGCTCGAGCGCGCCAACAAGGTCGTCAAGCAATTGGCCGAGACCGAGAAGTACGACGTGATCCTGCAGGAAGCCGTCTACATCAACCCCAAGCACGACATCACCGACAAGGTGATCAAGGCCATGAACGCTGCCGGCAACTCCGGCAAGTGAAGCCTCGGGCACACAAGGGCAGGTAGCGCGTGAGCTTGCGACTCGGGCAGATCGTCGATGCACTCGGGGGCAGCCTCGAAGGGGCAGACGGGAGCACCGAGATCGAGCGCATCGCGCCGCTGGAGTCGGCCGGCCCCGGCGATCTGGCCTTCCTGAGCAATCCGCGCTACCGGTCCCAGCTGGCCGCCTCCCGGGCGGCCTGCGTCATTGTGGCGCCCGGCATGCGCGAGGCCGCGCTGGAGCGCGGCGCATGCATCGTCGCGGACCAGCCCTACATCTACTTCGCGCGCGTCACGCAGCTGTGGGTGCGCGCGCAGGGGCTGGGCGCCCGGGCGGGCGTCCATCCGAGCGCCGTCGTCGATGCGCAGGCGCAGGTGCACCCCACGGCAACCATCGGCCCGCTGTGCGTGGTCGAGCGCGGCGCGGTGATCGGTGCGCACACGGTGCTCAAGTCGCGCGTCACGGTCGGCGAGCGCTGCACCGTGGGTGCGCGCTGCATCCTGCACCCGGGCGTGGTGATCGGGGCGGACGGCTTCGGCTTCGCGCACGAGCGGGGCGAGTGGGTCAAGATCGAGCAGCTGGGTGCCGTGCGCATCGGCGACGACGTGGAGATCGGCGCCAACACCTGCATAGACCGCGGCGCCCTGGACGACACGGTGATCGAGGACGGCGTCAAGCTCGACAACCTCATCCAGATCGCCCACAACGTGCACATAGGCCGGCACACGGCCATGGCCGGCTGCGCGGCGGTCGCGGGCAGCACGCGCATCGGCGCGCATTGCACGATCGCGGGCGCCGCGTCCATCGTCGGGCACCTGGAGTTGGCGGACAATGTGCACATTTCCACCAACACGGTGGTCACGCACTCGATTGCACGGCCCGGGCAGTACACGGGGGTGTTTCCCATGGACGACAATGCGAAGTGGGAAAAAAACGCGGCCACGCTGCGGCAGCTGTACCGGCTGCGCGAACGCATCAAGGCCCTTGAACAAGCACGAAAAGACGACCAGAGCGCTATACAACAATGATGGACATTCACCAAATCCTCAGGCTCCTGCCCCACCGCTATCCGTTTCTGCTGGTGGACCGGGTGGTCGAGCTCGACCGCGGTAAGCGCATCCAGGCGATCAAGAACGTCACCATCAACGAGCCATTCTTCACGGGGCACTTCCCCGCGCGCCCGGTCATGCCCGGCGTGCTGATGCTGGAGGCCCTGGCCCAGGCCGCCGGCCTGCTGTCGTTCGACATGATGGGCGAGGCGCCCGGCGACGACAAGGTGTTCTATTTCGTCGGCATCGACGGCGCTCGCTTCAAGCGCCCCGTGGAGCCGGGCGACCAGCTCATCCTCGACGTATCGCTCGACCGCATCAAGGGCGGCATCTACAAGTTCAAGGGCGTGGCCCGCGTGGGCGACAGCATGGCCTGCGAGGCCGAGATCATGTGCACCATGCGCACGGTGGCTTGAGGCTGGGCACGGGGGCGGCTCTGTGACCAGCATCCATTCCACGGCCATCGTCGATCCGGCAGCGCAGCTCGACTCCAGCGTCAGCGTCGGACCCTATGCCGTCATAGGCCCGCAGGTGCGCATCGGCGCGCGCACCACGGTGGGCGCGCATTGCGTGATCGAGGGCCGCACCACCATCGGCGCGGACAACCGCATCTTCCAGTTCGCCTCCCTGGGCGCCGATCCGCAGGACAAGAAATACAAGGGCGAGGACACCGAACTGGTCATTGGCGACCGCAACACGGTGCGCGAGTTCTGTACCTTCAACCGCGGCGTTCCGGGCGCGGGCGGCAAGACCAGCATCGGTGACGAGAACTGGATCATGGCCTACACCCATATTGCACATGACTGCCATGTGGGCAGCAACACGACCATGGCCAACAACACCACGCTGGCGGGCCATGTGTCGATAGGCGACTGGGCTACGGTGGGCGGGCTCACCGGCATCCACCAGTTCGTGAAGGTAGGGGCGCACGCCATGATCGGCTTTGCCAGCGCAGTGTCGCAGGACGTACCGCCCTTCACGATGGTGGACGGCAACCCGCTGGCCGTGCGCGGCCTGAACCTGGAGGGCCTGCGCCGCCGCGGCTTCTCGGCGCAGCGCGTGGCCGCCCTCAAGCAGGCCTATCGCCTGCTGTACCGCCAGGGCCTGACGCTGGAGGCCGCGCTCTCGGCCATGGGCGAGCTGCCGCATTCGCACCCCGAGGCCGAGGGCGACATCGCGTTGCTGCGCGGCTTCATCGCCGCATCGCAGCGCGGCATTGCACGCTGACGGGGCCGGGCATGGCGCATCCACCGCGCGTCGCGATGGTGGCCGGCGAGACGTCCGGCGACCTGCTGGCCGGCCTGCTGCTCGACGGGCTGCGCGCCCGGTGGCCCGGCGTGGCCAGCATGGGCATCGGCGGGCCGCGCATGCAGGAGCGCGGCTTCGACGCCTGGTGGCCCAGCGAGCGCTTGGCCGTGCATGGCTACAGCATCGAACTCGTGCGGCGCCTGTGGGGCATCCTGCAGATCCGCAAGGCGCTGCGCGCCAGGCTGCTGGCGGACAGGCCGGACGTGTTCATCGGCGTGGACGCGCCCGATTTCAACCTGGGCCTGGAGCGCGACCTGCGCGCCGCCGGCGTCAAGACCGTGCACTTCGTCTGCCCGTCGATCTGGGCTTGGCGCGCCCACCGCGTCGAGAAGATCCGCGCCGCCGCCGACCATGTGCTGTGCATCTTCCCGTTCGAGCCCGAACTGCTCGCGCGCCACGGCATCGCCGCCACCTACGTGGGCCATCCGCTGGCCAGCGTCATCCCCATGGCACCCGACCGGCCGGCCGCGCGCGCGCAGCTGGGGCTGGCGGCCGGCGACGAGGTGCTCGCCATCCTGCCCGGCAGCCGGTCGGCCGAGGTGGCCTACATCGCCAGACCGTTCTTTCAGGCTGCAGCGCTCATCAGGAAAGCGCGGCCAGCTATCAAAATGGTAGTTCCGGCGGTACCCGCGCTGCGTGGGCGCATCGCGCAGATCGCGCGCGAATGCGGCGTGCTGGAGAGCCTCACCATCGTCACCGGCCAGTCGCACCAGGTGCTGGCCGCGTGCGACTGCACGCTGATCGCCAGCGGCACGGCCACGCTGGAGGCGGCGCTGTACAAGCGCCCCATGGTCATCGCCTACCACATGCACCCGGTCAGCTGGCGCCTGATGCGGCGCAAGCAGCTGCAGCCCTGGGTGGGCCTGCCCAACATCCTGTGCCGCGACTTCGCCGTGCCCGAGCTGCTGCAGGACGCCGCCACGCCCCAGGCGCTGGCCGCGGCCGTGCAGCAATGGCTGGATGCGCCCGCCCGGGACCCCGGGCGCATCGCGCGCCTGGAGCAGCGCTTCACGGCCCTGCACGAAGAACTGCAGCGCGACACTCCGCGCCTCGCCGCCCATGCCATCGCGCAAATCCTTGCCTGAACAGGCCTCTTTCGACTGGCATCCGGGCGGCCTCGTGGCCGGCGTGGACGAGGCCGGCCGCGGCCCGCTGGCCGGCCCCGTGGTCGCGGCCGCGGTGATCCTCGACGACCAGCAGCCCATCGCCGGCCTGGCCGACTCCAAGACCCTCACGGCCGCACGGCGCGAGCGGCTCTTCGACGAGATACGCGCCAAGGCCCTGTGCTGCAGCATCGCCGAGGCCAGCGTGGAAGAGATCGACCGGCTCAACATCCTGCAGGCCACGCTGCTGGCCATGCGCCGCGCCGTGCAGGGCCTGCGCCTCAAGCCCACGCTGGCGCTGGTGGACGGCAACCGGCTGCCGCGGCTGGACATCCCGGCCGAGGCCATCGTCAAGGGCGACGCGCGGGTGGCGGCCATCTCGGCGGCCTCCATCCTGGCCAAGGTCACGCGCGACCGCTGGTGCGCCGAGCTGCACGCGCAGTACCCGCAATACGGCTTCGCGGGCCACAAGGGCTACGGCACGGCCGAGCACCTGGCCGCCTTGCAGGCGCATGGCGCCTGCCCGCAGCACCGCCGCTCGTTCGCCCCCGTGGCGCGCACCCTGGCCCTCCCATGACCGCCATGCAGCCCGTCACCATCCATTCGCGCGACAACGCGCTGCTCAAGGATCTGCGCCGCCTGTCGCAGGACAGCACGGCCTACCGCAAGCAGGGCCGCGTGTGGCTGGAGGGCGACCACCTGTGCAGCGCCGCCCTGGCGCGCGGCCAGCGCCCGGCCATCGCGGTGTTTTCAGAGTCTTTTTGGCCGCTAGCGCCCACGGAGTATGCGCAAGCAGCTACCAAAAACGTAGTGATCGCCGACGCCTTGTGGCAGGACATCAGCGGCCTGGAATCGCCCGCGCGCATGGGCTTCGTGCTGCCGCTGCCGGCGCAGCAGGCGCTCGACGCGCAATCGCCCACGGTGGTGCTCGACCGCCTGCAGGACGCGGGCAACGTGGGCTCCATCCTGCGCAGCGCATCGGCCTTCGGCTTCGCGCAGATCGCGGCGCTCAAGGGCACGGCGGCGCTCTGGTCGCCCAAGGTGCTGCGCGCCGGCATGGGCGCGCATTTCGCCCTGCGCCTGGTCGAGGGCCTGGACGCGCAGGACATCGACCGCCTGCGCGTGCCGCTGCTGGCCACCAGCTCGCACCAGGGCGACTGGCTGCACCGCGCCCAGCTCCCTTGGCCCTGCGGCTGGATCATGGGCCACGAGGGGCAGGGCGTGTCGCCCGACCTGCAGCGGCGTGCAAGCCGGCACATCCGCATCACGCAGCCGGGCGGCGAGGAGTCCCTCAACGTCGGCGCGGCCGCTGCCATCTGCCTGCACGCGAGCGCCGCGGCGCGGGGCTGAACCCGGGGCGCTTTGAGCGCATGTGAAAAAACCCCTGATTCGCAAGAGTCAGGGGTTTTCATTTGGTGCCGGAGACATGAATCGAACACGCGACCTTCTCATTACGAATGAGCTGCTCTACCGACTGAGCTACACCGGCGAAGCCTTGGATTATATACCGTTATGGTAGCCCGTCACGCGTTCGACCTCGTTTTTAGAGCCCAGGATCACGCTCACGCGTTCGTGCAGCTGGGTGGGCTGGATGTCCAGGATGCGCTGCTTGCCGTTCGTCGCGGCGCCGCCGGCCTGTTCGACCAGCCAGCCCATGGGGTTGGCCTCGTACATCAGGCGCAGCTTGCCGGGCTTGTTGGGCTCGCGCTTGTCCCAGGGGTACATGAAGATGCCGCCGCGGCTCAGGATGCGGTGCACGTCGGCCACCATGCTGGCGACCCAGCGCATGTTGAAGTCCTTGCCGCGCGGGCCTTCCGCGCCTTGCAGGCATTCGTCGATGTAGCGGCGCACGGGTTCGTCCCAGTGGCGCATGTTGCTCATGTTGATGGCGAACTCCCTGGTGTCCTCGGGGATGCGCACGTTCTCGCGGATCAGCACGAAGGAGCCCTGCTCGCGGTCCAGCGTGAACATGGCCACGCCGTCGCCCACGGTGAGCACCAGCGTGGTCTGCGGACCGTAGATGCAGTAGCCGGCCGCCACCTGGCAGCGGCCGGGCTGCAGGAAGTCATCGTCGTGCACGCCGGGGTGGCCTTCGGGCTTGCGCACCACGCTGAAAATGGTGCCTATGCTCACGTTCACGTCGATGTTGCTGGAGCCGTCGAGCGGGTCGAACATCAGCAGGTATTCGCCCTGCGGGTAGCGGTTGGGCACGACGTAGATGCCCTCCATCTCCTCGCTGGCCATGGCCGCCAGGTGGCCGCCCCATTCGTTGGCCTCGATCAGGGTTTCGTTGGCGATGATGTCGAGCTTTTTCTGCACCTCGCCCTGCACGTTCTGGGTGCCGGCAGTCCCCATCACTTCGCCCAGTTCGCCCTTGTTCACGGCCTGGGAGATGCGCTTGCAGGCGCGCGCCACCACTTCCAGCAGCAGGCGCAGCTGGGGCGGGATGCGGCCGTCGACGCGCTGTTGCTCGACGAGGTAGCGGGTCAGGCTGATGCGTTCTGTCATGGGTAGGTCCTTTTCCTTCAATCAATCGGCAAGGGCGCGCGTGACGACTTCGCGCACATCGTTGGAGAGGTCGGGCTTGGCGGCCACGCGGGCGATGGCCTCGTGCGCGGCCGTGCGATAGGGCTCGGCCAGCTTGCTCCAGCGGTCCAGCGCGCGCGCCAGGCGGGCGGCGACCTGCGGGTTCAGGGCGTCGAGTTCGAGGACGCGGTCGGCCCAGAACACGTAGCCCGCCGCGTCGCTGCGGTGGAAGGCGCCGGGGTTGGCGCTGCAGTAGCTGAAGATGACGCTGCGCGCGCGGTTGGGGTTCTTGATGTGGAAGTCGGGGTGCTTCATCAAGGCCTTCACGGCGGGCAGCACGTTGCCGCCGCGGTCGGTGCCACCGGCCTGCAGGGCGAACCATTTGTCGAGCACCAGCGCGTCGTCCCTGAACAGGGCGTGGAAGCGCGCCAGGGCGGGCGCGGCCAGCTCGTGGCCGCTGTTGACCAGGGCCGACAGCGCGTTGAAGCGGTCGGTCATGTTGCCCGCATCCTTGAAGCGCTGGTAGGTCTTGCCGGGCCATACGGCGTCGCCGCTCTGGCGCGCGGCCAGGCACAGCATGGAGAGGGCCAGGCCGGCGAGCGCGCGGCGGCCGCTGCTCACGGCGTCGGGGCGGTAGGCGTCGCCGGCGTGGTGCTCTTCCCAGGCCCACGCCCAGTCGGCCTGCAACTGCACGGCCAGTTGCTGGCGCAGCGCCTCGCGCACGGCGTGCACGCGCTGCGGGTCCACGACCTGCAGCTGCTCGGCGATGTAGTTCTCCGACGGCAGCGTGAGCACCAGTTCCTTGAACGCGGCATCGAGCTGCGGGTGGCGCAGCACGTCGCGCATGGCCTGTACCAGCGCAGCGGGCAGGAGGTTCTGCTGGATCTGGCCGGCTGCATCCGTGGTGAGTGCGCCGTCGGCTATGGCATGGACGGCGATGCGCAGCATCAGGCGCTGGCCGGCCTCCCAGCGGTTGAAGGCGTCGCCGTCGTGCGCCAGCAGGGTGAGCAGTTCGGCGTCGCCGTACTCGCAGTCCAGGATCACCGGCGCGCTGAAAGCCCGCAGCAGCGAGGGCACGGGCGGGCTGTCCACATCCACGAAGGTGAGCGTGAGGCTGGGCTCGGTCAGCACCACGGTGCGCTCGGTGCCGCCTGCCGCGGCTTCGCCCTCGAGTTGCAGGGGCATGGCGCGGCCGTCGGCGCCCAGCAGGCCCAGGGCCACGGGGATGACGAAGGGGTGCTTGTCCGGCTGGCCCGGCGTGGCGGCGCAGCTTTGCGACAGCGTGAGCGTGTAGCGGCGCGCGCCGGCGTCGTGCTGGCCCACGGCCTTGACGTGCGGCGTGCCGGCCTGGGAGTACCAGCGCTTGAACTGCTCCAGGTGCAGGGCCAGGGGGCTTGCGGGGTTGGCGTCGGCCATGGCCTGCACGAAGTCGTCGCAGGTCACGGCATGGCCGTCGTGGCGCTCGAAGTACAGCTTCATGCCGCGCGCGAAGCCTTCGCGGCCCACCAGGTTGTGCTGCATGCGCACGACCTCGGCGCCCTTTTCATAGATGGTGACGGTGTAGAAGTTGTTGATCTCGACGTAGCTGTCGGGGCGCACGGGGTGGGCCATGGGGCCCGCGTCCTCGGGGAACTGCACGGTGCGCAGCACGCGCACGTCCTCGATGCGCTTGACCGCGCGCGCCGACGGGCTGCCCGCCATGTCCTGGCTGAACTCCTGGTCGCGGAACACCGTCAGGCCCTCTTTCAGCGAGAGCTGGAACCAGTCGCGGCAGGTGACGCGGTTGCCCGTCCAGTTGTGGAAGTACTCGTGGCCCACCACGCTTTCGATGTTGGAGAAATCAGCGTCGGTGGCCGTGGCCTCGCTCGCCAGCACGTACTTGGTATTGAAGATGTTCAGGCCCTTGTTCTCCATGGCGCCCATGTTGAAGTCGCTGGTGGCGACGATCATGAAGCGCTCCAGGTCGAGCGAGAGGCCGAAGCGCGCCTCGTCCCAGGCAATCGATGCCATGAGCGAGTTCATGGCGTGCTCGGTCTTGCCCAGGTCGCCCAGGCGCACCCAGACCTGCAGCAGGTGGGGCTTGCCGGCGCGGCTGAGGATCTGCTGCTCGCGCGCGACGAGCTTGCCCGCCACCAGGGCGAACAGGTAGCTGGGCTTTCTGTGCGGATCGGCCCAGCGCGCGAAATGGCGGCCGCCGTCGAGCTCGCCGCTCTCCACCAGGTTGCCGTTGGACAGCAGCACCGGGTACTGGGCCTTGTCGGCGCGCAGCAGCACCTGGTAGCTGGCCATCACGTCGGGCCGGTCGAGGAAGTAGGTGATGCGCCTGAAGCCCTCGGCCTCGCACTGCGTGAAGAAGGTGTCGCCGCTCACGTACAGGCCCGACAGCTGGGTGTTCTTGGCGGGGGCGCAGGTGGTGAAGATCTCGAGCTCGAAGGGGTCGCTGCCCTCGGGCAGGTTCTCCAGCACCAGCTTGTCGCCCTCGATCTTGAAGGAGCTGCCGGCGCCGTTGACCATGACGCGCGCCAGGTTCAGCTCCTCGCCATCCAGGCGCAGCGGCTGGGGCGCCACGTCGGGGTTGCGGCGCAGGCGCATCCTGTTCAAGACGCGGGTCTTGGCCGGATCGAGGTCGAACGTCAGCTCGACGCTGTCGATCCAGTACGCAGGCGGCGCGTAGTCCAGGCGCTGGATGGCCATGGCTTGTCCTTCTTTCATCACGTATCCTTATATGCCCTGCTTGAGCGAGGCTTCGATAAACACGTCCAGGTCACCGTCCAGCACCTTCTGCGTGGCCGAGACTTCGACATTGGTGCGAAGGTCCTTGATGCGGCTGTTGTCCAGCACGTAGGAGCGGATCTGGTGGCCCCAGCCCACGTCGGTCTTGGTGTCCTCGAGCTTCTGCTGCTCCACCATGCGCTTTTGCATCTCGTGCTCGTAGAGCTTGGAGCGCAGGCGCTGCCAGGCGACGTCGCGGTTGCTGTGCTGGCTGCGGCCGTCCTGGCACTGCACCACGATGCCCGTGGGCATGTGCGTCAGGCGCACGGCCGAGTCGGTCTTGTTGATGTGCTGGCCGCCCGCGCCGCTGGCGCGGTAGGTGTCGGTGCGCACGTCGGCGGGGTTGATGTCGATCTCGATCGAGTCGTCCACCTCGGGGTAGACGAACAGGCTGGCGAACGAGGTGTGGCGCCCGCCCGAGCTGTCGAACGGGCTCTTGCGCACCAGGCGGTGCACGCCGGTCTCGGTGCGCAGCAGGCCGTAGGCGTACTCGCCCTCGATGTGGATGGTGGCGCTCTTGATGCCGGCCACGTCGCCCGGCGTCTCCTCGTCGACCGTGGCCTTGAAGCCCTTCCTCTCGGCGTACTTGAGGTACTGGCGCAGCAGCATGCCGGCCCAGTCGCAGGCCTCGGTGCCGCCCGCGCCGGCCTGGATGTCGACGTAGCAGTTCAGCGGGTCGGCCTCCTTGCTGAACATGCGGCGGAATTCGAGCTCCTCGATCAGCGGCAGCAGCTTGGCGGTCTCTTTCTCGATCGTGAGCAGGCCGGCCTCGTCGCCTTCCTCGCGGCTCATCTCGTAGAGCTCGGCGTTGTCGGCCAGCTCGGCGGTCAGCTTCTGCAGCGTGAGCACCACGCCGTCGAGCATCTTCTTTTCCTTGCCGAGTTCCTGGGCCTTCTTGGGGTCGTTCCAGCAGGCCGGATCTTCCAGCGATGCGTTTACCGTGCGCAGGCGCTCGTACTTGGCATCGTAGTCAAAGATACCTCCGTAGCTCTTGCGTCCGGTTGGCCAGGTCTTCGAGGGTGGTGCCGATCTGGTTGATGTGTTCTGCTTCCATGGTGCGGGTCGTCCTGTTTCTTACGGAATAACCCACGATTTTCTCATGGTGCGCGCATCGGGGCGCGGCAGCCGCGATTACAGCAGCTGCGCGCGCAGCTCGGCCGCGCTCCTGGGCGACAGCAGGCCCGGCGCCACGTCGAAAACGGTCTTGCAGCCCCATTGCCCCGTCTGCTGCATGCGGTGCACGGCGCGCGCGTAGGCCACGAGCACGCTGGAGGTGAACTCGGGGTTGCTGTCGAGCTGCAGGCGGTATTCGATGACCTGCCTGCTGGCCTGCGAGGTGTTGCCGCTGCGGATCACGAAGCCGCCGTGCGGCATGGCGCCGTGCTCGCGCGCCAGCTCCTCGGCGCCGATGAAGTGCACCGTGGTGTCGTACTCGTCGAAGTAGTGCGGCATGGTCACGATGGCCTGGCGCACGGCCTGGGCGTCGGCGCCGGCCTCCAGCACCACGAAGCACTCGCGCCGGTGCTTCTCGCGCGTGCTGAGCGCCGGGCGCACGCCGCTGCGCACCTGGGCCACGGCCTCGTCCACGGGGATGGTGTACTGCACGCCGCCGGCCACGCCGGGAACGCGGCGCACGGCATCGGAATGCCCCTGGCTCAGGCCCTTGCCCCAGAAGGTGTAGGTGGCGCCGTCGGGCAGCAGGGCCTCGCCCATCACGCGGTTGATGGAGAACATGCCCGGGTCCCAGCCCGCCGAGATCAGCGCCGTGGTCCTGCCGGCCTGCGCGGCGGCATCCACGCTGGCGAAATGCTCGGGGATGCGCGCATGGGTGTCGAAGCTGTCCACCAGGCTGAAGTGCGCGGCCAGCTCGGGGCTCTGGCGCGGCAGGTCGTCCTTGGAGCCGCCGCACAGGACCAGCACGTCGATGCCGCCCTTGTGGCCGGGCAGGCTGTCCATGCCGTGCACCGGCACGCCCGCGCCCATGGGCGCGATCTGCGCCGGGTCGCGGCGCGTGTAGATGCCGGCGACCACCATGTCGGGGTTCCTGGCGACCGCCGCCTCCACGCCGCGCCCCAGGTTGCCGTAGCCCACGATGCCGATGCGGATGGGGGTGCGGGCGTTGTTGTCGAGACTCATGTGTTGCTTGCCTTTCTGATTCAAAACTTATAGCTCCCTGCGCTTGCTGCATAAGCGTCAGGGCATGATTTGGCTGATGAAACGGTGGTGCGCCGGGGCGCGGGCCGGGCGGTGGGCAATTGTCAGCCAGCGGGCGTGGGCGCGGCCACGAAGTCCTCGATCAGCCGCGCCACCTGCGCGGGCTGGTCGTGGTGCAGCATGTGGCCGGCGTCGTGCACCACGGCCGTGCGCTGGTCGCGCACATGGGCCAGGCGCCGGTGGTAGTCCTGCAGGGTGTAGCGCTCCCCCCAGCGGCCCAGGCTGCCGCCGCTGGCATGCACCGAGAGCACGGGGGCGGTGATGGCTTCGTACAGGGCCAGGGCCTCGTCCACGCGGTAGAGCTGCGGGTTCACGATCTTGTGCGCGGCGTCGCCCATGATGTGCCAGCGCCCGTGCGCATCCTCGTGGGCCCAGTGGCGGGCCAGCCAGGCGGCCTTGCCGGCGTCCAGGCGCGGGTTGGTCTTCATCAGGCGCCGGGCCACGCCGTCGGCGCTGTCGTAGGCGTTGAGCGCCATCTCGCCGCGCCCGAACTGCCGGATCTCGTCCATCCACTGCGCATAGCGGCCGGGCGCCTGCGCGGGCTGCGTGGCCGGCATGCCGAAGCCCTCCAGGTTCACCAGGCGGCGGATGCGCGCGGGCCGCGCGCCCGCATACATCATGGCCACGTTGCCGCCCATGCTGTGGCCCACCAGGTCCACCGGTGCGCCGCCGGCGTAGTGGTCCAGCAGCTGGTCCAGGTCGGCCAGGTAGTCCGCGAACGGGTAGCCGTCGCAGGGCCCGGGCAGGCGCGAATGGCCGAAGCCGCGCCAGTCGGGGGCGATGATCAGGCGCCCCGCGGCAAAGGCCGCGCCGAAGGCATCGACCACGAACTGGTAGGAGGCGCCCACGTCCATCCAGCCGTGCAGCAGCACCAGGGGCGGCTGGCCGGGCAGGGCATCGCCCCACAGGCGCACGTGGTAGCGCAGCGTGCGGATGGGGACGGACTCGGTACGGGCATGGCGCAGGGCTTGGTACATGGGCCGATTATTTCCGTTTCGGCCGCATGCCGCCGGCGCCAGCGCAAACCATGATTGGCAGCCGCGCCGCGAGGGCCTTACAGTGCCGGGCATACCAATGACACACAGAGGAGACAGCAATGCAGCGCAGCATTCTTGCCATGGCCCTGGCCGCCGCAGGCCTGTGGGGCGCGGCCCAGACCGCGGCGGCCGGCACCGTCACGGTGATCACGTCCTTCCCGAAAGAGCTGACCACCGCCTACCAGAAGGCCTTCGAGGCCGCCAACCCCGGCATCAAGATCGAGATACTGAACAAGAACACCACGGCCTCGGTGGCCTACATCCGCGAGCTGCCCGAGGGCCAGCGCCCCGACGTCATGTGGGCCAGCGCGCCCGATGCGTTCGAGGTGCTGGCCAGCTACAAGCTGCTGCAGGGCGCGCCCGAGGTCGTGAACAAGAGCGCGCCGGCGAAGATCGGCAACTACCCGCTCAACGACCCCAAGGGCATGTACTACGGCCAGGCGCTGGCTGGCTACGGCATTTCGTGGAACACGCGCTACCTGAAGGCGCACAAGCTGCCCGTGCCCAGGGAATGGAGCGACCTGGTGCGGCCCGAGTACTTCGGCCACATCGCGATCTCGTCGCCCTCGCGCTCGGGCACGACGCAGCTCACGGTGGAGACCATCCTGCAGGGCGAGGGCTGGGACAAGGGCTGGACGCAGCTGCTGCAGATCATGGGCAACGCCGCCGCCGTGACCGACCGCAGCTTCGCCGTGCCGGATGGCGTGAACAACGGCCAGTACGGCATAGGCATCGTGATCGACTTCCTGGCGCTGGCGGGCAAGTACTCGGGCTATCCGGTGGACTTCACCTACCCGAGCATGACGGCCGTGGTGCCGGCCAACATCGCCCTGATCGCCGGCGCCAAGAACGCCGACGAGGCCAAGAAGTTCATGGCCTACACCATGTCGGTGCCCGGCCAGCAGCTGCTGTTCGACCCCAAGATCGGGCGCCTGCCCATCCTGCCCTATTCGATGCTCAAGCCCCCGGCCGGCTACCCCGTGCCGCAGGACATCGCCAAGCGCGCCAAGGTGCAGTTCAACACCGAGCTGTCGGGCCAGCGCTACCCCGTGGTGATCAGCCTGTTCGACCAGATGGTGACCTTCCGCCTCAAGGAGCTGCAGGCCGCCACCAAGGCCATCCATGAGGCCACTGCAGCCCTCAAGGCCCGGCCCAACGCGCGCGGCAGCGAGCTGCTGGCGCAGGCGCGCAGCCTGGCCTACACCTCGCTCGTGGGCGCGGACAACGTGAAGAACCCCGAGTTCCTGGAGCTGTTCCGCAAGAGCCGGCGCGACGTGGCCGTGTCCAAGCAGCTCACGGGCATGGAGCAGATGTGGTCCGAGAAGGCGCGCGCCAACTACGAGCGCGCGCGCCAGCTGGCCGACGAGGCGCGCGGCCTGGCCAAGTAGACCCACCCTGTCCAGACCACCACGCCCGCCCCGCATGGGCGGCGGGCGCGACCGGAGCCTGCATGCCCGCAACCACCCTCCAGCCCGTCGCCCGCGCGCGATCGCCCCGCGCCCTGGCCGGCCCTGGGCCCTGGATCGCCTTCGGCCTGATCCTGGCCTTCCTGCTGTGCTTCCTGGTGCTGCCCGTGGGCACGGTGATCTACACCGCCTTCGTCACCGAGACCGGCGCGCCCACCCTCGGCCACTTCGGCAACTTCTTCGGCCAGCTGGTCTTTCGCGAGTCCTTCTTCAACAGCCTGTGGGTGGCGCTGGCCAGCACGTTCTTCGCCAGCGTGATCGCCGTGCCGCTCGCGTACCTGACGGTGCGCTTCGAGTTCCGCGGCGCGCTGCTGATCCAGACCCTGGGCGTTCTGCCGCTCATCATGCCGCCCTTCGTGGGCGCGGTGGCGCTGCAGCTCATCTTCGGGCGCAGCGGCTCGGTGAACCTGCTGCTGGACGACTGGCTGGGCTTCACCGTGCCGCTCATGGACGGCCTCGTGGGCGTGACCTTCGTCGAGAGCATCCACTACTTCCCGTTCATCCTGCTCAACCTCGTCGCGGCCATGCGCAACATCGACGGGGCCATGGAGGAGTCGGCCCTGAACCTGGGCGCGCGGGGCCTGCGGCTGTTTCGCCGCGTGATCTTTCCGCTGGCCATGCCGGGCTACCTGGCGGGCGCCGCGCTGGTGTTCGTGAAGGTGTTCGACGACCTGGGCACGCCGCTGGTCATGGGCGTGACCAACATGCTCGCGCCCCAGGCCTATCTGCGCATCACCTCGGTGGGCGTGGACGACCCGCTGGGCTACGTGATCAGCGTGATCATGATCGGCTTCTCCATCCTGGCGCTGTGGCTCGCCGCGCGCGTGATGAAGGGGCGCGACTACGCCACGCTGCAAAAGGGCGGCAACGCGCTGCAAAAGCGCCGCCTGGGCCGGTGGGAATCGCTGCTGGCCTACGGCTGGATCCTGCTGGTGCTGGCCGTGGTGCTGGCGCCGCACGCGGGCATCCTGCTGATGTCGTTCGCCAAGGTGTGGAGCTTCTCGGTGCTGCCCGACGCCTACACGCTGGAGCACTACGCCACCGTGTTCAGCGACGCGGGCGGCATGATCGGCAACACGCTGCTGTACTGCGTGCTGGCCGCGGGGCTGGACGTGGTGATAGGCACGGCCATCGCCTACCTGATCCTGCGGACGCAGCTGCCCGCGCGCCAGTGGCTGGACTGGCTGGCGTCGGCCGCGCTGGCGATTCCAGGGCTGGTGCTGGCCATCGGCTACCTGCGCCTGTTCAAGGGCGTCACGCTGCCGGGCAGCGACCGGCTGGTGGTGCAGACCTGGGTGCTGATCATGCTGGCCTACGCCGTGCGGCGCCTGCCGTACGCGCTGCGCTCGTGCATGGCGGCGCTGCAGCAGGTGCACGTGTCGCTCGAAGAGGCGGCGCAGAGCCTGGGCGCCTCGCGCCTGTCCACCATACGGCGCGTGATGGTGCCGCTGATGGCCGGCGGCATCCTGGCGGGCTTCGTCACCAGCTTCATCACCGCGGCCGTGGAGCTGTCGGCCACGCTGGTGCTGGTGTCCACCGAAAGCCAGGCGCCCATGAGCCTGGGCATCTACCTGTACATGCAGAGCATCGCCGGGCGCGGGCCGGGCGCGGCCCTGGGCGTGCTGGCCGTGGCCGTCGTCGGCCTGGGCACGTATTTCTCGCACCGCTTCGTGGAGCGCTCGCGCGCCGCGGTGCAACCATCATCCAGGGCATAGCGCATGAACCAAGCCTCCCTCGAATGCCGCCACATCAGCCTGAGCTATGGCGCCACGCCCGTGCTGCGTGACATCGACCTGAGGATCGAGCCGGGCGAGTTCTTCGCGCTGCTCGGCCCCTCGGGTTCGGGCAAGTCCACGCTGCTGCGCCTGATCGCGGGCTTCAACCAGCACCAGAGCGGCGAGCTGCTCGTGGATAGCCAGGACATCAGCGCAGTGCCGCCGCACCTGCGCAACATCGGCATGGTGTTCCAGAACTACGCGCTGTGGCCGCACATGACGGTGTGGGACAACGTGGCCTTCGGCCTGGTGGAGCGGCGCGAAAGCCGCGACGCCATGCGCCGCAAGGTGGGCGCGGTGCTCGACCTCGTCGGGCTGGCGCAGTACGCCCGGCGCCGCCCGGCGCAGCTGTCGGGCGGCCAGCAGCAGCGCGTGGCGCTGGCGCGCACCATCGTCATCGAACCCAAGCTGCTGCTGCTCGACGAGCCGCTGTCCAACCTGGACAGGCAGCTGCGCGTGCAGATGCGCGAGGAGCTCAAGAACCTGCAGCGCACGCTGGGCCTGACCACCGTCTTCGTCACCCACGACCAGGAAGAGGCCATGACCACGGCGGACCGCATGGCGGTGCTGGATAAGGGCATCCTGCAGCAGGTGGGCACGGCCGCGGGGCTGTACGACTATCCGCAGAACCGCTTCGTGGCCGGCTTCGTGGGCACGGCCAACCTGCTGGAGGGCGAGGTCACGGCGGTCTCGGCCGATACGCTGACCTTCCACGCCCGGGGCCTGGGGCCGCTCGCGCTGGCGCGGCCCGCAGAGCCGCCGGCCATCGGCCCGGCGGCGCTGGCCTTCCGCCCGCACCAGGTCAGCATCCGCCCGCGTGCAGAGCAGGGCGACGGCGCGCGCGTGTGGCTCGACGGCCAAGTGGAGAGCGCCGAGTTCCTGGGCGAGTTCTCGCGCTACCGCGTGCGCGTGGGCGAGGTGGCGCTGACCAGCGACCAGCCGCACTACGCGGGCCGCGGCATGTTCGCGCCCGGCGCGCAGGTGCGCCTGGGGCTGGACCCCGCGCAGCTGCGCTACCTCTAAACGGGCTCCTGCACGGATGGGTGCGAATCCGTACACTGCGGCGCTGGTTTCCGAAGAAGAGAAAGCGCATGAACACCCTTCCCCTCGGCCGCAGCGACCTGCGCGTCACCCCCATCTGCCTGGGCACCATGACCTTCGGCGAGCAGGTGGACGAGCCCCACGCACACGCCATCCTCGACCGCGCCGTGGAGCGCGGCGTGAACTTCATCGACACGGCCGAGATGTACGCCGTGCCCGCGCGCGAGGCGACCTGCGGCGCCACCGAAGCCATCATCGGCCGCTGGCTTGGCAAACGCCCCGGCATGCGCGGGCGCGTCGTGCTGGCCACCAAGGTGGCCGGGCCCTCGCGCGGCATGCCGTGGATCCGCGCAGGCTTGGGGATGACGGCGGCCGACATCGTGGCCTCGTGCGAGGGCAGCCTGCGGCGCCTGCAGACCGACGTGATCGACCTCTACCAGATCCACTGGCCCGAGCGGCACGTGCCCGCGTTCGGCAACCTGTACTACGACCCGGCCAAGGAGGTGAGCGCCACGCCGATCCAGGAGCAGCTGGAGGCGCTCGCGGGCCTGGTGCATGCGGGCAAGGTGCGCCACGTCGGCCTCTCGAACGAGACGCCCTACGGCGTGCACGAGTTCGTGCGCCTGGCCGAGCAGCACGGCCTGCCGCGCGTGGCGTCGGTGCAGAACCCGTACTGCCTGCTCAACCGCAGCTGGGAGAACGCGATGGACGAGAGCTGCCATCGCCTGGGCGTGTCGCTGCTCGCCTATTCGCCGCTGGGCTTCGGGCTGCTCACGGGCAAGTTCGACCGGCACGCGCCCACCGACCCCGGCGCGCCGCAGGATGCGCGCATCGCGCGCTACGAATCGGTGCGCAGGCAGCGCTGGGGCCGCCCCGAGGCGCTGGCCGGCGCGCGGCGCTACAACCAGCTCGCGCGCGAGCACGGCCTCACGCCCACGCAGCTGGCGCTGGCGTTCTGCTACCGCTCCTGGCGCGTGGCCAGCACCATCATCGGCGTGACCTCGCTCGCGCAGCTCGACGAAGACCTGGACGCCTGGGGCACGCAGCTCTCGCCCGAGCTGCTCGCCGCGATCGACGCGATCCGCTGGGAGCTGCGCGACCCCGCGCAGTGATTTGAAAGAAAAACGGCTCCAGCGCTTGCCAGCCAAGCGCTGGAAGCTATATTTTTGAAAGCATATGGCGAAGAAGGACAAGACCGCGCACGTGAGCGAGACGCCCGCCACGCAGCTGCTGCGCGCGCACAAGGTGGCGTTCACCGAGCACCCCTACGACTACGTGGAGCATGGCGGCTCCGCGGAGTCGGCGCGCCAGCTGGGGCTTCATGAACACATGGTGGTCAAGACCCTGGTGATGCAGGACCAGGACGCCAGGCCGCTCATCGTGCTCATGCACGGCGACCGCAAGGTATCGACCAAGAACCTCGCGCGCCAGATCGGCGCCAAGAGCGTGGAGCCGTGCAGGCCCGAGGTGGCCAACCGCCACAGCGGCTACCTCGTGGGCGGCACCTCGCCGTTCGGCACGCGGCGCGAGATGCCGGTGTTCATCGAGGAAAGCATCCTGCAGCTGCCGCGCATCGCCATCAACGGCGGGCGGCGCGGCTTCCTGGTGCAGCTCGACCCGCAGGTGTGCGTGCAGCTGCTGGGCGCGCGGCCCGTGCGGTGCGCGCTGGCAGAATAGCCGTCCCTGCCACCTCGCACTTCGATCCGCCGTGAGCTCCGTCCTTCTGTCCCTCGCCGCCACCGTGGCCGCCTACCTGCTCGGTTCCCTGTCGTTCGCCGTCATCGTGAGCCGCGTCATGGGGCTCTCGGACCCGCGCACCTACGGCAGCAAGAACCCCGGCGCCACCAACGTGCTGCGTTCCGGGTCGAAGGCGGCCGCGGCCGTCACGCTGCTGTTCGACGCGGCCAAGGGCTGGCTGCCCGTGGCGCTGGTGCGCTGGTTCGGCGCGCCCTACGGGCTGGAGGAGGGCACGATGGCCCTGGTGGGCCTGGCGGCCTTCCTGGGCCACCTGTGGCCGGTGTTCTTCCGCTTCCAGGGCGGCAAGGGCGTGGCCACGGCGCTGGGCGTGCTGCTGGGCATCAGCGGCTGGCTGGGCCTGGCCACGCTGCTGACCTGGGTCATCATCGCGTTCTTCTTCCGCTACTCGTCGCTGGCATCGCTGGTGGCGGCGGTGTTCGCGCCGTTCTTCTACGTGCTGGGCGGCGGCATGGCCTGGTACATGGATGCGCGCGTGGGCGTGGCCATCGCCGTCATGGCGGGCCTGCTGGCCTGGCGCCACAAGGCCAACATCCAGCGCCTGATCCAGGGCAAGGAGTCGCGCCTGGGTTCCAAGAAAGCCTGAAATCAGCCCGTGATGGTGTTGGTGCGGTGTGCCGCGTACAGGCCCAGGCGCACCATCACGCGGTGGGGCAGCTGCACCGTGACGGCCGAGCGGGCCAGCGCCGACTGTATGCGCGGCTGCCCGCGCACCGTGTGGTAGAGCGTGGGCGAGGACTGCGGCTCGCCCCTGGCGTCGGCCACGCCGGCCACGAGCGGGAAGTTGGCGCGCTCGCTGCGGCGCAGCACGATGGCCGTCTCGGCGTTGTCCAGGCGCACGAAGGTGCCCGGCGGGCACAGGCCCACGGTGCGCACCAGGGTCAGGCCGACCTCGTCGCGCAGCTCGCGGTCATGGCCCACGATGGCGCGCACCGAATCGGTGGCGCTGCGGCCCGCGCGCGATTTGCGCGGGCTGATCATGGCGGCGTAGCGGTCTATGGTGCCCAGGATGCGGGCGAGCCGCTCGGGAGCATCCAGGTCCGCGAGCTGCGAGGCCTCGGGCTGGGGCGCGTGGTGCTGCGCCACCACCTCCAGCCACAGGTCGTCGGCGATGCGCAGGTCCTCCAGCAGCTCCACGCCGGCCTGCGGATGGCGGGCCACGGCCTGCTGCTGCGCGGGGGTGAGCTCCTCGCGCTGCAGGGCCAGCGTGTCCTGCAGGGCCGTCATGCCGATGTTCATGGTGAAGGCCGCGCGCACCAGGCTGTTGCGCTGATGCGCGGGCAGCCTGAATTCGGGCGCCAGGATGTGGCACAGCGTGGCGCACACCAGCGCGTGCGACGCGCTGTAGCCCACCGTGGAGGTGGCGGCGAGCTGGAACATCAGGTACAGCGCCGCGTCGATGTCGTGCGCCACCAGGTCCTGCAGCCAGAGGTCGCACTGGCGCAGCTTGGAGGGAAAGTCCTGCACGCTGTGCGGCCGCGCCAGCAGCACGGACAGCGCGGATTCGAGGTCGGACCACTGGCCCAGCAGGTCCTCGTACTCGCTGTCCGCGGCTTCGGGGGGGCTGGCTTGTGAGGGGGCCATGGGCGGGAGCGGATTTCGTGTCAGCGGCGCTTGTGCAGCACCATCTCGTCGCCGTTGCGGCTCATCTGGAACTCGCGCAGGAAGCTGTTGCCCAGCAGCACGTAGGGCATGGGCTGGGGGGTGACGATGGCGTCCACGCCGCGCAGCTCCACGTCGCCCACGCGCACCGAGTCGAGCCGCAGGCGCCAGCCCTGGGCCACGCCGTTGGCGGTGTTCATCATCACGCTCTGGCCCTCCTGCTCGAACTTCAGGCCCATGCGCTGCGCGTCCGGGCGGCCTATGGCCACCGTGGAGGCGCCCGTGTCCACCATGTACTGCATCACGCGGCCGTTGATCATGCCGCTGCTCACGAAATGCCCGCGCGCATCGGCCTTGAGCACGACGCGCTGGCCCGTGCCGCTGCCGCCCACGCTCACCGGCGCCTCGCCCAGCCGCACGGTGCGCCGGCCGCCGGCGCTGTCCAGCACGGCCTCGTCACGGCCCACGGAGACCACGCGCACGCCCCTGTGGGACTCGCCCGGCGCCACGCCGCGCGGCGCGCTGCCGTCCACCACCAGCAGGGCCTTGCCGCCCAGGATGCCGGCCAGCGCCACGTTCTGCGCATGCACGGGCATGGAGGCGGCCAGCGCCAGCGCGGCGCTCAGGCAGGGCAGCAGGGCGCGCTTCATCCGCGCCTGCTCAGTCGCGGAAGTTGTCGAAGGTCAGCGGCAGGTCGGCCATGTCCTTGCGGATCAGCGCCATGGCGGCCTGCAGGTCGTCGCGCTTGGCGCCGGTGACGCGCACCTTCTCCTCCTGGATGGCAGCCTGCAGCTTGAGCTTGCTGTCCTTGACGAGCCGCTGGATCTTCTTGGCCTGCTCGCTGTCGATGCCGCTCCTGACCTTCACCACCTGTTTGAGCTTGTCGCCGCCGATCTTCTGGGGCTTTTGCACGTCCAGGAAGCGCACGTCCACGCTGCGCTTGGTGAGCTTGCCGCGCAGGATGTCCTCGACCTGCTGCAGCTGGAACTCGGCGTCGCCGAACAGCGTGATCTCCTTGTCCTTGAGCTCGATGGCGGCGGACGTGCCCTTGAAATCGAAGCGCGTGCCGATCTCCTTGGCGGTGTTCTCCACGGCGTTTTTCACTTCGACGAAGTTGGCTTCACAGACGGTATCAAAAGAAGGCATGGCATCACTCTCGGCTGGCCGGTACACACACGCGCCCGCCCGGAGGCGGGTGCGACAATCCGGGCAATGTTAGTCGAGAAAAACGTCCCCCTGCAGAGTTGCAACACCTTCGGCATCGTGGCGCGCGCGCACACGCTGGTGCGCGTGCGCACGCCGCAGGACGTGCATGACCTGCTGGCCGACCATCGCCTGGCGCGCCAGCCGCTGTTCGTGCTCGGGGGGGGCAGCAACATCGTGTTCACGGGGGATGCGAGGTCCGTCGTGCTGAAGATGGAAATCAAGGGCCGGCGCCTGCTGGAAGAAACCGACCAGGCCTGGATCGTCGAGGCCGGCGCCGGCGAGGTCTGGCACGACACCGTGGCCTGGACCCTGGCCCAGGGCTGGCCGGGCCTGGAGAACCTGGCGCTGATCCCCGGCACCGTGGGCGCGGCGCCGGTGCAGAACATAGGCGCCTATGGCGTGGAGCTGCAGGACCGTTTCCATTCGCTCGTCGCCATCGACCTGGCCACGGGCCGGCCCTTCACCCTGGACGCCGCGCAATGCGCCTTCGGCTACCGCGACTCGGTGTTCAAGCACGCCGCGCCGCTGGCCGAGCACGAGGGCGGCGGCCTGCCCGGCCACTGGGGCAGGGGCATGGGGCTGGCGGGCCGGGCGGTCATCACCCACGTGCGCTTCCTGCTGCCCAAGGCGTGGAAGCCCGAACTGGGCTACCTGGACCTGGAGCGCCGCCGCGCCGAGGCCGGCGTGGCGCAGCCTACGGCGCGGCAGATCTTCGACTGGGTGTGCGAGATCCGCCGCGCCAAGCTGCCCGACCCGGCCGTGATCGGCAACGCCGGCAGCTTCTTCAAGAACCCCACGGTCACGCCCGAGCAGTGCCAGGACATCATCGCGCGCGACCCCAAGATCGTGCACTACCCCATGCCCGACGGCAGCATCAAGCTGGCCGCCGGCTGGCTGATAGACGCCTGCGGCTGGAAGGGCAAAACCGTGGGCAAGGCCGGCGTGTACGACAAGCAGGCCCTGGTGCTGGTGAACCGCGGCACGCGGGACGACAGCGTCACCGGCGGCGAGGTGATGACGCTGGCCAAGGCGATACAGACCAGCGTCTACGAACGCTTCGGCATCCGGCTGGAGCCGGAGCCGGTGGTGGTGTGAGCCGTTTTGCTAATGTTTTGATAGCTTGTAGCGCTTGCTGGGTAAGCGCTTGAGGCATTAAATGCTGTAAGAACCAGTTGCTTGAGAGGAACTGGCCAGGAAAGGGAACGTAGCCAATACGTTCCCTTTTTTGCTTTGAGCGGCCCGTCCCGCCAGAGGTCGACAACTGTCGCTGCATGGGCATGCCGATGCGACAGATGTCGCATCCGGTTGCTGCATCTGTCGCATGCCCCGCGGCGCGGCAGCCCCGGCCTGCGGGCCGCGCGGGGGGCTGCGCCTCTGGAATCCGGCCTTGCATGCCGGTATTTCCTGGGACTTACCCGTATTCGCTGGCGTCCGAGCGCCGGCTGGCACACCGCTTGCGCTGGGAGAGGCATGGGCGCGGTCGCGCTCATCCATGGCCCGGCCGGTTCATCCGGCGGGCCGGTACCCAACGACAGACGGAGACATCGCCATGAATCCAAGCAACGAGCGCAAGCTGTGGATGTACGAGAAGATGATCGAGATCCGGGAATACGAAGAGACCATGGCCCGGGTCTACATGGAAGGCAAGCTGCCGCCGCATATCCAGAAAGGGCTGGCCTTCGACATCGGCTCCGGCCCCGTGCCGGGCGAGATGCACCTGGCTGCCGGGCAGGAGCCCGTGGCGGTGGGCGTGTGCGCCCATCTGCATGACGAGGACACCGTGGTCGGCTCGCACCGCCCGCACCACTTCGCCATCGCCAAGGGCGTGCCGCTCAATCCCATGACGGCCGAGATGTTCGGCAAGGACACGGGCCTGGGCCGCGGCAAGGGCGGACACATGCACCTGTTCGACCCGGCGCACAAGTTCAGCTGCAGCGGCATCATCGGCGCCAGCATGCCGCCGGCCTGCGGGGCGGCGCTGGCCGCGAAGAAGCGCGGCAAGGACTGGGTGGCCGTGGCCTTCTTCGGCGAGGGCGCGACCAACCAGGGCGCCTTCCACGAGTCGATGAACCTCGCGGCGCTGTGGAAGCTGCCGGTGCTCTTCGTCTGCGAGGACAACAAGTACGCGATCTCGGTGGAGAAGAGCGAGTCCACCTCGGTGGCCTGGAACGCCGACCGCGCCGCCGCCTACGGCATGCCCGGCGTGCTGGTGGACCGCAACGATGCGCTCGCCGTCTACGGGGCGGCCGGCGTGGCCGTCGAGCGTGCGCGCCGCGGCGAGGGGCCGACGCTGATCGAGGTCAAGACCGACCGCTACCTGGGCCACTTCCAGGGCGACCCGGAGACCTACCGCCCCAAGGGCGAGGCGGCCGAGTTGCGCAAGAACGACCCCATACCGCGCCTCGCCGAGCACCTGCGCCGCGCCGGCCTGCTCGACGACGCGGCCGACCAGGCGCTGCGCCAGCGCGTCAGCGCCCGCATCGCCGAGGCCTATGAGTACGGCCGCAGCAGCCCGTACCCCAAGCCCGAGGACGCGCTGCTGCACGTCTTCTGCTAACGCCCCCAGAACTTCGGAGACCAGCATGACAACCCGCAAATTGACCATGGCCCAGGCCGTGTCGGAAGCCATCGGCCAGGAAATCGAACGCAACCCCGACGTATTCGTGATGGGCGAGGACATCGGCAAGTACGGCGGCATCTTCGGCGCCACCGGCGGCCTGCTGGCCAGGCACGGCAAGGACCGCATCATGGACACGCCGATCTCGGAGACTGCCTTCATCGGCACGGCCATAGGCGCGGCGGCCGAGGGCATGCGGCCCATCGCCGAGCTGATGTTCGTGGACTTCTTCGGCGTGTGCATGGACATGATCTACAACCACATGGCCAAGAACATCTACATGGCCGGCGGCAACATCAAGCTGCCCATGGTGCTGATGTCGGCCATAGGCGGCGGCTACAACGACGCGGCCCAGCACTCGCAGTGCCTGTACGCGACCTTCGCCCACATGCCGGGCATGAAGGTGGTGGTGCCGTCCAACGCCTGCGACGCCAAGGGCCTGATGACCCAGGCCATCCGCGACGACAACCCCGTGGTCTTCCTGTACCACAAGGGCATCATGGGCCTGCCGTGGATGTCGTACTTCGAGGGCAGCACCAACGAGGTGCCCGAGGAGCAGTACGCCATCCCCTTCGGCCAGGCCAAGGTGGTGCGCGAGGGCGGCGACCTGACCATCGTCACGCTGAGCCAGATGGTGCAGAAGTCGCTGCTGGCCGCCGAACAGCTGGCGCAGGCCGGCATCCAGGCCGAGGTGATTGACCTGCGCACCATCGTGCCGCTGGACCGCGAGGCGGTGCTCAGGTCGGTGCGCAAGACCGGCCGCCTGCTGGTGGCCGACGAGGACTACCTGAGCTTCGGCCTGTCGGGCGAGATCGCCGCGCTGGTGGCCGAGAACCTCGACAGCGTGCGCCTCAAGGCCCCGGTCAGGCGCCTGGCCGTGCCCGATGTGCCCATTCCCTACAGCCGCCCGCTGGAGCAGTTCGTCATTCCCCAGGTCGATGCCATCGTCGCCGCCGCGCGGCAGCTGGCGGCCGCGCCGCAGCTCGAAGGAGCACCCGCATGAGCACCGACATCATCCTTTCGCAAGACGCCTGGCAGGACGTGGAGCCCGGCACCGAGGCCCTGGTCGAGGACTGGCTGGTGAAGGTGGGCGACAGCGTCAAGGCCGGCCAGCCGGTGGCCAGCGTGGTGGTGGTCAAGTCCAGCCACGAGGTGCTGGCGCCCGCCGACGGCGTGATCGAGGCCATCCTCGTTCCGGCCGAAGGCACCTTCAAGCCCGGCCAGAGCCTGGGCACGCTGGCATGAGCGCCGCCGTGGCAGAGGCGGGCACCGGCAGCGCCAGCATTGCGCTCAAGGGCCTGCGCGGAGCCATCGCGCGCAACATGGCCCTGGGCTGGCAGGCGCCGCGCGTGGCCATGGGCGTCGATGCCGATGTCTCGGCCTGCCAGGCCTGGCTACGTGCGCAGCCCGTGGGGGAGGGCGATGCGAAGCCCACCATCACCGCCTGCGTGCTGCGCGCCACGGCGCTGGCGCTGGCAGCGCACCCGCGCATGAACGCGCTGCTCAAGGACAACGTGGTCGAGTGCCAGAGCGCCGTGCACCTGGGCCTGGCCGTGGCGCTGGACGAGGGGCTGATGGTGCCGGTGATCCGCGATGCCGAAACCAAGCCGGTGGCGCAGCTCGCCCAGGAAACGCGCGCGCTGGCGGCCGGCACCCGCGCCGGCCAGCTGCCGCCCAAGGCCTACCAGGGGGCGACCTTCACGGTCACCAACCTGGGCATGACGGGCATCGACTGGTTCACGCCGGTGCTGAACCCGCCGCAGGTGGGGATCCTGGGCGTGAGCAGCGTGCGCGAACGCGCCGTGGTGCGGGACGGGCAACTGCGCGCGGCCGCAATGACGACGCTGACCCTGGTGTTCGACCACCGGGCCATCGACGGCTATCCGGCCGCGCAGTTCCTGCGGGCCGTGAAGACCTATCTCGAAGCTCCCGATTCGCTGTCGGGCAGGCCATGACCGCACCGCTCCCATCGTTGACGCCGCCCGAGGCCGTGCGCGAACAGCTGTGGAATGAGCAGCAGCTCGCGCAGCCGGTGACGGTGCCGTGCTTTCGCCTCTGGCGCTACCGGGAGCCGGTCGTCGTGCTCGGCTGCTCGCAGCGGCGGCTGCTGGCACAGGCAGGCAGCCAGGTGCAAGTGCTGCTGCGCCAGTCCGGCGGCGGCGCGGTGCTGACCGGGCCGTGGATGCTGGGCCTGTCGGTGGCGCTGCCGCCGGACCATCCGCTGGCCCGCCAGGGCCTGGTGGCCAGCTACCGCTGGCTGGGCGAGGCCATCGCCCGGGTGCTGCAGCAGGGCGGCGTGGACGCACAGGCGCTGGCGCCCGAGGCACTGCGCGCCATGCAGCCCGCGCAGCGCATGGCGGTGGACTGGGCCTGCTTTGGCGGCCTGTCCCCCTGGGAGGTGCTGGCCCGGGGCCGCAAGATCGCCGGCCTGGCCCAGGTGCGCCGTGCCAGCGGCGTGCTTTTGGTTGGCGGCGTGCTGTTGCAGCCGTCGCCGTGGCGGCTGATGTGCGATGCCCTGGGTCGCGACGGGGCCGATGCCCGGACCCTGGCGGCCACCACCGTCAGCGCCGCCGAACTGGCCGTGCACTTCGATGGGCAGGCATGCGCGCAGCGGTTGGAGCTTGCGCTGCAGGCCGCGCTGGAACAGGAGGCCTGCCCCATGTGAGCCGCTGAACGCCCCGACTGAGATTTCACAACCCATAAAGCGACGGAGACACGACGATGAAAAACCTGAACGACAACCTTGCCCCCGGCACCATGCGGGTGCTGGACAAACGGCCCACGCTGCAGCGCCGCGGCTTTCTGCGCGGCGGCGGCCTCGGGGCCATCGGCATCGCGGTCATTCCCGCGGCCGGCATCGCGGCCGGCAAGGATGTGGCGGCCCGGCAGAGCTTTCGCCACCTGGGCGCCGCCACCGGCAAGACCCTGGTGCGCATGGCGCGCGACCTTTACCCGCATGACAGGCTGGCCGACGGCTTCTACCTCGATGCCGTGGCGCCGTATGACGCCGCGGCCATGAAGGACAAGGGCGTGAGGACGCTGCTGGGCGAGGGCGTGCAGGACCTGGACCGGCGCGCCCGGCAGCGCCATGGCACGCCCTATGCCGAGGTGAAGACCGAGGACGAGCGCGTGGCGCTGCTCAAGGACATCGAGAGCACGCCGTTCTTCAAGAAGGTGCAGGGCGATCTGGTCACCGGCCTCTACAACAACAAGAAGCTGTGGCCGCTGTTCGGCTACGAGGGCTCGTCGTGGCAGAAGGGCGGCTACCTGCACCGCGGCTTTGACGACATCAACTGGCTGTGACGGCCCAGGCAGTGGCGAAGGAGACATTCATATGGCAGACCAAACCCGGTTTTCCCTCCATGACGACAGCGTCGTCGTGATCGTCGGCTCGGGTGCCGGCGGCGGCACGCTGGCCAACGAGCTGGCCCAGCGCGGCGTCAAGTGCGTACTGCTGGAGGCAGGCAAGCACTACACGCCCGATGACTTCGAGAACGACGAATGGGCGATGTTCAACAAGATCTCGTGGCTGGACAAGCGCATCTCGGCCGGCGGCTGGCACCACACCCAGACCTACCCGAACCTGCCGGCCTGGATCGTCAAGGGCGTGGGCGGCTCCACGGTGCACTGGTCCGGCGTGGCCCTGCGCTTCCAGGAGCACGACTTCCACACCCGGACGACCTACGGCGCCATCGAAGGGGCCAATGTGCTCGACTGGCCGATCACCCTGGCCGAGCTGGAGCCGTACTACGAGCTGGCGGAGAAGAAGATGGGCGTGGCGGGCACCAAGGCCAGCGGCCTGCCGCCGATGCCGCCCAACAACCACTACAAGGTGATCGAGGCCGGTGCCAGGAAGGTGGGCTACAAGAACATCGTGCGGCCGGCAGCCTCGAATTCCCAGCCCTATGACGGCCGCCCGGGCTGCCAGCAGATCGGCTTTTGCATGCAGGGCTGCAAGATCGGCGCCAAGTGGTCCACGCTCTACACCGAGGTGCCGCGCGCGCAGGCCACCGGCCATGTCGAGCTGCGGCCCGAGTCCATGGTGCTGCAGATCCAGCACGACAGGCAGGGCCGCGCCAACGGCGTGCTCTATGTGGACGGCAAGGGCCGCAGGCAGCTGCAGAAGGCGCGCGTGGTCTGCGTGGCGGGCAACTCCATCGAATCGCCGCGGCTGCTGCTGAATTCGGCCTCGAACCTGTTCCCGAACGGCCTGGCCAACTCCTCGGGCCAGGTGGGCAGGAACTACATGAACCACGCCACGGCGGCGGCGGTGTCCATCCACAAGGGGCCCGTCTACATGTACCGCGGCTTCGACATCGCGGCCGTGGTGGCCGACGAGGTGCCGCTGGACACCAGGCGCGGCTTCGTCGGCGGCTACTACCTCGAAGGCCTGGCCCTGCACCTGCCGTATACGGCGGCGTTCATGAAGCCCGGCGGCTGGGGGCGCGACTTCGCCTCGGCCCTGGAGATGTACGACCACATGAGCTGCGTCTGGGTCTGCGGCGAGGACCTGGCGCGCGAGCAGAACTCCATCACGCTGCACCCCACGGAGAAGGACCAGTACGGCCTGCCCGTGCCCATCGTGACCAAGACCTACCACGCCAACGACGACAGGATCACCGCCCACGGCCTGGTGCAGTGGCGCAAACTGTCCGAAGCCGTGGGCGCCACGCGCGTGATCGACATGCCGGCCTATCCGGCCAGCCACAACATGGGCACCAACCGCATGAGCGCCAGGGCCGGCGACGGCGTGGTCAACCGATGGGGCCAGGCGCACGACGTGAAGAACCTGTTCATCTCGGACGGCAGCCAGTTCACCTCCAGCTCGGCGGCCAACCCCACGCTGACCATCGTGGCGCTGGCGATCCGGCAGGCGGAGCACATCGCAGGGGCCATGCAGCGGCGCGAGCTGTGAAAGAGGGAAGGGCGTGAAGCTGTCCTGCCGCGACTACCCCGGCGGCGGAGACGCCGGGGCGCCGCTGGTGCTGCTGCACGGCCTGTTCGGCAGCGCCGCGCAGTGGCACCACATCGCGGCGCCGCTGTCGGCACACTCGCGCGTGCTGGCGGTGGACCTGCGCAACCACGGCCTGTCGCCGCATGCCGATGCCATGGGCTACCAGGAAATGGCGGAGGACCTGCGCGAGCTGCTCGATGCCCAGGGCATCGCGCGGGCCCGCGTCGCCGGCCACAGCATGGGCGGCAAGGTGGCCATGGCCTTTGCGCTGCTGCACCCGCGGCGCACCGAGGCGCTGGCCGTGCTCGACATGGCGCCGGCAACCTACCACGACCATTTCTCGGCGCTGGTCTGCGCCGCGTTGCGGCTGGACCTGGCGGCGGCCCGTTCGCGGAAGGACGCCGACCGGCAGCTCGAACGCTTCGTGCCTTCGGCCCGGCTGCGGGCCATGCTGTTGCAGAACCTGGCCTGGCGGGACGGGCATCTGGCCTGGCGCATCCACTGGCTGGGCATAGGCGGCTCCATGCCGCAGCTGCTGGGCTTTGCGCCCGGGCTGCTGCGGTCGTCGAGTGCCGTGGAGGCCCTGTTCGTGCGCGGCGGGACTTCGGACTATGTGTTGCCGCGGCATGAAAACACGATACGAAGGCTGTTTCCGCGCTCGCGCATCGTGGAACTGGCGGATGCCGGCCACTGGCTGCATGCGGACCGGCCCGCCGCGCTGGTGCAGCTGCTGGCCGAGTGGATGGAAGGGCCGGCAACGGGCGTGCCGACTGCCTGCCTTGTCTCTTCAAGCCCCGGACCGGCACAGGCGGCCTCAGGGTCGATGTTGGAGCCCCGTGCGGGCGCCTGAGGACTATCATGCGCAAGTGTGAAACGGGTGCCGCGGCCAGCCAGCGGCAGGCGTCTCACCCCATGCAGGTCCGACCTCGGCCGATGAGCGCGAGGCGAATGGAGACAGACGATGCCATGGAACACCTCGAAGCCTTCTGACGGCGCCCCGGCCGATGTCGCGCTGATCGAGCGCTCGTGGCTGCGCTCTTTCGAGCTGCACCGGCTGGACCCGGGGCGCGGCGAACCTCCGCGCGTGCTGACCACCTCCGCGCTCAAGGACCATCGCGAGCCCATGGCGTGTTTCATGCGCATCGCCCGCGGCGGCATGGAGGCGCTGTTCGGCCAGATTCGCGACGCGGGCTATGTGGTGCTGCTGGCCGACACGCTGGGCGTGGCGGTGGATTTCATCGGCAACCCCCTGTTCGATCAGGACTGGCGGCGCGCCGGGCTGTGGCTGGGCAGCTGCTGGACCGAGGAGAAGGAGGGCACCTGCGCGGTGGCGCTGGCGAACCTGGAGCAGCGGGCCATCACCGTGCACCATGCGGAACATTTCCGCGCGCCCAACAAGACGCTGACCTGCAGCGCCGTGCCCATCTTCGCGCCCGACGGGCGGCCGCTGGCGGTGCTCGACGCTTCGGCGATGGAGTCGCCCGACGACCGGCGCAGCCAGCACCTGGTGCTGCAGATGGTGCAGTCCGCGGCCCGCATGGTCGAGGATGCGAACTTCCTGCACGAGTTCGAGCACCACCATGTGCTCAAGCTCGCGCGGCGGCGCGATTTTCTCGAAGTCTCGGCCGACGGCATGGTCGTGCTCGACGAGGCGGGCCGGATCGTGGCCATCAGCCAGTCGCTGCGCGAGCAGGGCGCGCTGGTCGCGGCCCTGGGCCGCAGCGTCGAAGAGGTGTTCGACCACCGTTTCGAGCAGGTGGCCGACGCGGCGCGGCAGGGCGGCTATCCGCTGGCGATGCGCCACCTGCCGACCGGAACGCAGTGCTTTGCGCTCGTGCGGCCACCGCGCCGGCGGCCGTCCGCGGCACCGGCGCAGGCATCGCCCTCCATGGCGGGCGCGGATGCGCTGCAGGCCATTGCCGGCCACGACCCGCAGATGCAGACCAATGCGCGGCAGGCGCTGCGCGTGCTCGACAAGGGGCTGGCGATCCTGCTGCATGGCGAATCCGGCTCGGGCAAGGAGGCCTTTGCCAAGGCCATGCACGAGGCCAGCGCGCGCCGGGCCCGGCCCTTCGTGGCGGTCAACTGCGCGGCGATTCCCGAAACCCTGATCGAGAGCGAGCTGTTCGGCTACCGCGAGGGCGCGTTCACCGGCGCCCGGGCCAAGGGCGCGCGCGGCAAGATCGCCCAGGCCCATGGCGGCACGCTGTTCCTCGACGAGATCGGCGACATGCCGCAGGCCATGCAGACGAGGCTGCTGCGCGTGCTGGCCGAGCGCGAGGTGACGCCGCTGGGCTCGGAGCAGCCCGTCGCCGTCGACGTGCAGCTGATCTGCGCCACGCACCGCGACCTGCGCGGGATGGTGGCCCAGGGGCAGTTCCGGCTGGACTTGTACTACCGCCTCAACAGCGTCACGCTGGAACTGCCCGCGCTGCGCGACCGCGCCGACAAGGGCGCGCTCATCGAAAGCCTGCTGCGCGAGGACGGCCAGCAGCTCTACGGCCGCGCCGTGGCCATCACCGAGGCCGCGCGCCTGCTGTTGCTGCGCCACGACTGGCCGGGCAATATCCGGCAGCTGAAGAACGTGCTGCGCACGGCGATGGCGCTGAGCGGCGGCGAGGCCGTGGGCCCCGAACATCTGCCGGCCGAAGTCCATGGCGGCCAGCCGCCTGTGCTGCCGCCCGAGCGCATGCTGTCGCTGGGCGGGGTGGAGGCGCAGGCCTGTGCGAAGAGCGGTGCCGATGAGGAGCCGGGCAAGCGCGCCTCGCTGCTGCAGGCGCTGCAGGCTCACCAGTGGAATGTGACCGAGACCGCGCGCAGCTTGGGGCTATGCCGCGCCACGGTGTATCGGCACATGCAGAAGTGGGAGATCGTCAGCCCCAACCGACTGGGGCACTGAGGTGCGGCGCCTGCGCGGAAGCCATCTATTTTGATAGCTGCTTGCGCGTGCCGTGTATGGATTCACGGCATGAAAGCATTTGAAACCAATGGCTGGCGAGCGCTGGCAGCTATAAAAAAGAAGGCCCGCCGGCAGCCAATGCCACTCGGCGATCAACCGACCGGCATTGGCCCGCAGGCGGTTTGTGCCGTGCCCGGCGTCAATGGGCTGCGCCGTGACGCATCCACGCGCTGTAGTCCTTGTCGGTGGCCAGCACCCACAGGGCCAGAACCAGGATCACGATGCCCGAGGCCACGGCGTTGCGCATCGCGTCCATGTGCATGCTGAAGCCCAGGGCCCAGGGCGAGACGACCATCCACAGGCCGAGCGCGCCCTCGGTCCATTCCTCCCACGCGCGCGGGACGAAGATGGCTCCCAGCGACGCGGCGATCAGCGCCAGGCCGATGGCGATGCCGTTGGCCATGGGGGCCATCTGGTCCTGATACCCCAGCACCCAGGGCGACAGGGCCAACCAGGCGCCCAACAATGCGTTGAGCGGGTCCTGCCAATGCTTGACTTGTTTCATGGCTGTACCTCCTGCCTCGGCACAGGTCCGCCGCGGCAACTGGTTGGATTCCAGGCCGGAGCGCCTGGTTCCCAGGCCGTTCAGCGGAGGGGCGGGAGGGGCCGCGTGTCGCTTTCCCACAGCTTCTGCACGGCCCCCCCGGAGATCGCGAGCGTCGCCTCGCGGCAGCGTTCCCGCAGGTCTTCGCACAGCGCCTGCAGCGATCTCTGCGAGAACTGGGTGCCGAAGCCGACGGCGCTCACGGCCATCAGCGGCCGCCGCTGGAAGTCCAGGATCGGGGAGGACACGGTGATCACGCCCTTGACGTAGTTGCCGTGGTCCACGGCGTAGCCATGCTGGCGGACCTCCTCGACTTCGCGCATGTAGGTGTCGAAGCTGGGGCCGTCTTCCCAGCGCAGTTCGCTGACCTTGCGGCGTATTTCCGTCATGGACAGGTTGGAGTGGGCCGCCATGCAGCGCCCCAGGGCCGCGATGTACATGGGCAGGCGCTGGCCGATGCTCATGTGGACGCGCAGCGCCGAGCTGCTTTCCGCCAAGTCCACCAGCACGACCCGGTCGTCGTGCGCGAGCTGCCACAACGTGGTGGTGATGTTGTGGCGCTCGGCGAGCTCCTGCAGATGGGGGCGCATCATCCGCACGTAGGAGGCTTTTTCCAGGGAACCCCTGGCCAGCTCCACCAGGCCCAGGCCCAGGCTGTAGGTCTTGGTGGATTCGTCGAACGTCACCAGCCGCTCATGCACCAGGGTCTTGAGCAGATTGAAGCAGGTGCTGGCATTGAGGCCCAGGTCCTTGGCGATGCGCGTGACCCCCAAGGGGGTGGAGGAGCTGGCGAGGTAACGCAGGACCCTAAGGCCGGAACTCAGTGCCCCCACCAGTTTGTCGGGGGGTGGTGTATCAGTCATGTGAGAGAAAGCGTGAAAACGGCGCGGTACGGCGAAGTATGCGATACGAGCCGCGTTCAGCTGGCACGGGACCCTGGTGCGTGGCTTGGTCAGCCGGGAGCCAGGGGCGTGACCAGGGCATCCAGGGCCCACGCCTGGTCGCCCTTGACGGCCAGCGGATTGATCTCCAGCTCGCGCAGCGGCTGCTCCATGAACCATCCGCACAGGCCGGCGATGCTGCGAGCCAATGCCGCGACATCCACCCCCGGCCTGCCCCGGAAGCCCTGCAGCAGCTTGAAGCAGCGCAGGCGGCCCAGCATCTGCGCGATGTCCTCGACGGTCGCCGGCAGCAGCAGGCTGGCCACGTCGGGGTCCAGCTCGGCTTCGACGCCGCCGCGCGCCAGGGTCAGCACCGGGCCGAAGCGCGGGTCGCGGCGCAGGCCCAGCAGCAGCTCATGGTCGAAGGGCAGCATCTGCTCCGCCAGGACGCCCTGGATCGGGATGCCCAGCCCGGCACCCACCTGGTACAGGCGTTCCACGGCCTCCTGCAGCGCCCGGTCGTCCTGGATGCGCAGCAGCACGCCGCCGGCATCGCTCTTGTGCAGCAGCTGCGGCGACTGGAGCTTGGCCACGACGGGGTAGGGCAGGCCCGCCGCGGGGCGCGGGCCGCCGGCCTGGAGCAGCCAGCCCTTGGGGATGTGCACGCTCTTTTGCCCGGCAAGCAGCTGCTTGCCGTCCCATTCCGACAGCGTCGGCAGGGACTGGCCGTTGTCCGCCGCCACGGGCGCAGCGGGGGCTTCGGCACGCTGGACGATGCGTGCGCGGTCGCGCTGCATCTGCAGGCAGCGGGCCATGGCCTGCATGGCCTGCGGGATGTCCAGGAACACCGGGATGCCGGCAGCTTCCAGCGCCTGGATGCTGCTCTCCATGGCCCCCACCCAGATCACGGCGATGGGGCAGTGCACCTGGGCGCGCGCCTGCGAAAGCGCCTGCACGAAGGCGTCGGCGATGCTGTGCATCATGCCGATGAACAGCACGATGCCGTGGGTCTTCCGGTCGGCCGCAAGGCACTGCATGGCGCGGCTGATCATGGGCGTGTCCTGCAGCACGTTGCCGGTGATGTCCAGCGGGTTGCCGGGGTGCACGAAGCTGGGCAGCACCGGCACCAGGGCCTGCGTCACCTCGGGCCTGAGCCGGGGCAGCTCCAGCCCCAGCGGCTCGCAGGCATCCGCGATCAGCACGCCCGCGCCGCCCGAGACGGTCATCACCGCCAGGCGCGGGCCCCGCGGCGCCGCGTCGTGCAGCAGCAGCCGGGCGGCATCCATCATCTCGGTGAGGCTGCGCACGCGCAGCGCCCCGTGCTGGTGCAGGCAGACGTCGTACAGGGCGTCGTCGCCCGCGAGCGCGCCGGTGTGGGAGGCCGCCGCCGCGGCCCCGGCGCTGGAACTGCCGGCCTTGATGGCAATCACCGGCTTGCCGGCGCGCGCGGCCCGCTCCAGCGCGGCCCGGAAGGCGCCGATGCGCCGGATGTCCTCGATGTACAGGCCGATCACGCGCGTGTCCGGGTCGGAGACCAGGAAGTCGATGGCTTCCGCCGCGTCCACGTCGCACTCGTTCCCGGTGGTGATCCACTGGCTGAAGCCAATGCCGCTGCGCAGGATGATGTCCATCCAATACGCCCCCAGGGCACCGCTCTGGCTGACGAACGAGAAGCCGCCGGGCTGCAGCGCATGGCTCTCCAGCGCCGTGGTGAACGTGGCCAGCAGGCCGCAGCGGCTGTTGGCCACGCCGAGGCAGTTGGGGCCGACGATGGCGACGTCGTGCTGCCTGGCCAGCTCCGTCAGGCGCGCCTGCAGGGCGCGGCCCGCTTCGTCCAGTTCGGCGAAGCCCGACGAGAACACCACGAAGGCCTTGACGCCGGCGGCGATGCCCTCGCGCACCGCGCCTTCCACGTGGGCCGCCGCGGTGCCGATGATCGCCAGGTCCACGGGGCGGCCGATGGCCGCGACGCTCGGATAGCAGCGCAGGCCCTGCACTTCGGTGCGCCCGGGATTCACCGGGTAGATGGCGCCGCCATAGCCGCGCGCGCGCATGTAGGCAATCGGCCTGCCGGAGATCCTGGCCGGGTCGGCACTGGCTCCGATGACGGCCACGCTGCGCGCGTTGAGCAGCGCTTCAAGGCGATGGGGGGCGCGCTCCGAGGCGCTTCTTCCTGGTGCTTGCATCTGGCATCCTGTTCTCTATTGAGAATAAAAAAATAACAAAAGAATTAAACAAGGATATTTCTTCCAAAAAACCAGGGTAAATACCTATATTTTGAGAATTGTTGTTTGTATAAATTCTCGATACAGAATATTTTTACGAAAATCATATGAGCCTGAACTTCTCCTTTTCCGCCGAGCACGAGGCGGTGCGCGACACGGTGCGCCGTCTGTGCCGTGAAGAACTGGCTCCGCTGGTCGAGGCGGCCGAAGAAAGCGAACACTTTCCGAAACAGGTGTTCAAGCGCTGGGGCGAGCTGGGCTTGCTGGGCGTGCGCTACCCCGCGGCCGATGGCGGCAGCGACATGGACAAGGTCAGCGACTGCATCGTGCGCGAGGAGCTGAGCTACATGAGCCAGGCCTTCGCCACCAGCTGGTCGGCGCAGACGCACCTGTCGATCTGGCCCATCTGGAAGATCGGCACCGAAAGCCAGAAGGAGCGCTTCTTCAGGCCGGCGCTGGCGGGCGACAGGATTGCCGGCTTCGCGCTCAGCGAGCCCGATGGCGGCTCCAACATCCGCGCCATGAAGACCAGGGCCGAGAAAGTGCCTGGCGGCTGGAAGCTCGGCGGCAGCAAGCTCTACATCACCAACGCGCCCATCGCCGACTTCCTGATGGTGGCAGCGCGCACGTCGCCGCAGCTCAAGCCCGATGCCATCAGTCTGTTCATCGTCGAGCTGCCGCACAAGGGCTTCGACATCCACAAGCTGCGCAAGGAAGGCATCCGCGGCTCCGAGACCGCGCTGATCCACATCGAGGATGCCTTCGTGCCCGACGATTGCCTGGTCGGGGAGCGCACGGGCACCTACCCGCTGCTGCTGGAGTGCCTGAGCGAGAACCGCGTCGGCGTGGCCGCCAACGCGCTGGGCATGGCCCGCGCCGCGTTCGATGCGGCGAAGGCTTTCGCCGACGACCGCATCGTGGCCGGCAAGCGCATCGGCGACTACCAGGCCGTGGCCCACAGGCTGGCCGACATGGCCGCCGACATCGAGGCCGCGCGCTGGATGGTGTACTACGGCGCCTGGCTGGTCGACCAGGGCCGGCTGGACGCGGCCACCGCCGCCAAGGTGAAGCTGATCGCCACCGAAACCGCCCTGAAGGTGAGCGAGCAGGCCATCCGCATCCATGGCGGCGCCGGCATCATGCGCGAGTACCCGGTGGGCCGCATCCACCGCGATGCCTTTGTCTACGTGATCGGCGAAGGCACCAGCGACATCCAGCGCAACATCATCGCGCGCGACCTGGGCTTCAAGCCCTGAGCAGCCATGACGATGGATGCATTCATCACGGGGGCCTGCGACACGGCCGTCGGCGAGCTGCCGGGCAGCAGCTGCATGGGGCTGCACGCCGAGGCGGCGATGGGCGCGGTGGCCGATGCGGGCCTCCAGCTCTCCGACATCGATGGCGTGCTGTGCGCGTACTCCTTCACCGAGCCGCACCTGATGCTGGCCTCGGTGTTCTGCGAATACCTGGGCATACACCCCGGCACCTGCCTGGCCATCCAGGCCGGCGGCGCCAGCGCCTGCATCATGGTGATGCAGGCGGCGGCGCTGGTCGCCAGCGGCCAGTGCCGCCACGTGCTGGTGGTGGCGGGCGACAACCGGCTCACCGGCATGTCGCGCGACGGTGCCGTGGCGGCCTTGTCCGAAGTGGGCCACCCGCAGTTCGAGCGCCCGTTCGGCATCAGCGTGCCGGCCTCCTATGCGCTGGTGGCCAGGCACTACATGCACCAATATGGCGTGACGTCCGAACAGCTGGCGGCGATTGCCGTCGAGCACCGCCGCCATGCGGGCCGGCATCCCAAGGCCCACAAGCGCGAGCCCATCACGGTGGAGCAGGTGCTGAACTCCCGCATGATCGCCGACCCGCTGCACATGCTGGACTGCTGCCTGATCTCCGATGGCGGCGCGGCGCTCGTCGTCAGCAGCCGCGCCGCGGCCCGCGACACGCGTGGCAAGGCGGTCGAGATCCTGGGCGCCGGACAGGGCCACACGCATGAGCACATCGTGGCCGCCCCCAGCCTGGTGGACTTTGGCTGCAAGGCTTCGTCCGCCACGGCCTTCGCCCGCGCCGGCGTGACGGCCGGCGACATCGACGTGGCGCAGATCTACGACTCCTTCACCATCACCCTGGCGGTGGAGCTGGAGTCCATAGGCTTCTTCGAGCGCGGCCAGGCCGGCATCGCGGCCGCGGCGGGCGAGCTGGGCCTGGGCGGCAGGCTGCCCTGCAACACCCATGGGGGCCTGATGTCGTATGCGCACTCGGGCGCCGCCGGCGGCATGTTCCATGCGGTGGAGGCCGTGCACCAGCTGCGCGGCAGGGCCGAAGCCCGCCAGGTGCCGCACGCCAGGCTGGCCTTCGTGCATGGCGACGGCGGCATCCTGTCCGCCCACTGTTCCCTGGTGCTGGGAGTTTGACATGACGATGACCAGCTACCCCTTGCCCCGCCCCAATGCGCAGACCCGGGCTTACTGGGACGGCGCGGCCGCCGGCGCCTTGCGCTACCAGTGCTGCGCCGGCTGCGGCCACGTGCAGCGCATTCCCCGCAGCCTCTGCGAACGATGCCAGAGCAGCCGGCTGGACTGGAAGGATTCCCGTTGCACCGGCACGCTCCTGACGTTCACCACCGTGCACCGTGCCCCGCTGCCCGCCTTCAAGGACATGGTGCCCTACGTGATCGCCATCGTGGACATGGATGAGGGCTTTCGCGTCATGGCCAATGCGCTGCCGCATTGCCGCGGCGGCCTGGCGATCGGCGCCCGCGTGCGCATCGGCTTCCAGGACGTGCATGGCATGGCCCTGCCCGTGGTCGAAGCCGTCGTGGAGGCCGCAGCATGAGCGCCGCCCCCATCCTGTTCGAGGACTTCCAGCCCGGCGCCCTGATGGGCGAGCGCGTCGAGGTCTACGACGCGCAGCAGGCCCGGCGCTGGCAGGCCATCTTCGGCCACCAGCCCGGGGACGGCGCCAATGACGCGGCGGAGAGCGCCAGCATGGCCGTGGTCAACATGATGCGCGCCTACCTGCACGCGGTCACGCCGCGCCCGCCAGGCAACGTGCACGCCCGGCAGCAGCTGCGCATGCGCGGCCTGCCGCAGTGCGGCGAGGCCATCCGCGTGACCGTGCATTGCGCGCACAAGGAGATGCGCCGCGAGCGCCGCTACGTTGACCTGCGGGTGCACGGCACGGGCCAGGGGGGGCGCCCCCTGTTCGATGGCGTGATCAGCCTGATCTGGGCGGCATGAACCAGGAGCACCGGCCATGAACACCGCCACCGCACTGCAGACCGCCAGCCTGGCCGTCACCGAAGAGATCGTCTGGTCCTATGCCGAGCTGACAGACGACTTCAACCCCATCCACGTCGACGCGCAATTCGCCGCCACGACCCCGATGGGCCGCCCCATCGCGCACGGCACCCTGTCGCTGTGCCTCGTCTGGCAATGCCTGCAGCGCAATTTCGGCGCCCAGGCCCTGGCCGACCTGGACCTGCAGGTGCGCTTCATCAAACCCGTCCACATCGGCGACGTGGTCACGGCCGGCGGCCAACCCAGCGAGGCCGCGCCGGGCCATTACGACATCTGGGTGCGCGGCCAGGACGGCAGCGACCGCATCGTCGGCACCGTCGCCCTGGGCGCCGGCAGCCCTGCCGCACGAGGAGACATGGCATGAGCCCCCGCCCGGCCGTTCCGAAGGGGGCTCGCACCGCAGTGCGAAGCACGGAGGTTACCCAATGAGTACCAGTAAGCACCGAGGGGTGGCCGCGCCCCAGCGCCTGCAGGCGCTTTATCGAACCATGAGCCTGATCCGCCACGTGGAAATGGCCTTGACGCGCCTGTTCGCCAACGGCGAAGTGCCGGGCTTCATCCACCTGAGCATCGGCCAGGAAGCCGTGGCCGCCGGCGTCGCCAGCGCATTGCGGCCGCAGGATTCGCTCGCCACCACCCACCGGGGGCACGGCCACGTGCTGGCCCGCGGCATGGACGTGAACGGCTTCATGAAGGAAATCATGGGCCGCGAAGGCGGCCTGTGCAAGGGCCGCGGGGGCTCCATGCACGTGGCGGACCTGGGCCTGGGCATCCTGGGTGCCAATGGCATCGTGGGTGCCGGCATCCCGATCGCCCTGGGCAGCGCGCTGGCGCACCAGGCGCGCAAGACCGGCGGCGTGGCCGTGGCTTTCTTCGGCGACGGCGCCATGGCCGAGGGCGTGCTGCACGAGACGCTGAACATGGCTGCGTTGTGGAAATGCCCGCTGCTGCTCGTGTGCGAGAACAACGGCTGGTCCGAGTTCTCCCCCACGGCGCGCCAGTTCGCCGCCCGGCTGGAAAAACTGGCCGCCGCATTCGGCGTCGGCTATGCCGGCGTGGATGGCAACGACGTGCTGGCCGTGGCCGACGCGGCCGAGCAGGCAGGCGCCCGGCTGCGCGCGGGCAACGGTCCCTTCGTGCTCGAGTGCATGACCACCCGCGTGCGTGGCCACTTCGAGGGCGACGCGCAAAAGTACCGCGATGCCGGCGAGCTGGAGGCGGTGCACGCGCACGACCCCCTGGCCGCCGCAGGCGCCCGGCTGCAGGCCATGGGCGTGGACACCGTCGGCATCGACCAGGCGGTCGCCGCGCAGGTCGATGCCGCGGTGGAGGCCGCGCGCGCCGACGCGCTGCCCACGCTGGAGCGCGCCATCCAGGACGTCTACACCCAGACCGTGCAGGAGGTTGCCCAATGACCATCGCCACTGAAATGCGTTATGTGAACGCGGTCGCCCAGGCCCTGCGCGACAGCATGGAGCAGGACCCCTCCGTGGTGGTGATGGGCGAGGACGTGGCCCATGCCGGCGGCGCGTTCAAGGCCACGCGGGGGCTGCTCGACGCCTTTGGCGCCGAGCGCGTCATCGACACGCCGATTTCCGAATCGGCCATCGCCTCGGCGGCCGTGGGCATGGCCCTGACCGGGCTGAAGCCGGTGGTGGAAATCATGTTCATGGACTTCATCACCCTGTCCATGGACGCGCTGGTGAACCAGGCCGCCAAGGCCCGCTACATGTTCGGCGGCCAGGGCTCCGTGCCCATGGTCCTGCGCACGCCCCATGGCGGCGGCCTCTCCGCAGGCCCCCAGCATTCGCAGTGCCTGGAGGCATGGCTGGCCCACGTCCCGGGCCTGAAGGTGGTGTGCCCGGCGACGCCGCAGGACGCCTACAGCCTGCTGCGCGCCGCCATCGCCGACCCCGATCCGGTGATGTTCATCGAGCACAAGGGCATGTACGCAAGCAAGGGGCCGGTGGATACCGCGCAGGGCGCCCGCATCGGCCAGGCACGGATTGCCCGCGCGGGCCGCGACGCGACGCTGGTGACCTATGGCGCCACCGTTTCCACATGCCTGCAGGCTGCCGAGCAACTGGCCAAGGATGGTGTGGAGGTGGAGGTGATCGATCTGCGCAGCATCCAGCCCTGGGACAAGGCCGCCGTTCTGGAATCGCTGTCGCGCACCCACCGCGCCGTGGTGGTGCACGAGGCGGTGCAGTCCTTCGGCGTGGGCGCGGAGATCGTGGCCACCATCGCCGACGAAGGCTTCGACGAGCTGGACGCGCCCGTGCTGCGCGTGGCGGCGCCGTTCATGCCCGCGCCATTCGCCAGCTCGCTGGAAAAAGGCTACGTGGTCACCGCGGAGCGTGTGATCGACGCCGTGCGCAAGACGCTGGCCTGAGAAGAAAGACCGAAGGAGACCCCGAATGTCCGAAGAACTGAACCCTATCCTGTGCGAGCGCCAGGGCGCCGTGGGCGTGCTGACCATCAATCGTCCGAAAACCCTCAATGCCCTGGACACCCCCACGCTGCTGGCGCTGGAAGCCGCGCTCACCGAGCTGGAGCGCGACGACGGCGTGCGCGTGATCCTGATCACCGGCGCCGGCGACAAGGCCTTCGTGGCCGGGGGCGACATCGCCGACCTGAACAGCCGCCAGGGCCTGCGTCACTACGAGGAATTCGCCGAGGTGATCCACCGCGTGTTCCGCCGCTTCGAGGTGTCGGACAAGCCCACCATCGGCGCCATTAACGGCTGGGCCCTGGGCGGGGGCACCGAGCTGCTGCTGACGCTGGACATCCGCCTGGTGGCCGAAGAGGCCAGGCTGGGCCTGCCCGAGATCACCCTGGGCCTGTTCCCGGGCGCCGGCGGCTCGCAGCGCCTCATCCGCCAGGTGCCGCTTTGCCGCGCCAAGGAGCTCATGTTCACCGGCGCCCAGATCACCGCCGCGCAGGCCGTCGAGCTCGGCCTGTGCAACCGCGCCGTGCCGCGCGCGCAACTGATGCAGGAGGCCATGGCCCTGGCCAGCCAGATCGCCCAGAAGTCGCCGCTCACGCTCAAGCTGCTCAAGCGCGCCGTGCGCGACGGCGCCGAGATGCCGCTGGGCGCGGCGCTGGCGCACGAGCAGGCCATGATCGGCCTGGTGCTCGACAGCCGCGACGCCCACGAAGGCTGCAGCGCCTTCCTGGAAAAGCGCCCGGCCCAGTTCACCGGGGCGTGAGCCATGCGCCGCGAACTTCTGGTGCCCAAGCTCGGATTGACCATGTCCGAGGGCGTCCTGGTCGAATGGATGGTCCAGCCCGGCGAAGCCTTCAAGGCGGGCCAGGGGCTGTTCGTCATCGAGTCGGAGAAGGCCGCCAATGAGATCGGCGCCGAAGCCGACGGCGTGCTGCTGGAGGCCACCGCCCAGGCCGGACAGACCCTACCGTGCGGCACGGTGATCGGCTACTGGGACGACGGCCAGGCCGGCGAAGCCGCGCCGGCTGCCGCCGTCCGCGCGCAGCCCGCGGCCGTGCCTGCCGGCGCTGCGGGCGGCGCGCGCATTCCCGTCACCCCGCTGGCCCGCCGCCTGGCGGCCCGGCAGGGCGTGGACCTGGCCGCGGTCGCGGGTTCCGGCCCGCGCGGCCGCATCCGCGCCAGGGACGTGCTCGCCAAGGCGCAGGCCGGGCCGGAGCCCGCGCCGGCTGCGGTGGCGCCGGCGAGTGCCGCGCAGGGCACGCTGCGCGCGCCGACCCCGCTGGAACAGACCGTGGCGCAGCGCCTGACGGCGGCCAAGCAGCAGGTGCCGCACTTCTACCTGTCGGTGGAGGCCGAGATGAGCGCCGTGCTGGCCTTGCGCGCCCAGATCAATGCCGCGCAGTCGCACCGCAGGCTGACCCTGAACCACTTCGTGCTGGCCGCCGTGGGCCAGGCGCTGCAGGCCATGCCGGAAGTCAACCGTGTGTGGACGGACGAGGGCATCCTGAGCCTGGCGCATTCCGACGTGGGCATGGCCGTGGACACCGGCAAGGGCCTGCTGGTGCCCGTGCTGCGCGACGTGGGCCGGCAGTCGCTGGGCGGCATCGCGCAGCAGGCGGGCGAGCTGATCGCCCGCGCCCAGGCCGGCCGCCTGAGCGCCGCCGAGATGCAGGGCGGGGCGATCACCGTCTCCAACGCCGGCATGCACGACGTGACCTACATGGCCTCCATCATCAACCCGGGCCAGTCGATGATCCTGGGCGTGGGCAGCATCCGCGAGGTGTTCCGCCCCGGCGCGAACGGCCAGCCCGAGATCCGCCGCGAGATGGGCATGGTGCTGTCCGCCGACCACCGCGTGCTCGACGGCGTCACCGGCCTGAGGTTCCTCAAGCAGGTGGTGCAGGCCCTGTCGCAACCCATGGGACTGCTGGTGACGTGATGGCTGCGCAGACACAGGACTTCGACGTTGTCGTCATCGGCGGCGGCCCCGGCGGCTACGTGGCCGCGCTGCGTGCCGCGCAATTGGGCCTGCGCACCGCGCTGGTGGAGCGCGAGAGCCTGGGCGGCATCTGCCTGAACTGGGGCTGCATTCCCACCAAGGCGCTGCTGCATGCGGCCGACACCCTGCGCCGGATCCGCCACGCCGGGGCCCTGGGCATCACCGTGTCCGCGCCCGAGGTGGACTTCGGCAAGCTGGTGGCGCGCTCGCGCCAGGTCTCGCAGCGGCTCAACCGTGGCGTGGCCCACCTGCTCGGGAAAGCCGGCGTCGGCGTGTTCATGGGCACGGCCAGCATCCCGGCCGCGGGGCAGGTGCGGGTCGCCGGCGCCCAGGGCCGGCCGCAGCTGCTGCGGGCGGCCCGCACCATCGTCGCCACCGGCGCGCGGGCGCGCGAGCTGCCCATGCTGCCGTTCGACGGCGACCGCGTGTGGAGCTACCGCGACGCGCTGTCCGCGCGGTCGCTGCCCCGCTCGCTGGCGGTGGTGGGGGCCGGGGCCATCGGCATGGAGTTCGCCAGCTTCTATGCCGCGCTGGGCACCGAGGTGACCGTGGTCGAGGCCGCGCCGCGCGTGCTGCCGGCCAGCGACGAGGAGGTGAGCGCCTTTGTGCAGCAGGCCATGGCCAGGGACGGTGTGCGCTTCCTGGTCGGCGCCCGTTTGCAGCAGGGGCAGGTGCGGGCGGACGGCGTGCACCTGACGGTGGAGCAGGGCGGGGCGGCGCAGCAGCTGCAGGCCGAGCGCGTGCTGGTGGCGGTGGGCCTGGCCGGCAATGTCGATGGCCTGGGGCTGGAGCGGACACGCGTCGCCGTGGAGCAAGGCCTGATCCGGGTTGCAGACTGGGGCGCGACGGCCGAGCCCGGCATCCATGCCATCGGCGACGTCACCGGCGCCCCCATGCTGGCGCACAAGGCGAGCCATGAGGCCATCGCCTGCGTGGAGCACATCGCCGGCCTGCGCCAGGGGGCGCAGCACCGCGCACCCATCCCGGCCTGCGTGTACGGCCATCCGCAAAGCGCCGGCGTGGGCCTGACCGAGGCGCAGGCGCGCCAGCGCGGCGGGGAGGTGCGCGTGGGCAGGTTCCCGCTGGAGGGCAACGGCAAGGCCATCGCCATCGACGAGGCCGCCGGCTTCGTCAAGACCGTGTTCGATGCCGCCACCGGAGAACTGCTGGGCGCCCACCTTGTGGGCCCGGAGGCGACCGAGCTGGTGCACGGCTACACGCTGGCGGCGACGCTGGAAACCACGGAAGCCGAACTGATGGAGACCGTGTTCCCGCATCCCACCTTGAGCGAGGCCATGCACGAAGCCGTGCTGGCGGCCTATGGAAGGGCCTTGCACATCTGAGTCTGAGCAGGGACGGAGTTTTTTTCAGGGAAAGCGCACGACTAGAGGTGCCATCGCACCCGGTGCCGCATCACATCGAAGCAGGAGACAAGCATGAGCACTTTTTTCAGCAAGAGCATGGGCGTGGTGGCCGCCGCCGTCGCGCTGTGGGCCGCACCGGCGCACGCCCAGGACATTCCCGCGTCCAAGCAGATGCGCATCATCGTGCCGTACTCGGCCGGCGGCACGTCCGACATCCTGGGGCGCAAGCTGGCCCAGCAGCTCGGTGAACGCCTGGGGCGCCAGGTGATCGTGGACAACAAGGCCGGCGCCGGCGGCGCCATCGGCACCGAGGCCACGGTGCGCGCGGATGCCGACGGCAGCACCCTGTTGCTGCACAGCGGCGCCATCGCCACCGAACCGGCCATCAAGGCCAGGCTGCCCTACGACGTCACGCGCGACCTGGCGGCCGTGACCACCGTGGTGCGCGGCCCGTTCGCGCTGCTGGTGAGCAACGACCTGCCCGTGAAGAACGTGGGCGAGCTGGTGGCCTATGCCAAGGCCAACCCCGGCAAGGTGAACTTCGGGACGCCGGGCATGGGGACGTCGGTCCATTTCGCCTCCGAGTACTTCAAGGCGGCCGCCAAGGCGCCGCTCACCCATGTGCCCTACAAGGGCGCGAGCGCCGCGCTGACGGCCCTGATGGGCAACGAGGTGCAGATGGTCATCGACCCGCTGTCCACCGCCAGGAAGTATGCCGAGGCCGGAAAGATGAAGGCCCTGGCCCTGACCACGGCCCGGCGCTCCGACCTGTGGCCCGGCATGCCGACCGTGGCCGAGGCGGGGGTGCCGGGCTTCGACGCCGCCGTCTGGTACGGCCTGTACGTGCCGGCCAAGACCCCGGCCGCCACGGTGGAGCGCCTGAACAAAGAGGTGGTCGCCATCCTGGAATCGCCCGAGATGCGCAAGTGGCTGAGCAGCGAGGGGCTGGAGCCCGTCGGCGACACCCCCGCCCAGTCCCAGCAGTTCCTGGTGCAGGACATCGCGCACTGGAAGGCGCTGGCCAAGAGCGCCGGCATCCAGCCCGAGTAAATCCCGCCCGGCGCGATCACCGCGCCAGCGCCCGGGCACCTACCGAAGAGAGAGACAAGCACCATGGACTTCCGACTCAACGACGAACAGCGCATGATGATCGAAACCGCCCGCCAGATCGGCGAGCGCTTCGGCCTGGAATACTGGCGCAGGCACGACGCCGACAAGGCCTTCCCCAAGACGTACTGGAAGGCCGTGTGCGAGGCCGGCCTGGCCGGCGTCGCCCTGCCCGAGGAGCATGGCGGCAGCGGCCTGGGCATGATGGAGATGACGCTGATCGTCGAAGCCCTGTCGGCCACCGGCGGCGGCTCCACCGTGGGCCAGTTGTTCATGATCAACCCGATCTTCGGCGGCGTGTCGATCTCGCGCTTCGGCAACGAGAAAATGAAGCGGGAGCTGCTGCCCAGGATCATCAGCGGCGAGATGAACTTCTGCATGGCGCTGACCGAGCCCGACGCCGGCACCAACACGCTGGAGATCAAGACCTTCGCCAGCGCCGACGGGGACGGCTGGCGCCTGAACGGCCGCAAGATCTGGATCACCGGCGTGGAGTCGGCCGACAAGATGCTCGTGATTGCCCGCACCAAGAAGCTGCAGGACGCCGAGTCCCGCACCGACGGCCTGAGCATGTTCATGATCGACGTGCGGCGCGCAGGCCTGACCCACACCCCCATCGACAAGCTGGGCACCTGCACGCTGGATTCGAGCAGCGTGTTCTTCGACGACGTGCGCGTGGAGCCCGACGAGCTCATCGGCACCTTGCACAAGGGCTGGCGCGAACTGCTCGACGTGCTCAACACCGAGCGCATGGTGACCACGGCGGGCCTGGTCGGAACGGGCGAACTGGCCATCAAGCTGGCCGTGGACTATGCCAACGACCGCAAGGTGTTCGGCGAGCGCCCCATCAGCGCCTACCAGGGCCTGCAGTTTCCGCTGGCGCAGTGCCATGTGGAGGTGCAGTCCGCGCGCCTACTGAACTACAAGGCCGCGACCAACTTCGACATGGGCCTGCCCTACAGCAACGAGGCGAACGCGGCCAAGCTGATCGCCGCCCAGGCCGTGGCCCGCGCCACCGAGCGCGCCATGCAGACCATGGGCGGCATGGGCTATGCCAAGGAGTTCCATGTGGAGCGCCTGTGGCGCGACTGCCGCCTGTTCCGCTTCGCGCCGGTTTCCGAAGAGATGCTGCTGAACTACGTGGCCAACCACGAGCTGAAGATGCCCAGGGGCTACTGACGTGAAACAACCCCCTGTGGCGCTGCGCGCCTTCCCCCTTCTCTCGCATCACTGCGCGATGCGGGAGGGGGGACGCCGCCCGTGCGGCGGGGCGGCCCTTGCACGGCGGCCCTGGCTTGGGGTGCGCCAGTTTCATGCGATGCGGGTAGCGCGCAACGCTATGGATAACTGAGAAGGAAATTCCCATGGTTTCAGTGACTTCCAGCGTCGCCTGGTGGGCGCGCACGCAGCCCGAGCGCCTGGCCCTCGTGTATGGCGGGCAGCGCCTGACGTACGCGCACCTGCAGCAGCGGGTGGCGCATGCCACCGCGATGCTGCAGGCGCAAGGCGTGGCGGCTGGCGACGTGGTCGCCTTGCTGATGAAGAACAGCGCCGCGTTCCTGGAGCTGTCGCTGGCCGTCGCCCATGTGGGGGCCGTGCTGCTGCCCGTGAACTACCGGCTGGGGGCGGAGGAGGTCGGCTACATCGCCAGCCATGCGGGCGTGAAGCTGCTGTTCGTGGACGAAGAGCTGCAGGCGAGCGTGCCGGCCGGCCTGGCCGCGGTGCCGGTGGACGCCGCCGCGCAGGGCGACAGCCGCCTGCTGTACCCGCAGGCCGTGCCGCAGGCGAGCGCGCCCCACGCCGCGACCCCCGGCACGCTGTACCGCCTGATGTACACCAGCGGCACGACCGATCGCCCCAAGGGGGTGATGCATACCTATGGCAACATGGCCTGGAAGTGCCTGGACCACATCACGGCGCTCGGCATCGGCCGCGACGACAGGCTGCTGGTGGTCGGGCCGCTGTACCACGTGGGCGCCTACGACCTGCCGGGTGTGGCCCTGTGGCTGGCCGGCGGCGCGCTGGTGCTGGAGCGCGATTTCGATGCCGAGCGGGCGTTGGCCCTGATCGAGCGCGAGCAGGTCACGGGGGCCTGGATGGCTCCGGTCATGCTCAACCGCTGCCTGTCCAGCCCGGCGCGCTCGGCGCATGCGTTCGACAGCCTGAAGTGGGTCATCGGCGGCGGTGAGCGCACGCCGGAGGAGCGCATCCGCGAGTTCTCCGGCGTTTTCCGCCGGGCCCGCTACATCGACGCCTACGGCCTGACCGAATCGTGCTCGGGCGACACCCTGATGGAGGCCGGGCGCGAGCTCGAAAAGATCGGCTCCACCGGGCGCGCCCTGGCCCATGTCCAGCTGGCCATCATGGACGACGCCGGGCAGCAGCTGCCGCCGGGCAGCGAAGGCGAGATCTGCCTGCGCGGCCCCAAGGTGACGCGTGGCTATTGGCGCGACGAAGCCAAGACCCGGGCGAGCTTTTTTGGCGACTGGTTCCGCACCGGCGACGTCGGGTACCTGGACGCGGAAGGCTTCCTGTATCTCACCGACCGCAAGAAGGACATGATCATCAGCGGCGGCGAGAACATCGCCTCGTCCGAGGTCGAGCGCGTGCTGCACCAGCTGCCGCAGGTGGCCGAGGCCGCCGTGATCGGCGTGCCCGACGCGCGCTGGGGCGAGCGTGTCGCGGCCGTGGTGGTGCTCCGCCCCGGCACAGGCCTGACGCTGGACGAACTGCGCGCGCACTGCGCCGGCCGGCTGGGCGGATTCAAAACGCCTAAGCAGCTGGAGCTGCGCGAGGCGTTGCCGCGCAACCCGTCGGGCAAGGTGCTCAAGCGCGTGCTGCGCGACGAGCTGGCGCGCCAGCCGGGTGCCACGGCCAGTTCTGCGCCCGCAGGCCTGGCGGGCGGAATTTCCAATGAAGACGTGAGGAGATAACCATGGGTCATCGTGCGTTGCGCGGCCGTCGCGCCGGCATTTCTCTTTTCGCGGGCGCGGCCATGGCGGCGCTGCTGTGCGGCGCCGCGTGGGCCGGCGAGTGGCCGGCCAAGCCGGTCAAGGTGCTGGTGCCGTATGCGGCCGGTGGGCCCGTGGATACCGTCACGCGCATGCTGATGGAGATCACCGCCAAGTCGCTGGGCCAGGCGGTTGTCGTCGAGAACAAGCCTGGCGCCAATACCACGGTGTCCACCGCCGCGCTGGCGCGTTCCGCGCCCGACGGCTACACCTTCGGCGTGGTGCCGGCCGCGTACACCACCAACCAGGTGCTGGCCAAGAACCTGCCCTACAAGGCCACCGACCTGGCGGCTGTGAGCCACATGGTGAACATTCCCCTGTTCCTGTTCGCCAGCCCTGCCACGCCGGCGAACAGCGTGGCGGAGTTCGTGGCCTGGGCACGCGGCAAGCAGCCCAGCTACGCCTCCACCGGGCCCGGGTCCACGGGCCATTTGCTGGGGGCCATGTTCTCCCTGTCCGCCGACCTCAAGGCCGTGCATGTCGGCTATACCGGCAGCGCCAAGGCCATGCCCGACCTGATGGCCGGCTTGGTGGACTACTTCTTCGATCCCGCCAGCGGTGGCATGCCCCACGTCAAGGCCGGCAAGCTCAAGGTGCTGGCCGTCAGCCTGCCCCGGCGCTGCGACTGCGCCCCGGACGTGCCGACCATGGCCGAATCCGGCTTCCCGGACATCGTGCAGAGCTCCTGGATCGGCCTGATGGCGCCGGCGGGGACGCCCAGGGAGGTGGTGGAGCGCATGTCCGCCGAGGTCGCCAAGGCGGTGCGCAGCCCGGAGCTGCATGCGCGCCTGCAGGGCATGGGCTTTGGCCCCGTGGGCAGCACGCCCGCGCAATTCCAGGCGCTCATCGAAAGCGACATCTCGGTGTACGGCGCGATTTCGCGCAAGGCCCACATCACGCTCGAAAATTGAGCCTGCGCGGGCGCCGTTCAGAGGCGCATGGCAAACGCGCCTACAATCGCGCCCCGGCAATACCGCCAACATGGGTTCCCTCGCCCCCATCGAGGAACCTCTGCAACACCTGTAGCGCCGCACGCATCTGCGGACTCGGGCGGTCTGCTTCGTTGCAAGTCCTCGCGGTGGCTCCGGCCACCGCTGCGGCCTGCGCCTCGCATCCCATCCCGATCCGCAGCGCGTGCTTTCCGCTCCAGGCATTACAGAGGTTCCATTCAAAAAGGACTGCCATGACATCGCTTCAGGCACCGCCGTCGCGCGTGCCCCTTTACCTCTCCCTGCTGGTGGCGCTTCACATCGCCATCGTCATCGCCAGCAACTACCTGGTGCAGCTGCCCATCACCCTGCTGGGCTTTCACAGCACCTGGGGGGCGTTCAGCTTCCCGTTCATCTTCCTGGCCACCGACCTCACGGTGCGGCTGATCGGCAAGGCGCCGGCGCGCCGCGTCATCACCCGCGCCATGCTGCCGGCGCTGCTGGCGTCGTATGTGGTGGGCGTGCTGTTCCATGAGGGGCGCTTCAACGGCTGGGATGCCCTGGGCGAATTCAACACCTTCGTGTTCCGCATCGCCTTCGCCAGCTTCGCGGCCTACGTGCTCGGGCAGCTGCTGGACATCCAGGTGTTCGACCGCATCCGCCAGCAAAGCCGCGCGTGGTGGCTGGCGCCCGCGGCGGCCTCGGTGTTCGGGCAGGCGCTGGACACGGCGGCGTTCTTCTCCATCGCCTTCTGGCGCAGCCCCAACGCCTTCATGGCCGCGCACTGGGTGGAGATCGCCTGGGTGGACTACGTCATCAAGCTGGCCGTGAGCCTGCTGCTGTTCGTTCCCGCCTACGGCGTGGCGCTGGCGGCCATCGTGCGCGCCATGCGCACGCCGCCCGCGCCTGCGGCCGCATGAGCCGGCGCGCCCTGGTGCTGCTGTCCGGCGGCCAGGATTCGGCCACCTGCCTGGCCTGGGCGCTGGCGCGCTATCCGTACGTGGAGACGCTCGGCTTCGACTACGGCCAGCGCCACCGCGTGGAGCTGGACTGCCGCGCGCGGCTGCGCGAGGGGATGCGGGCCATGCCGTGGCCGGGACAGCTCGGCGACGACCATCTGCTGAACGTCGACGTGCTGGCGCAGCTGGGCGGCAGCGCCATGACCGAGGACGTGGCCATCGCCCTGCAGGCCGACGGCCTGCCCAACACCTTCGTGCCGGGACGCAACCTGCTGTTCTTCACGCTGGCCGCGGCGCTGGCCTACCGGCGCGGGCTGGACGTGCTGGTGGGCGGCATGTCGCAGACCGACTACTCGGGCTATCCCGACTGCCGCGACAACACGCTCAAGGCCCTGCAGGTGGCGCTGAGCCTGGGGATCGACCGGCCGCTGACGCTGGAGACGCCGCTCATGTGGCTCGACAAGGCCGCCACCTGGGCGCTGGCCCACGAACTGGGCGGCAGCGCATTGGTCGAGCTGGTCCGGCGCGATTCCCACACCTGCTACCTGGGCCAGCGCGAGCGCCTGCACCCCTGGGGCTACGGCTGCGGCGCATGCCCGGCGTGCGAATTGCGCGCCAGGGGATGGGAGCAGTGGACGGAAAAAAACCGCCCTGCTTGCGCATAGGGCGGTTATCTTTTTGATAGCTGCAAGCACTTGACTGGCAAGCGCTAGAGGCTGATTTGATGCTTACTTCTTGGCGCTGCCGTCTTCGAGCTGCGCCAGCGCCGCATTGCCGCCCAGCGACAGCAGGCCGGCACGCGCGTACACGCCCAGCTTGCCGCGCGTGTCGGAGATGTCCAGGTTGCGCATGGTGAGCTGGCCGATGCGGTCCAGCGGGCTGAACGGCGCGTCTTCCACCTTCTCCATCGACAGGCGCTCGGGCGCGTAGGTCAGGTTGGGACTTTCGGTGTTCAGCAGCGAGTAGTCGTTGCCGCGGCGCAGCTCCAGCGTCACGGTGCCGGTCACGGCGCGCGCCACCCAGCGCTGGGCGGTCTCGCGCAGCATGATGGCCTGGGGGTCGAACCAGCGGCCCTGGTACAGCAGGCGGCCCAGCTTCAGGCCGTTCAGGCGGTACTGCTCGATGGTGTCCTCGTTGTGGATGCCGGTCACCAGGCGCTCGTAGGCGATATGCAGCAGCGCCATGCCCGGGGCCTCGTAGATGCCGCGGCTCTTGGCCTCGATGATGCGGTTCTCGATCTGGTCGCTCATGCCCAGGCCGTGGCGGCCGCCGATGCGGTTGGCCTCCAGGAACAGCTCCACCGGGTCGTCGATTTCCTTGCCGTTGATGGCCACCGGCTGGCCCTCGTTGAAGGTCACGCTGACTTCTTCGGCGGGCACGTCCACCTCGGGCTTCCAGAACGCCACGCCCATGATGGGGTTGACGATGCGGATGCCGCTGCTGAGGTATTCCAGGTCCTTGGCCTCGTGCGTGGCGCCCAGCATGTTGCTGTCGGTGCTGTACGCCTTCTCGGCGCTCATCTTGTAGCCGAAGCCCTCCTTGGTCATGAAGGCCGACATTTCGGCGCGCCCGCCCAGCTCGTCGATGAACTGCTGGTCCAGCCAGGGCTTGTAGATGCGCAGGGACGGGTTGGTGAGCAGGCCGTAGCGGTAGAAGCGCTCGATGTCGTTGCCCTTGAAGGTGGAGCCGTCGCCCCAGATGTGCACGTCGTCCTCCTTCATCGCGGCCACGAGCATGGTGCCCGTGACGGCGCGGCCCAGCGGCGTGGTGTTGAAGTAGGCGATGCCGCCGGTGCTGATGTGGAACGCCCCGGCCTGGATGGCGGCGATGCCCTCGTGCGCGAGCTGCGTGCGGCAGTCCACCAGGCGAGCTGCCTCGGCGCCGTACTCCATGGCCTTGCGCGGGATGGCGTCGTAGTCGTCCTCGTCGGGCTGGCCCAGGTTGGCGGTGTAGGCGTAGGGAATCGCGCCCTTGTTCTTCATCCAGCGCAGCGCGGCGCTGGTGTCGAGGCCGCCCGAGAAGGCGATGCCGACCTTCTGGCCGACGGGGAGGGATTGCAGGATGGTTGCCATGGGAAGTCGTGTGTTGAGGTTTTTGCGTCAGCCGTAGTGGCAGATGTAGTGGAAGGCATCGGCCACGCGGATGTCGAAGCTGGAGTTGGCCGGGATGCTGAACTTGTCGCCCGGGCCGGCCGCGAGCCAGGCATCGCTGCCCGCCAGCCGGTATTCGCACGATCCGGCCACGCACTCCATGATCTCGGGCGCGCCGGTGCCGAACGTGAGCGTGGCCGGCAGCACCACGCCGACCGATTTCTGCGTGCCGTCGGGGTAGGTGATGCCGTGGCTCACGCATTTGCCGTCAAAGTACACGTTGGCCCGGGTGGCGACGCTGACGCCGGCGATCTTCTCGGTGGTCATGGGTAGGAGCGGGAGATGGGACAAACCATCGATTTTAGGGCCTGCGGCCCGCCGCGGGCGTCAGTAGCGGCCGTAGTAGTGCGGCGGGCGATGGGGGTAGCCGTAGGGGGCGCGGTACTCGATCACCGTGGGGGGCGGCTCCACCACGTAGGCGGGCGGGCCGGGCGGGGTCGAGACCACCACGCCGGGCTGGGCGTAGCCGCCATAGCCGGGTGCGTAGCCGGACGGAGGGTCGGACGGGTAGTCCGGCGGGTAGCCGGGCACGCCCGGCACGGCCGGCTGCACGCTCAGCGGGATCCACTGGCCCGGGTCGCTTTGCGTGCGCGTGGTGTAGCGCCGGCCCGCGTATTCGTAGACCACGTCGTAGCCCACCACGCGGTTGTCGTAGTAGGTCTCGGTGGTGCAGCGCTGCACGTTCTGGTAGCCGGGACGGCCGCTCTCCACCTGGTTGCCCAGCACCGCGCCGCCGATCACGCCCAGCGCCGTGGCCGCCGCGCGGCCGCTGCCGCCGCCGATGGCGTTGCCCGCCGCGCCGCCGGCGATGGCCCCCAGCACGGCGCCCGCGCCCGTGGTGGGGCGGGCGCCGCCGTAGATGGTTTCATTGCCGCACACCTGGCGCGGCACCGCCACCTGCTGGGTGACGGGGGTGGCCGAGAACACGCGGCCCTGTTCCTGGGCCTGGGCGGCCAGGGCCGCCGTGGCCAGTGCGGTGAGGATGATGGTCTTGTTCATGATGGGCTCGAAGCTCCTTTGGGCAGGCATACAACGCGCCAGCCCGCCAGGAAGTTTCGGCGCGGCGCGTCAACGTCCCGGGGCTGGCCCGTAAAACTGCGTAAAGACGTTCTCAAGGCAGGCTCAGGCGTTGGAGCCGCCGCCCGCCAACTCGTTCCACTGGTCCGCCTGGAAGCCCACCGTCACGCGGCCCGTGGGGGCGCCGCTCCACTCGACCACGGGGCGCTTGATGACCGAGGGCTGCTCGGCCATCAGCGCGGCGGCGCTGGCGGCATCGTGCACGCGGCCCTGCACGGCGGGGTCGAGCTTGCGCCAGGTCGTGCCCTGGCGGTTGAGCAGCCTGTCCCAGCCCACGGCGGCCATCCAGGCCGGCAGGCGTTCGGCGGGCACGCCCTGCTTCTTGAAGTCGTGGAACCGGTAGGCCAGGCCTCGCTCCTGGAGCCAGGCGCGCGCCTTCTTGACGGTGTCGCAGTTGGGGATGCCGTAGACGATGATCGTGGGGGTACTCATGGGCGCGGATCATCGCGCATGCGCGGCTCGGCGACAATTCGGCCCGCTATGCACACCATTCCCCCGACACTGGAAAGCTGGCTCGCCCACTGCGAGCGACTGCACGCCAAGAACATCGACATGGGCCTGGCGCGCGTGGGCGAGGTGGCGCGCCGGCTGGCGCTGCGCTTCGACTGCCCCGTGATCACCGTGGCCGGCACCAACGGCAAGGGCTCGACCTGCGCCATGATCGAGGCCGTGGCCATGCAGGCGGGCTACCGCACGGGCGTCTACGGCTCGCCGCACCTGGTGCGCTTCGAGGAGCGCTGCCGCATCCGCGGCGAGACGGTGGCCGCCGACTCCCTGGTGCCCCACTTCGAGGCCGTGGAGCGCGCCAGGACGCAGGGCGACGAGGTCTCGCTGACCTACTTCGAGTTCACCACGCTGGCCATCCTGCGGCTCATGAGCATGTCGCTGCTCGACGTGGCGATCCTGGAGGTGGGGCTGGGCGGGCGGCTCGACGCCACCAACGTCATCGACGCGGACTGCGCCGTCATCACCAGCGTGGACATCGACCACGTGGAATTCCTCGGGCCGGACCGCGAGGCCATCGGCCGCGAGAAGGCCGGCATCATGCGCACCGGGCGCCCCGTGGTGGTGAGCGACCCCGTGCCGCCGCAGAGCGTGATCGACCACGCGCGCGAGATCGGCGCCGACCTGTGGCGCTTCGGCCATGACTTCAACTATTCCGGCGACAAGCAGCAATGGGCCTGGGCGGGGCGCAGCCGCCGCTACGCGGGCCTGGCCTACCCGGCGCTGCGCGGGGCCAACCAGCTGATCAACGCCGCGGGCGCGCTCGCGGCGCTGGAGGCGCTGCGCGCGCGCCTGCCCATCACCGCGCAGGCCGTGCGCCTGGGCCTGGCCCGGGTGGAGCTGCCCGGGCGCTTCCAGATCGTGCCGGGCCAGCCCACGCTGGTGCTGGACGTGGCGCACAACCCGCACGCGGTGGCGGCGCTCACGGCCAACCTGGACGCCATGGGCTACTTCCCCACCACGCACGCCGTCTTCGGCGCCATGGCCGACAAGGACCTGGCGCCCATGCTGGCCAAGGTGGGGCCGCTCATCGACCGCTGGTATTTCACCGACCTGCCCACGCCGCGCGCCGAGAGCGCCGCGGCGCTGCAGCAGAAATGGAACGCGCTGCAGATGGTGGCGGGCGGGCGCCGGCCGGTGGCCACGAGCCTGCACGCCAGCCCCGAGGAGGCGCTGCGCGCGGCCGTGGAGGCCGCCGACCCGGCTGATAGAATCGTGGTCTTTGGCTCGTTCTACACGGTGGGCGGCGTGCTCAAAGACGGAGTGCCCCGCCTGCAGGCCAAGCATCTGGGCGCATAAAAGCACTCCATGGCATTTTTCAAGTTTCGTTGGCCCGGCAGGCAGGAGCCGCAGGGCGACAGCAGCAAGCCCGCCCGGCGTTCGCGCGCCGCCGCCCAGGCCGAGAGCATCGAGGACATGCGGCGGCGCGCGCGGCACCGGCTGATCGGCGCCGCCGTGCTCGTGCTGGCCGGCGTGGTGGGCTTCCCCATGCTGTTCGACACCCAGCCGCGGCCGGTTGCCGTGAACATGGCCATCGACATCCCCGACCGCAACAAGGTGGCCCCGCTGGTGGTGCCGCACAAGGGCGGGGAAGCGCCCGCGCCCGCCGCCGAGCCGCCCGCGGCCGGGCTGGATACGGGCGAAGAGGTCGTCGCATCCCGTCCGCGCGGCGAGCCGGCGCCAGCGCCGGTGCAGCGCGCCCAGGCCGAGCCCAGGCACGAGCCCGCGCCCGAGCCGCGCACCGAACCCAAGCCGGCGCCCAAGGCAGAGCACAAGGCCGAGCCCAAGCCGGAGCCGAAACCCGAACCGAAAACCGAGCCCAAGACCGCGCGCCAGGAAGACGCGGCGCGCGCGCGCGCCCTGCTCGAAGGGCGTGCGCAGCCGCCGGCCGCGGCGGCCGCCGCAGAGCAGGGCCGCTTCATCGTGCAGGTGGGCGCGTTCGCCGATGCGGACAAGGCGCGCGAGGTGCGTGAGCGGCTCGAACGCTCGGGGCTCAAGACCTATACCCAGGTGGTGGACACCAAGGACGGCAAGCGCACGCGCGTGCGCCTGGGGCCGTTCGACAGCCGCGCCGAGGCCGACAAGGCGGCCGGGCGCGTCAAGGGCGCGGGCCTGTCCGCATCCGTGCTGAGCCTGTAACGACGAATTGCGCATGGCGGCGCTGGACTGGATATTCCTGGCGGTGCTGGCCGCGTCGCTGCTGCTCGGCGCGTGGCGCGGCCTGGTGTTCGAGCTGCTGTCGCTGGCTGGCTGGGTGGTGGCATTCTTCGCGGCGCAGTGGTTCGCGGGCGACGTGGGCGCGTGGCTGCCCATGGGGCAGTCGGATGTCGCCTGGCGCCATGTCGCGGGCTTCGCGCTGGTGTTCGTGGGCGCGGTGTTCGCCTGCGGCCTGGTGGCCTGGCTGCTCAAGAAGCTGGTCGAGGCCGTGGGGCTGCGGCCCGCGGACCGGGCGCTGGGGGCGCTGTTCGGCGTGCTGCGCGGCCTGGTGCTGCTGCTGGCCGTGGTGCTGGTGGCGGGCTGGCTGCAGGTGCAGGAGGCGCCGTGGTGGAAGGAATCCCAGGCCGCCCCCATGTTGCAGGGGGCGCTCAAGGGATTGAGGCCCGTGCTGCCCGAGGAACTGGGGCGGCACCTGCCTTCGTGACGGCGGGCGCAGAGAATTGTTGTCGGCGGGAAGTCTCCCGCCCTTGTGAATGGAACGCGAACTATGTGTGGAATCGTCGGCGTGGTCAGCACCGCCCCTGTCAATCAGCTGATCTATGACGCCTTGCTGCTGCTGCAGCACCGGGGGCAGGACGCCGCGGGCATCGTCACCCAGCAGGGGCGCAAGTTCTTCATGCACAAGGCCAAGGGCATGGTGCGCGACGTGTTCCGCACGCGCAACATGCGCGCGCTGCCGGGCGCGGTGGGCCTGGGCCAGGTGCGCTATCCCACGGCGGGCAATGCGTCGAGCGAGGAGGAGGCGCAGCCGTTCTACGTGAACGCGCCGTTCGGCATCGTCATGGTGCACAACGGCAACCTGACCAACGCCAAGCAGCTGCGCCGCGAGCTCGCCGAGACCGACCACCGCCACACCAACACCGAGAGCGACTCCGAGGTGCTGCTCAACGTGCTGGCGCACGAGCTGGCGCGCGCCAGCAGCGGCTCGCCCCTGAGGGACGAGGACGTGTTCGCGGCGGTGCGCGCCGTGCACCGGCGCATCAAGGGCTCGTATGCCGTGATCGCGCTGATCGCGGGCTACGGGCTGCTCGCCTTCCGCGACCCGTTCGGCATCCGCCCCCTGTGCATGGGCAAGGGCGCGGACGGCACGGTGATGCTGGCCAGCGAATCCGTGGCGCTGGAGGGCACGCTGCACCAGCTGGAGCGCGACGTGGCGCCCGGCGAGGCCGTGTACGTGCGCCTGGACGGGCGGGTGCTGACGCAGCAGTGCGCCGAGAATCCGCACCTGAACCCCTGCGTGTTCGAGTACGTGTACCTGGCGCGGCCGGATTCGGTGCTCGACGGCATCTCGGTCTACCAGGCGCGCCTGAACATGGGCGAGACGCTGGCCAAGCGCGTGATCTCCACCGTGCCGCCCAGCGAGATCGATGCCATCATCCCCATCCCCGAGTCGAGCCGCCCCAGCGCCATGCAGCTGGCGCAGCTGCTGGGCATCCCGTACCGCGAGGGCTTCGTCAAGAACCGCTACGTGGGCCGCACCTTCATCATGCCGGGGCAGGGCACGCGCAAGAAGTCGGTGCGCCAGAAGCTCAACGCGATCGCCAGCGAATTCAAGGGCCGGCGCGTGCTGCTGGTGGACGACTCCATCGTGCGCGGCACCACCTCCAAGGAGATCGTGCAGATGGCGCGCGACGCGGGCGCCGTCAAGGTGTACCTGGCATCGGCCGCGCCGCCGGTGCGTCACCCCAACGTCTACGGCATCGACATGCCCACGCGCACCGAGCTGGTGGCGCACAACCGCACGGTGGAGGAAATCCGCCAGGTGATCGGCGCCGACGCGCTGATCTACCAGGACGTGGACGCCATGAAGCAGGCCGTGGGCAAGATCAACCCGCGCGTGGAGGGCTTCGAGGCCTCGTGCTTCGACGGCCTCTACATCACGGGCGACATCTCCGACGAGGACGTGACCGCGCTCAACGAAGGGCGCGAGCGCGGCGGCGACGAGGAGCCCGAGGACACCTCGCGCCTGTCCCTGCCCAACGCAGAGGCGCTGTGAGCGCAGCCGGATTCATCAAAAAAATGAGCGCCTGCCGCTTGCCACTTCTAGTTTTCAGTATCGAAAGATACTGAAAACCCCACGGATCAGGCGCAAACAGCTCCTGTTTTTAAACAAGGACCGTCATCGTGACCGATAAAACCCTGCCCGCCGGCCTGCATCCGGACACCCTCGCCGTGCGCGAGGCCGTGGAGCGCAGCCAGTGGGGCGAGCACAGCGAAGCCCTGTACCTGACCAGCAGCTTCGTGCAGAGCGACTGCGCCAGCGCCGCGCGGCGCTTCGCCAACGAGGAAGCGGGCTACACCTACAGCCGCACCAGCAACCCCACGGTCACCAGCTTCGAGCGGCGCCTGGCCGCCATGGAGGGCACGGAATGCGCCGTGGCCACCGCCACCGGCATGTCGGCCATCCTGCTCGTGGCGCTCACGGCGCTCAAGGCGGGCGACCACGTGATCTGCTCGCAGTCCATGTTCGGCTCCACCATCAAGCTCCTGGGCACCGAAATGGCGCGCTTCGGCGTGGAGACCAGCTTCGTCTCCCAGACCGACGTGCAGGCCTGGAAGGCGGCGATGCGCCCCAACACGCGCCTTCTGTTCGCCGAGACGCCCACCAACCCGCTCACCGACCTGTGCGACATCGCCGCGCTGGCCGAGCTGGCCCATGCCCGCGGCGCGCTGCTCGCGGTGGACAACAGCTTCGCCTCGCCCGTGCTGCAGCAGCCCGTGCGCTTCGGCGCCGACATCGTCGTGCACTCGGGCACCAAGCTGCTCGACGGCCAGGGCCGCGTCATGGCCGGCGCCGTGTGCGGCACGGTGGCGCTGGTCGACAAGGTCATGGGCACCTTCCTGCGCAGCGGCGGGCTGAACCTGGCGCCCTTCAACGCCTGGGTGGTGCTCAAGGGGCTGGAGACGCTGGGCCTGCGCGTCAAGGCCGAAAGCGCCGCGGCGCTGGAGCTGGCCACCTGGCTGGAGGCGCACCCCAAGGTCGCGCGCGTCTACTACCCCGGACTGAAGAGCCACCCCCAGCACGAGCTCGCCATGCGCCAGCAGAACGGCATGGGCGGCACGGTGCTGGCGTTCGACGTGGCGGGGCAGGGCGCGGAGCAACTGCGCGCCAACGCCTTCCACGTGGTCGACAGCACGCGCGTGTGCTCCATCACCGCCAACCTGGGCGACGTCAAGACCACCATCACCCACCCGGCCAGCACCTCGCACGGGCGGCTCACCGAGGAACAGCGCCAGGCCGCCGGCATAGGCCAGGGGCTGATCCGCATCTCCGTCGGCCTGGAGCACCTGGGCGACATCCAGAACGACCTGGCCCGCGGGCTGGACACCCTGCCATGACGAGCACCAAAGTACGCACCCGGTTCGCCCCCTCGCCCACGGGCTTCATCCACCTGGGCAACATCCGCTCGGCGCTCTACCCCTGGGCCTTCGCGCGCGCCAACGGCGGCGACTTCATCCTGCGCATCGAGGACACCGACCTGGAGCGCTCCACGCAGGCCTCGGTGGACGTCATCCTCGAAGGCATGGCCTGGCTGCAGCTGGACCACGACGAAGGCCCGTACTACCAGATGCAGCGCATGGACCGCTACAAGGAAGTGCTGGCCCAACTGCAGGCCGCCGGCCACGTCTACCCCTGCTACATGAGCGTGCAGGAGCTCGACGCCCTGCGCGAGCGCCAGATGGCCGCCAAGGAAAAGCCCCGCTACGACGGCACCTGGCGCCCCGAGCCCGGCAAGGTGCTGCCGCCCGTGCCCGAGGGCGTCAGGCCCGTGCTGCGCTTCAAGACGCCGAAGGACGGCGTCGTCGGCTGGGACGACAAGTGCAAGGGCCGCATCGAGTTCCAGAACAGCGAGCTCGACGACCTCGTCATCGCCCGCCCCGACGGCACGCCCACCTACAACTTCTGCGTCTGCGTGGACGACATGGACATGCGGATCACCCACGTGATCCGCGGCGACGACCACGTCAACAACACGCCGCGCCAGATCCACATCTTCGAGGCGCTGGGTGCGCAGGAGCCCGTCTTCGCCCACCTTCCCACGGTCCTGAACGAGCAGGGCGAGAAGATGAGCAAGAGGAACGGCGCCAAGGCCGTCACCCAGTACCGCGACGAGGGCTACCTGCCCGACGCCATGGTCAACTACCTCGCGCGCCTGGGCTGGAGCCACGGCGACGACGAAATCTTCTCGCGCGCGCAGTTCCTCGCGTGGTTCGACCTGGACCACCTGGGCAGGAGCGCCGGCCAGTTCGACGAGGCCAAGCTGCGCTGGGTCAACGCCCAGCACCTCAAGGCCATGGACGACGCGCAGCTCGCCGGCATGGTCGAGCCCTTCGCCGCGAAGGCCGGCGTGGCCGCGAGCCAGCTCGACGAGCGCCTGCCGCGCATCTGCGCCCTGTTCAAGGACCGCTGCGAAACCCTGGTCGACCTGGCACGCTGGATCGCCGTGTTCTATGCCGATACCGTGGAGTGCAACGCCGACGACTACGCCAGGCTCGTGACCGAGGCCGCGCAGCCGCTGCTCGATGCCTTTGCCGCCGCGCTGCAGACCGTGGAGTGGAACAAGGAGGCCATCGCCGCCGCCATCAAGGACGTGCTGAAGGCGCAGGGCGCCAAGATGCCGCAGCTGGCCATGCCCGTGCGCGTGCTCACCATGGGCACGGCCCATACGCCGTCGGTCGATGCGGTGCTCGAACTGCTCGGGCGCGAAAAAATCCTGGCGCGTTTGAAAAGCCGCTGAAAACCTGTCTATAATTTGAGGCTCAGGTGATGACGGCGGTTAAGAAAATTAAACGCCGAAATCAACGGGGGTATAGCTCAGCTGGGAGAGCGCTTGCATGGCATGCAAGAGGTCAGCGGTTCGATCCCGCTTACCTCCACCACCTGAAACAATCTAGGTTTTGACCCTATCGTCTAGAGGCCTAGGACATCACCCTTTCACGGTGAGTACCGGGGTTCGAATCCCCGTAGGGTCGCCAAGTTTTGTGGCACTTGGTTCCGCAAGGAACGAAAGTCACACCGACGCGGAGTGGTAGTTCAGTCGGTTAGAATACCGGCCTGTCACGCCGGGGGTCGCGGGTTCGAGTCCCGTCCACTCCGCCATACCTTGGGGGTATAGCTCAGCTGGGAGAGCGCTTGCATGGCATGCAAGAGGTCAGCGGTTCGATCCCGCTTACCTCCACCAGGATTGTCGAATTTCTAGGTTTTGACCCTATCGTCTAGAGGCCTAGGACATCACCCTTTCACGGTGAGTACCGGGGTTCGAATCCCCGTAGGGTCGCCAAGTTTTGTGGCACTTGGTTCCGCAAGGAACGAAAGTCACACCGACGCGGAGTGGTAGTTCAGTCGGTTAGAATACCGGCCTGTCACGCCGGGGGTCGCGGGTTCGAGTCCCGTCCACTCCGCCAAAACAAGTCTTCTGGATCATTATTGATTAAGAAGAGTCAAGAGCCACCTTCGGGTGGCTCTTTGCTTTTGGGCCCTCGTCGCGTGCCCCGGTCGGCTTCCTGTCGTGTCCGCGCTACTTCTGCCGTCTCGGCCTGACCAGCACGGGATCGTCGCGATAGCTGTCTGGGAACAGCCGCTGGAGGTTCTCCACCTTGGGTAGGTCGTTGATGACGATGTAGGGGTTGCGCGGGTTTTCGGTCATGTAGTCCTGGTGATAGTTCTCGGCCGGGAAGAAGCTGGGCTTGTCCTCCAGCCGCGTCACGATGGGCTTGCCGAACGACTTCGAGGCGTCGAGCTGAGCGATATAGGCCTGCGCGATCTTCAACTGGTCCGGGCCGGCCGCGAAGATGGCCGAGCGGTACTGCGTGCCCGCATCGGGGCCCTGGCGGTTGAGCTGGGTCGGGTCATGCGCCACTGAAAAGAAGATCTGCAGCAGCCGGCCGTAGCTGACCTGCGCCGGGTCGTAGGTGATTTCCACCGATTCCGCATGGCCCGTTCCGCCGCTGCTCACGGCGGCGTAAGAGGCCTGGGCCGCCGTTCCGCCGCTGTAGCCCGAGACGGCGCGCTGTACGCCCTTGACGTGCTGGAACACGCCCTGCACGCCCCAGAAACAGCCGCCCGCGAAGACGGCCTTTTGCAGCCCCTGGCCGGTGGCGGGGAGATCCAGCGCGGGCGGCGGGATGCGCACGGCCAGCTCGGCGGCCTGCAGCGTGGTGGCCTGCCAGAGCAGGCAGCCGCCCAGCAGCACGGCGCTGCCGGCCATGAGCCGAAGAAGGCCGCGGCGGCGGAATGCGGAATCTGTGATCATGATGGCTCTCCTGTCGAAATCGCGTCTGCTCAGCCGAAGGTGAAGGCATAAGCCGAGACGCCGGGGTCCTTGAACTCGATGCTGAAAGTGCGCTCGGCGATGTCTCCGTCCTGGCGGATCAACTGGTACAGGCGCTGGCCGGTCACGGTGCCGCTGCCATCCGCTGCGACATCCATGCCGTGGGCCTTGCCGGGTACCTTGCCGTCGATCAGCACCCTGAAGCGCACGGGCTTCCCGGCCGGCCCCGGGCCCAGCACCAGGTGCAGATCGCGGGCATGGAAGCGGTAGGTGATGCGGCCCGATGCACCGTCCAGCGTGGCGCTTTCCGACCCCACCTTCCATTGGCCCGTCAGTCCCCAGGCATTGAGCGGCAGGCGCCCGGGCGTGGCATAGACCGTGGCTTGGTCGTGAACAGCGGCCGGCGTGGCGGCGAAGTGCTCCGCACGCTCATAGCCCAGGTAGGTCTCGGGCGAGTGCACCGAAGCCATGTCGCCAGCCTGCTGCACGCCCTTGGCCTCCACCTCGATCAGGCCCTGGGCCACCTGTTCTGCGCCGGCCTCCTGCAGCAGCTGCTGGATCACGCGCTCGGACTCGGCGTAGCCGCCTTCGCCAAAGTGATGGTGGCGGATGCGCCCCTGGGCGTCGATGAAGTAGTGCGCGGGCCAGTACTGGTTGCGGAAGGCGCGCCAGACCTGGTAGCCGTTGTCCACGGCCACGGGGTATTCGATACCCAGATCCTCGATGGCTTTTTCCACATTGGACAGCTTGCGCTCGAAGGCGAACTCGGGTGCATGCACGCCCACCACGACCAGGCCCTGGTCGCGGTACTTCTCTGCCCAGGCCTTCAGGTAGGGCAGGGTGCGCAGGCAGTTGATGCAGGAATAGGTCCAGAAGTCGACCAGCACCACCTTGCCGCGCAATTGCCCGGCAGTCAGAGGGGCCGAGTTGAACCAGTGCGTGGCGCCGTCGAGCGCAGGGGCTGTGCCTTCGTCGGGCAAGCCCGGTTCCGCGCCGCTGCCGCCCGCGGCCATCATGGCGGGGCCGGCGCTGCCGGAGGCCTGCATCATCATCGCGGGATTGCCCTGCATGGCCATGGCGGGCGCGCTGCTGCGCTGCCCGCCCAGGCGCTCGACGAGCTTTTGTTCCAGGCCGCCCGTGGAGGCCGTGGACAACTGGGCCAGCACGCCCGTGTCCAGACCCAGCGCGATGGCGCCCACACCCGCCAGCATGGCCGCGCCCAGGCCGCGCCGCACCCATTCGCCAGCACCCAGCGAGCGCTTGAGGGCGGCGAACACCTTGCCGCCCAGCAGCAGGGCTGCTGCGATGGAGGTGGCGGCGCCAGCGGCATAGGCCAGCAGCAGCAGGCTGGAGGTGGTGTTGGCGCCCTGCAGCGCCGCCCCCGTGAGGATCAGGCCCAGGATCGGGCCCGCGCAAGGCGCCCACAGCAGGCCCGTGGCCACGCCCAGCAGCAGCGAGGCGCCGGTGCGCGGGCCGCCGCCTGCCTCGCCGTTGCCCTGGGCATGTTCGGAGAGGCGCGAGCCGGCAGCCACCAGGGGCCTGCTCAGGCGTTCGGACAGGCCCGGCCACAGCAGCGTCAGCGCGAACAGCGCCATCAGGGCCAGTGCCAGCCAGCGGCCGTATTCGTTGGCGGCCACCACCCAGCCGCCGCCCACGGCTGCCAGCGAGGCGACCAGCGCAAAGGTCAGCGCCATGCCGGCCAGCAACGGCAACCCGCTTCTGGCAAAGGGCTGGTCGGCGCGGGCCAGGACAAAGGGCAGCACGGGCAGGATGCAGGGGCTGACGATGGTCAGGGCGCCGCCCAGGTAGGCAAGGACGATCAGCAGCATGGCAAGGCTCCCTCCGCGTTCAGGCGGGCTGCGCGGCGAAGGCCAGCGACAGGCCGTTCATGCAATAGCGCAGGCCCGTGGGCGGGGGGCCATCGTTGAAGACATGGCCCAGGTGGCCGCCGCAGCGGCGGCAGTGCACCTCGGTGCGCAGCATGCCGAGGGCCCGGTCCTGGCGCGTGGCGACGGCGTTGTCCAGCGGCTTCCAGAAACTGGGCCAGCCGGTGCCGCTGTCGAACTTGGTCTTGGAGGAAAACAGCGGCAGGGAACACCCTGCGCAGGCGAAGATGCCCGCGCGCTTTTCCTTGTCGAGCGGGCTGCTGTAGGGGCGCTCGGTGCCTTCCTGGCGCAGCACGGCGTATTGCTGGGGCGTGAGCCGGGCGCGCCATTCGGCGTCGCTATAGCGCACTTCGAAGACCTCGCTGGCCGCGGCGGCCGGCGCGCGGCGTGGAAACAGGCTGGCCGCCAGCGCGGCGGCGGTGCCGGCGCCCGTGGTCCACAGGAGATGGCGTCTGGTGGTCATGGTGCGTTCCTCTTTGGGTTGGAGTGGATGTTAGGGACCGGGCCTCCCGAAGTCCTCACGCAAACCTCAAAAAATCGTGATATCTCCCGTCCCGGCAAAGGCCGGGAAGATCAACCAGGGTTAGCGAACCTCGCCTTGCGGTGCTTCGGTCGTCCAGCCCCAGCGCGAGAAGATCGCCGCACCGTCGGACGACTTCAGGAAATCGACGAACTGCTGCGATGCCGGGTTTTCGGTGCCTCGTTTGGTCACGGCCACGCCCGTGTCCCGATAAATCGCGTAGCGCGGCTCAATCGGCACTACCTGGGCCAGCGATGGATTCGATACCTGCCAGATGTTCCAGATGAGCCATACGTCTATGTCCTGCCGCTCGATCCAGGTCTGGCGCGCGGCCGCGCTGTTGCCTGCGTAGCCCACGATGTTCTTGCGCATCGCGGCCACCGTGCGGATGTCGCCAAGCCGTCCCGCGACATCTTCCCAGGCACCGTTCTGTCCCGCCCCATTCACCACGAGCACCTTCACGCCGGGCTTGAGCACGTCGGCGATCCCTTGGATATGCTTGGGGTTGCCGGGGCGCACGAGGATCGACATCGGACGCAGATAGAGCGGCTCTGGCGCCTCGGGTGTCAGCTGGCCGCCCATCGCGGCGACGAAATCCGACATCATCGTCTCCGAGCCGCTGTAGACGAGGTCGGCGTCGGCGCGCGCGCGCTCGAGCCAGGAGGGCGTCGGACCAGCGGTCACGTCGACATGGACCCCTGTCTTCTTCTCGAACGCAACGGCGGCCTCCTTCATGGCCGGTGCCGGGCCGCCCGGCCCGTAGACATGCAGGACAGTCGCTTGCGCTGCGGCATAACCGCACGCGAGCGACAGGCAAAGCGCGTTGACTGTGCGCAGGACGGATTTCATGGTGACTCTTCCTCGAAGTTGAAATTGATCGGCGGCCGCAGTGGATGGATGTGCCTCGTTGGGCACGGATCTCATCGGCCTGTGAAATAGCGCCCGTCCCCTGCAGTCGCCGCTGACAAAGATTCAGCCGGATCGGCAAGGTGCATGGCATCGCGTGTCCTTGCGAGAGGGCCTGCAATGGCCGCCAGAAGCACGATCGCGACATCCGTGCCTGCGATCCGGAGGCAATCGAAGCCCGCCGTCATGGCTTATCCGTCAAGGGGTTGGTGGCGCATGAGCCTCAGCTTAGGACGTCGATTTCCCGGAGTCCTCACGCAAATTTAAATAATTCGTGATAACTCCTCCTCGGAGGATTCCGGACAATCGGCAGTCCGGGTGCCATGGGCGCCTTCCAGCTGCATCACAGGCTTTCAAGATGACCGCAACACGCCGCGTGCTTCTCGTCGAGGACGACGCCCATATCGCCGACCTGCTCGCGCTGCACCTGCGCGACGAGGGGCTGGAGGTCGTGCACTGCGCGCGCGGCGACGACGGGCTGCGGCAACTGGAGCAGGGTGGCTGGGATGCGCTGGTGCTCGACATCATGCTGCCCGGCGTGGACGGGCTGGAGATTTGCCGCCGCGCGCGCGCCATGGCACGCTACACACCCATCATCATCGTCAGCGCGCGCTCCAGCGAGGTGCACCGCATCCTGGGGCTGGAGATCGGCGCGGATGACTACCTGGCCAAGCCGTTCTCGGTACTGGAGCTGATCGCGCGCGTCAAGGCGCTGCTGCGGCGCGTCGAGGCGCTGGCGCAGAACGCGCGCCTGGAGGCAGGCAGCGTGTCCATCGCGGGCCTGTCCATGGATCCGGTGGCGCGCGATGCGCGGCTCGACGGCGCGAGGCTGGACCTGACGCCGCGCGAGTTCGATCTGCTGTACTTCTTCGCGCGCCAGCCCGGCAAGGTGTTCTCGCGCATGGACCTGCTCAATGCCGTCTGGGGCTACCAGCATGAAGGCTATGAGCACACGGTCAACACCCACATCAACCGCCTGCGCGCCAAGATCGAGGCCGATCCGGCCCAACCCATGCGCATCCTCACCGTCTGGGGGCGCGGCTACAAGTTCGCCGAGCCGGGAGGCGCCGCATGAGACTGCGCCTGACGCTGACCCAGCGCCTGTCGCTGGTGTTCGCCGTGCTGCTGCTGGTGTGCAGCGGCACTTCGGCCTGGCTGCAGCTGCGCGCCAACCGCATGCACGAGCTGGAGGTCGTGCAGGGCCTGTCGCGCGACGTGGCCGAGAGCATCGCCCGCAATGCCCAGCTCACCGATGCCAACGGGCTCATGCCCGGCGCCGTGCGCAACCTCTTCAACCAGATGATGATGGTCAACCCCAGCGTGGAGGTCTATCTGCTGGAGCCCGATGGCCGCATTGCCGGCCATGCCGCGCCCGAGGGGCGCCTGCGCCGCGACCGCGTGGACCTGGCGCCCGTGCACCGGCTGCTCGGTGGCGGCGCGCTGCCCATCCTGGGGGACGACCCGCGCAGCATGGATGGGCGCAAGGTCTTCAGCGCGGCGCCGCTGCGCGTCGATGGCCGCGACGTCGGCTACATCTACGTGGTGCTGCTGGGCGAGGCGCATGACCGGCTCGTGGCCCAGGGCTCGGCCAGCAGTGTGCTGCGTACGGCGCTGTGGTCCATCGGCCTGGTAGCCCTGTTGTGCCTGGCGGCGGGCCTGGTGGCCTTCGCGCTGATCACGCGGCCGCTGCGCCGGTTGACCGACGAAGTAGGGCGCTTCGACATTCATGGCGTGCCGCCGGAGCTGCCCGAGCCTCCGGCCCACGCCGCGCAGGACAGCCGTGACGAGATCGCCGTGCTCGACGGCGCCTACCGGCAGATGGTGGCCCGCATAGGCCAGCAGTGGAAGGCCTTGACGCGCCAGGACCAAGAGCGCCGCGAGCTGATCGCCAATGTTTCGCACGACCTGCGCACGCCGCTTTCCTCGCTGCACGGCTACCTCGAGACGCTGCTGCTCAAGGATGCCGTGCTCGAAGCGCCCGAGCGCCGTCGCTACCTGGGCATCGCCCTCGACCAGAGCCGCAAGGTGGGCGAACTGGTGCAGAGCCTGTTCGAGCTGGCCCGGCTTGAATATGGGTTCGTGCAGCCCGAGCGCGAGTCGTTTTCCCTGATCGACCTGGTGCAGGACGTGTTCCAGAAATTCGAGCTGCGGGCAGAGGCCCGGCGCGTTGCGCTCCAAGCGGTCTTTCCGCCCCAGTTGCCCCCGGTCCATGCGGACCTGGGCATGATCGAGCGCGTGCTGGGCAATCTGCTGGACAACGCCCTGCGCCATGTGCCCGAGGGCGGTTCCGTGCGGATTGCGCTCGCGCCATCGGTATCCGGCGCAGAGGTGGAGGTCACGGTCAGCGACACCGGGCCCGGCATTGCGGCCGAACTGCGCGAAGGGCTGTTCCAGCGCCCCTTCACCGTGGGCGGCGCGCGCCGCGATGGCGGCCTGGGCCTGCGCATCGTGCACCGCATCCTGGAACTGCACGGCCGCTCGATTGCGCTGGTCGATGTGCAGGGCCAGGGAGCAAGTTTCCGGTTCGGGCTGGCGGTTGCGGAACAGCGCGAAAACGCGCGGCAGCAATAGCTCCAGGCATGTCGCTTGGAATAAACGCCATGCCCGCTCAGGCGCACGGAATACCGGGCTCCACACCTGGGCGCATGGCCACCCCTACGGCGCACGCGGGACGGCGATGCCAGGCCGCGCTGAAGGCCCGCGAAATCGCCAAGGCTGCGAAGGCAAGGGCGTGCGCCCGCAGGCCGCTCGCGGATCGAGCGCCTAGCAGGACCCACGCCGGCCTGGGTCACTTCGGTGCGAGCCGGATGGCGCCGTCCAGGCGGATCACCTCGCCGTTGAGCATGTCGTTCTCGAAGATGTGGCGCACGAGCCTGGCGTAGTCCTGCGGGGTACCCAGGCGGCTGGGGAAGGGCACGCCGGCGGCGAGCGCGTCCTGCACCTCCTGGGGCATGCCGAACAGCATGGGCGTGCCGAAGATGCCGGGGGCGATGGTCATGTTGCGGATGCCGCTGCGGGCCAGGTCGCGGGCGATGGGCAGCGTCATGCCGACCACGCCGCCCTTGGAGGCAGAGTAGGCGGCCTGGCCGATCTGGCCGTCGTAGGCCGCCACGCTGGCCGTGGAGACCAGCACGCCGCGCTCGCCCGTGGATTCGGGCTCGTTCTTGCTCATGGCCTCGGCGGCGAGCCGGATCATGTTGAAGGTGCCGATCAGGTTCACCGTGATGGTCTTGCTGAACGTGGCCAGCGCATGCGCGCCGTTCTTGCCCACCGTTTTCTCCGCGGGGGCGATGCCCGCGCAGTTCACCAGGCCCATGAGCTTGCCCAGGGACACGGCCTTGGCCACCGCGGCCTGGCCGTCGGCCTCGCTGCTCACGTCGCAGCGCACGAAGGCGCCGCCGATCTCGCGCGCCACGGCCTCGCCCTTGTCGGCCTGCATGTCGGCGATCACCACCCGCCCGCCGGCGTCCGCCAGCATGCGCGCCGTGCCTTCGCCCAGGCCCGAGGCGCCGCCCGTGACGATGAATACCTTGCCCTTGATGTCCATGGTGTCTCCAAGAATGACGTTGACGTAAACGTCAATTATGAACGAGCGCGGGCCGGTGGCCGCAAAAGAAAAAAGCCCGGCGGGGGGCCGGGCTCGTTGCAGGTGGCCGCGCTGGATCAGCGGAAGCCGACGCGGTCCAGCATCTGCTGCACCTTGACCGTATTGGCGCCCACGGCGCTGATCGGGATGGTCTCGCTCTTGAACGGCTTGCCGTCGGTCATGGCCTTGAGGGCGGGGTTGCCGGGGTCCACGCCCTTGGCAGCGGGCCACTCGTTGTTGCCGTTGGCGAAATAGTTCTGTGCCTCGGGGCTCGCCAGGTATTCCAGGAACTTGATCGCATTCGCCTGGTGCTTGGTGTGGCGTGCCACGGCGCCGCCGGCGATGTTCATGTGCGTGCCCCAGGACTGCTGGTTGGGGAACACCACCGAGACCTTCTCGACGACGGCCTTGTCCTCGGGCTTTTCCGAGCGCATCAGGCGGGCCAGGTAGTAGCTGTTGGTCACGGCGATGTCGCACTCGCCTGCGGCCACGGCCTTGATCTGGTCGGTGTCGCCCCCCTTGGGCGCGCGCGCGAGGTTGTTCACCATGCCCTTGAGCCAGGCCTCGGCCTTCTGCTCGCCCATGTGCTCGGTGACCGCGCCGAAGAGGCTCAGGTTGTAGGGGTGCGAGCCCGAGCGTATGCACAGCTTGCCCTTGTTCTTGGGGTCGCCCAGTTCCTCGTAGGTGTCCACGTCGTCCTGGTTCACCTTGGCCTTGTTGTAGACGATGACGCGGGCGCGGGTGGACAGGCCGAACCAGGCAATGCCGCCATCGGCGGCGGGCGTGGCGCGCAGGTTGGCGGGAATGGCGTCCTCCAGCACCTTGGAGCGCACGGGTAGGAACAGCCCATCGACTTCCCCCCGGTACAGGCGCGCGGCATCCACCAGCAGGATCACGTCGGCGGGCGAGGCCGTGCCTTCGGCCTTCAGGCGGGCCATGATGCCGGCATCGTCGGAGTCCACGCGGTTGACCTTGATGCCCGTGGCCTTGGTGAAACCGCTGTAGAGGGCCTCGTCCGTGGTGTAGTGACGCGCCGAATACAGGTTGACGACCTGCTCCTGGGCGCAGGCGGCGCCTGCTGCCGCCAGAACACAGATGGCCAGCAGGGATTTCATGGGCTTGTACATGGGAATCGGTCTTTCTCGGGAATGGATGTGCGGATCATAAAACAAACGAGAATCGTTCTTAAATGATCCAGATCACCGCAGGGGAAATCCTTCGCCATGGAGCGGGCAAAAAAAAAGCCCAGTCAGAGACTGGGCTGGAAGGGATCCATGAAACGCGAGGCTTCGAAAGGATCCAAGGAGACAACTGGTGGACCTTGCTATCTTCGATGACAAGGCCGTTGTCGGAATTATAGGTGAAAACCCTGGACTGCACTTCTGCGAAGTGCAGCCGGGCTATCAGCGCTTGCGTGCGGCGACTTCGACCGTCTTGGCGGCGTTGGCAGCGGAGCTGGCCACGGCGTTGAAGTTGGCTTCGGCCACGTCGCTGGCCTGCTTCACGGCCTTTTGCACGGACTCGAAGGCGTTGTTGGCGGCGGAAACGGCGCTCTTGAACACGGCCACGGTGGTTTCGGAACCGGCGGGGGCGTTCTTGGCGGCGGAGTCCACCAGGCTGCTGAAGCTGCGCTGTGCTTCGGCGGTCTGGGCTTCGAAGGCCTTGCCGAACTCGGCGCCGGTGCCGGAGGCGATTTCGTACACGTGGCGGCTGTAGGCGGCAGCCTTTTCGGCCATGGGCTGGAACAGACCGGCCTGCAGGGCCAGCAGTTCCTGCGCGTCCTTGACGGACAGCACGGCTTGAGCGTGGGTGGCGGCTTCGGTCAGAGCGGCGCGCGAAGCGGCAACGTTCAGTTGAACGAGCTTTTCCACGCCTTCGAAGGCCTTGTTGGTCAGGCCGAACAGGGTTTCGACGTTGGCCTTGTGGGAAGCGAGGAATTGCTCAGGGGTCAGCGACATGTCATTTCTCCAAATGAAAAGCCCTTGGGGGGCGAGTTAAGAGGACTGCCCTGACTGACTTCCATGTCATGTTGCAGTGCAGCATGGAGCGAATTTTAGGGATCCTGGCCCGAGATGCAAGTGTTTTTGTTGCAATGCAACATTTTTAGGGTCGTTACCCCAATGTTCCGTTTGTTACGGGAGGGCGGAACGTGCGTCCGGCGCCCGATCTCCCGGGGCGGGGCGCCTGGCCTCGCTGGCACAATCAGCGTCCCATGAATGCGCCCCACGCTCCGCCATCCACCGCCGCCGCTTTCGCGCCACCGCGTCCGCGGCCGCAGCCCCGCGATGCCTATCGCGCCTTTCGCAGCATAGGCACGCGCTGGATGGACAACGACATCTACGGCCATGTGAACAACGTCGTGTACTACAGCTGGTTCGACACGGCCGTGAACGCCTACCTGATCGAGCAGGGCGCCCTGGACATCCACCAGGGCGACACCATCGGGCTGGTCATCGAGACGCAGTGCAACTACTTTGCGCCGCTGGCCTTTCCCCAGGCCATCGATGCCGGCATGCGCGTGGCCCGGCTGGGCGAGAGCAGCGTGCGCTACGAGGTGGGCCTGTTCGCGCAGGGCGAGGCGATGAGCGCGGCCTGCGGCCATTTCGTGCACGTGTACGTGGGCCGCGGCGACCGCCGGCCGCGGCCGTTGCCGCAGCGGCTGCGGCAGGTGCTGCAGCCGCTGTGCATCTGAGCGTGGGGTTGTCCGCGCAGTGGCGGCGGGCGGCGCCTGGTTGATGCCAGAATCGTGGGCCAGAGATCCCATGTCCCTCCTCCCGGGCGCCGGCCCGGGGCCCACCGCCGGCGGGGCACGGAACCGCGCGCATATCCATGATCATCACCAGCCTGCTCGACACCGACCTGTACAAGTTCACCATGATGCAGGTGGTGCTGCACCAGTTTCCGGGCGCGCAGGTCGAGTACCGCTTCAAGTGCCGCAACCCGGGCGTGGAGCTTGCTCCCTTCGCGAGCGAGATCCGCGACGAGATCCGCGCGCTGTGCACCCTGCAGTTCCAGGATGCCGAACTGGCCTACCTGCGCTCGCTGCGCTTCATCAAGAGCGATTTCGTCGATTTCCTGGGCCTGTTCAGGCTCAACGAGAAATACATCCACGTGAGTGCGCTGCCCACGGGGGAGATCGACATCACGATCACCGGCCCCTGGCTGCACACCATCCTGTTCGAGATCCCGGTGCTGGCCATCGTCAACGAGGTGTACTTCCGCAACACGCAGAAGGTGCCCGATTTCCCCGAGGGGCGCCGGCGGCTCGATGCCAAGATCGCACGGATGCAGGCCAGCGGGCTGGAGAGGCTGAAGATCGCCGACTACGGCACGCGCCGGCGCTTCTCCCGCGCCTGGCATGAGGAGGTCCTGCGCGTGCTGTGCGCGCGCCTGGGGACGGACGACCGCGGCAACGGCGACGCCGGGCAGTTCGCGGGCACCAGCAACGTGCTGTATGCGATGAAGCTGGGGGTGACGCCGCTGGGCACCATGGCCCATGAATATCTGCAGGCCTGCCAGTCGCTGGGCCCGCGGCTGCGCGACACCCAGGTGTTCGGCTTCGAGATGTGGGCCAAGGAATACCGCGGCGACTTAGGGATAGCGCTGTCGGACGTCTACGGCATGAATGCCTTCCTGCGCGACTTCGACCTGTATTTCTGCAAGCTGTTCGACGGCGCGCGCCATGACAGCGGCGACCCCTTCGCCTGGGGCGAGCGCCTGCTGCAGCACTACCGCGACAACCGCGTCGATCCGCTGACCAAGACGCTGATCTTCAGCGATGCGCTCACCGTGCCGCGCATCATCGAGCTGTTCCAGCGCTTCCACGGGCGCTGCCAGCTGGCCTTCGGCATAGGCACGAACCTGACCAACGACCTGGGCTGCGAGCCGCTGCAGATCGTCATCAAGATGACGCGCTGCAACGGCCAGCCCGTGGCCAAGCTCTCGGACGCGCCCGGCAAGAACATGTGCGAAGACGAAAAATACCTGGCCTACCTGCGCCAGGTGTTCGACATTCCCAGCCCCGCATGAGCGGGCGGGCTCCCAGAACGAAGAAGAGAGGAGACGGATTCATGAAGGCTTTCCGTATGCTGGCGCTGGCCCTGGCATGCATGGCCCCGCCGCTGGCCATGGCGGCGGACATCGACGGCAGCCGGCTGTCGGTGCTGTGGGGCGTGCCCTTTGCCGGCATCCTGCTGTCGATCGCGCTGCTGCCGCTGCTGGCGCCGTTGTTCTGGCACCACCATTTCGGCAAGGTGGCCGCCGCCTGGGCTCTGGCCTTTCTGGTGCCGTTCGCCTTCGTGCACGGGCCGGGCGCGGCGGCGGCGGGCTTCGTGCATGCGCTGGTGGCCGAGTACATCCCGTTCGTGATCCTGCTCGCGGCGCTGTTCACGGTGGCGGGCGGCATCTACATACGCGGCAACCTGCACGGCAGCCCGGCGCTCAATACGGGACTGCTGGCCGTGGGCGCGGTGCTGGCGAGCTTCATGGGCACGACGGGCGCGTCGATGCTGCTCATCCGCCCCTTGATACGCGCCAACGACGACCGCAAGCACGTGGCGCACGTCGTGGTGTTCTTCATCTTCATCGTCTCCAATGCCGGCGGCTCGCTCACGCCGCTGGGCGATCCGCCGCTGTTCCTGGGCTTTCTCAAGGGCGTGGACTTCTTCTGGACCATGCGGCACATCTTCCCGGAGACGCTGTTCCTCGTCGGCGTGCTGCTGGCGCTGTTCTATGCGCTCGACAGCTGGTACTACCGGCAGGCGGGCGAGGCCGGCCGCAGCGACCCCACGCCCGACTCTGCGCCCCAGGCGCTGGGCTTCGACGGCAAGATCAACTTCGCGCTGCTGCTGGCGGTGGTGGGGCTGGTGCTGATGAGCGGCGTGTGGAAGTCGGACGTGCAGTGGATCATCGCCGGCACGCCCGTGGGCCTGCCCGGGCTGGTGCGCGACGCAGGGCTGATCGCGGTCACGCTGGCTTCGCTCGCGCTCACGCCGCGCCAGGTGCACGAGGCCAACCAGTTCGGCTGGGGCCCGATGCAGGAGGTGGCCAAGCTGTTCGCGGGCATCTTCCTGACCATCATCCCCGTGATCGCCATGCTCAAGGCGGGCGTGCACGGCCCGTTCGGCGCGATCGTCTCGGCCGTCACGCGCGCGGATGGCTCGCCCGATCCGGCCATGTACTTCTGGGCCTCGGGGCTGCTCTCGTCCTTTCTCGACAACGCGCCCACCTACCTGGTGTTCTTCAACACGGCCGGGGGCGATCCGGCCACGCTCATGGCCGCGCATGCGGCCACGCTGGCGGCCATCTCGGCGGGCTCGGTGTTCATGGGCGCCAACACCTACATCGGCAACGCGCCCAACCTCATGGTCAAGGCCATCGCCGAGGACCGCGGCGTGAAGATGCCGAGCTTCTTCGGCTACATGCTGTGGTCCGGCGCCATCCTGGTGCCGCTGTTCGTCGCCATGACCTTCGTCTTCTTCTGAACAAAGGACAAGCCCCCATGCCCAAGCCCCGCATCCTGGTCACGCGCCGGATCTTTCCCGAGGTGATCGAACGCCTTTCGCGGCATTTCGAGGTCGAGTCCAACCCGGACGACGTGCTGTGGACGCAGGCCGATCTGGCCCGGCGCATGGCCGACAAGGACGGCGCCTTCACCACCGGCAGCCACCGCATCGACAAGGCGCTGCTTGCGGCCAGCCCGCTTCTCAAGATCGTGGCCAACATGGCCGTGGGCTACAACAACTTCGACGTGGAGGCGATGACCGCCGCCGGCGTGCAGGCCACCAACACGCCCGACGTGCTGACCGAGACCACGGCCGACTTCGGCTTCGCGCTGCTCATGGCCACCGCGCGGCGCATCACCGAGAGCGAGCATTACCTGCGCGCCGGCCAGTGGACACGCTGGAGCTACGACATGTTCGCGGGCGGCGAGGTGCACGGCAGCACGCTGGGCATCCTGGGCATGGGCCGCATCGGCCAGGGCATCGCCCGGCGCGGCGCGCACGGCTTCGGCATGGACGTGATCTACCACAACCGCTCGCGCCTCTCGCCCGGGCTGGAGGCCGAGTGCAAGGCGCGCTACGTGGGCAAGGACGAGCTGCTCGCGCAGGCCGACCATCTCGTGCTGGTGCTGCCCTACACGCCCGAGTCGCACCACGCCATCGGCGCGGCCGAGATCGCGCGCATGAAGCCCACGGCCACGCTCATCAACATCGCGCGCGGCGGCATCGTCGATGACGCGGCGCTGGCCGAGGCGCTCAAGGACAGGCGCATCGCCGCCGCGGGCCTGGACGTGTTCGAGGGCGAGCCCAGCGTGCACCCCGGCCTGCTGGAGGTGCCCAACGTGGTGCTCACGCCGCACATCGCCAGCGCCACCGTGGCCACGCGGCTGGCCATGGCCAACCTCGCGGCCGACAACCTGATCGCCTTCTTCGAGAAGGGCGCGCCGCTCACGCCCGTGAACCGCATCGCGTCCAGGTGAAATACAAACCAAAAAGGCCTGCGGCGCTTGTCTGGAAAGCGCTGGCAGCTATTGAATCAATAGTAGAACAATCTTGAGCATCGAACTCCTGGCCGTGCTGGCCGCCATTCTGTCGATCGTCCTGGCCCTGGGGCTGGGCCTGCTGTGGGGCGCGGCGCGTGCGCGGCGCGAGGCCGAGGCCGGGCGCGGGCAGGCCCTGGCGGCGGCGCGCGCCGAGGCCCAGGCCGAGGCGCTCGCGCGCATCGCGGCGGCGCAGGAGCGCGTGCGCGGGCTGGAGAGCGAGCGCGCCGGCCTGCAGGCCGAATGGCAGCAGCTCAAGGCCCAGGCATCGGCCTGGCGCGAGGCGCTGGACACGGCGCGCGACGAGCGCGCCCAGATGGCCGAGCGCGCCGCGCGCGTGCCCGCGCTGGAGGCGCAGCTGCAGGAGCAGGGCCAGCTCGCCCAGGCGCTGCGCCAGCAGCTGGCCGCGCTGCAGGCGCAGGCCGCGGCCCAGGCCGCGCAGGCCGATGCCGAGCGCCGCGCGGCGCAGGAAAAACTGGCGCTGCTCACCGAGGCGCGCGAGGCGCTCACGCACCAGTTCAAGAGCCTGGCCAACGACATCCTCGAAGAGAAGGGCAGGCGCTTCGCCGAGCAGAACCAGCAGAGCCTGGGCCAGCTGCTGGACCCGCTGCGCACGCGCCTGGCCGAGTTCCAGGGCAAGGTCGAGCAGTTCTACGACGCGGAAGGGCGGCAGCGCTCGGCCCTCACGCAGCAGGTGCACCAGCTCATGGGCCTGAACCAGACGCTGAGCGAGGACGCGAAGAACCTCACGCAGGCGCTCAAGGGATCGACGAAGGCGCAGGGCAACTGGGGCGAGCTGATCCTGGAGCGCGTGCTCGAATCGGCCGGGCTGCGCAAGGGCTTCGAGTACGACGTGCAGGAGAACCACCTGCGCGACGACGGCTCGCGCGCCCAGCCCGACGTGGTCATCCACCTGCCCGAGGACCGGCACCTCGTGGTGGACGCCAAGGTCTCGCTGCTCGCCTACGAGGAGTGGGCGACCGGCGACGACGAAACGCTGCGCGCCGCCGCGCAGCGCCGCCACCTCGACTCGGTGCGCCAGCACATCAAGGGCCTGGCCGAGCGCAACTACCAGCAGCTCTACGGCCTGCAGTCGCTCGACTTCGTGCTGATGTTCGTGCCCATCGAGCCCGCGTTCATGCTCGCCGTGAGCGGCGACGGCCAGCTCTACGGCGACGCGTGGAACAGGAACGTGCTGCTCGTGAGCCCCTCCACGCTGCTGTTCGTGGTGCGCACCGTGGCCCACCTGTGGCGCCAGGAGGCGCAGACCCGCAACGCGCAGGAGATCGCCAGGCGCGGCGCCGAGCTGTACGACCACCTCACGGCCTTCGTCGAGGAGCTGGAGAAGGTGGGCAAGGGCCTCGCGCAGGCGTCCGACGCGTACCACCGCGCCTTCAACAAGCTCAGCAAGAGCCGCGGCAACGTGATCCGCCGCGCCGAGATGCTCAAGGAGCTGGGCATCAAGCCCGCCAAGGCGCTGCCGCCCGCGCTGGTGGAGGCAGCCCGGGAAGGCGATTTAGAAGAAAATACCGCTGCAGCGCTTGTCCAGCCTGCACCGGATGCTTCTGAAGATGTAGCAAAAGAAGAGCCGGGCGGAAAGGGCGCCGCGTGAACTGGGCCCTGGCGCGCCTGATCGCCGGACAGATATGCATCCACGCCTGCATGGCCGGAATGCGCATGGCCGCGCCGCTGCTGGCGCTGCGCCAGGGCTACAGCGCCGCGGCCGTGGGCGTGCTGCTGGCGCTGTTCGCGCTCACCCAGGTGTTCCTGGCGCTGCCGGCGGGGCGCTATGCCGACCGCCACGGCCTCAAGCGCCCGGTGCGCCACGCGGTGGCGGCGGCCGTGCTGGGGGCGGGCGGCGCGTTCGCGTGGCCCGTGTTCCCCATGCTGTGCGTGGCGGCCCTGCTCACGGGCGGGGCCACGGGCGCGGCCACGATCGCGCTGCAGCGCCACGTGGGCCGCGCCGCGCACGACGCCACGCAGCTCAAGCAGGTGTTCAGCTGGCTGGCCATAGGGCCGGCGGTGTCGAACTTCCTGGGGCCGTTCTGCGCCGGCCTGCTCATCGACCATGCGGGCGCGCAGGCCGGCGGCACCGGGGGCTTTCGCGCGGCGTTCGCGCTCATGGCCGTGCTGCCGCTGGCCACCTGGTTCTGGGTGCGCACCGCGCAGGAGCTGCCCAGCGTGATCGCCGCGGCCGGCGGGCCGCGCCAGCGCGCCTGGGACCTGATGGCCGAGCCGCGCTTTCGCCTCCTGCTCATCGTCAACTGGCTGCTGTCGTCCTGCTGGGACGTGCACACCTTCGTCGTGCCGCTGCTGGGCTACGAGCGCGGGCTGTCGGCCTCGGTCATCGGCTCCATCCTGGGCGCGTTCGCCATCGCGGCGGCGCTGATCCGCGTGCTCATGCCGCTGGTGGCCGAGCGCCTGCGCGAGGCCACCGTGGTGACCTGGGCCATGGGGATGACGGCCGTGCTGTTCGCCGTCTACCCGCTGCTGCCCACGGCCCTGGCGCTGGGGGCGTGCTCGGTGCTGCTGGGGTTCGCGCTCGGCTCGGTGCAGCCCATGGTCATGAGCCTGCTGCACCAGATCACGCCGGCCCACCGCCATGGCGAGGCGCTGGGGCTGCGGCTCATGGCCATCAACGGCTCCAGCGTGCTCATGCCGCTGCTGTTCGGCTCGGCCAGCGCGCTGATCGGCGTGAGCGGCCTGTTCTGGGTGGTGGGCGCCACGGTGGGCCTGGGCTCGCGCGTGGCCTGGCGGCTGGGCAAAGGTCAAAGTTCGTAGAAGGCACGGATGATGCCCCAGGCCTCGGCCGGGTCGTCCGTGTAGTGGAACAGCTTGAGGTCGTCGGGCGAGACCGTGCCCTGCTCCACCAGGGCCTCGAAGTTGATGAGCCGCTTCCAGAACGCGGTGCCGAACAGCACGATGGGCGCGGGCTTGGCCTTGCCGGTCTGCACCAGGGTCAGCACCTCGAACAGCTCGTCGAGCGTGCCGAAGCCGCCGGGGAACAGCACCAGGGCCTTGGCGCGCATCATGAAGTGCATCTTGCGCAGCGCGAAGTAGTGGAACTTGAACGACAGCGCGGGCGTGATGTAGCGGTTGCCGCTTTGTTCGTGCGGCAGCGTGATGTTCAGGCCGATGGTGGGCGCGCCGGCCTCGTAGGCGCCGCGGTTGGCGGCCTCCATGATGCCTGGGCCGCCGCCCGTGCAGATGTACAGGCGCTCGGCGGGCGGGCGGTCCTGGCTGTAGTCGGCCACGTGGCGCGCGAACTGGCGCGCCAGGTCGTAGTACTGCGCGTTCTTCACGGCGCGCTCGGCGCGCGCGATGCGTTCGCCGTCGCCGCTGGCCTGCGCGTCGGCGAGCTGCTGGGCCGCGGCCTCGGGCGAAACGAAGCGCGCGCTGCCGTACACCACCACGGTGTGCTCTATGCCCTGCGCGGCCTGCTCCAGGTCGGGCTTGAGCAGCTCCAACTGAAAGCGTATGCCGCGTGTTTCGCGGCGCAGCATGAACTCGGGGTCGGCGAAGGCCAGGCGGTACGAGTCGGGGTTCAGCGGGTTGCCTGCCACGGCGTAGTTGTGCAGCTCGGCCCAGGCGTTGGCCAGGCGGCTGTCTTGGAGGTCGGTGTTGGCTTGCATGGTTGTCGGTGTCGGAGAAAGGGACCCGGCCATGGCCGCCATGGAAGGCGTTGGCGGCGGCGCGGGCGGATGGCGGAAATTTTAGTCGGATTGGCCCGAAGCGCTTGTGTATCAAGCGCTGGCAGCTACTCAAATGATAGTTTTCAGGTGGGGCAGAAGCAGGGGCAGGCTGCGCAGCCCGGCCCAGGTGAGGCACAGCGAGCCCGCCACGTGCACGGCGCACACGCCCAGGGCCAGCGCCAGGCGCTGCTCCAGCAGCAGGGTGACGACCTCGGCCGAGAAGGTGGAGAAGGTGGTCAGGCCCCCCAGGAAGCCGGTGATGAGCAGCATGCGCCATGCCGGATCGAGCTGTGGCAGGGCCTGGAACAGCGCCAGGCACAGGCCGATGAGATAGCCGCCGATGAGGTTGGCCGCCAGCGTGCCCCAGGGCAGCAGCGAGCCCTGGGTGTTGAGCCACAGGCCCAGCCGCCAGCGCGCCAGCGCGCCGACGCCGGCGCCTGTGAAGATGGCGAGAGCGTGCAACATCGGCGGCATTGTAGGCAGGCGGGTCAGTGCGGGGCGATGCGCTGCCACGCCTGCGCGGCCGCCAGCGCGGCGTGCATCTGCACGGTGTGCGCGAAGCGGAAGGCGTCGCCGCATACGGTCTCGTCCGGAAACTCGGTGACCAGCGTCACCGGCGCGTCGTGCGCGGTCTGCGTCTGCATGCAGGCGATTCCGTGCAGCACCTCGAAGGGCAGCGGGCCCGCGTGGCGCTCGTAGAGCGCGCGCTGGCGGGCATTGAACGCGGCCAGGCCCGGCACCTGCGCGAGCTGCGCGCACACGGCCTCGAGCAGCGCGCGGGCCGGCTGCTGCCAGCCGGCGTGGTGGCGCAGGATGAGGAAGAAGCCCTTGGGGCACATCCATTGCTCGAAGCCGCGCGGCACGTAGCCCGACAGCGGCCGCGTCCACTCATGGGCGGGGTAGCCGTGCAGGTTCACGTGCAGCTGCGCGCCGGACAGGGCCAGCGCGGCCTGGCGCGCCTCGCGTTCGAGCAGCGGCGCTGTCTCGCGGTACTCCACGTCGTCGCCCAGCGCCGTGTAGCGCGCCGCGTGGTGCATGTGGCCGGCGTGCAGGGCGCACAGCTCGGCGTGCAGGGCGTAGCCGTCGGGGTTCTCCAGCGCGATGAGCGCGAAGTGCGCGCCGTCCTGCCGGCGCAGCGCCTCGGCGGCGCGCAGCGCGCCGACCACGCCCGAGGTCTCGTTGGCGTGCTGGCCGCCGCTGATGAACACGGGGCGCTGCGTGCCGGGGTGGTAGAGCCCCCACACGGTGCGGCCCTGGCGCGTGGGGGCGCTGAAGCGCCGGCCCGGCCAGGCCTGCAGGACCTGCGCGATGCGCTCGGGCGCGGGCGCCTTGTCGAGCGATTCCAGCGGCTGGCCGGCCGCGGCGCGCAGTCCGTCCCGGGCCGTGAGCGCATCCTGGGCCGCGGCGTCGAAGGGCTGCAGGCTGACGTGCACGCGCGGCGCGGCGGCGCCCGTGCGCACGTCGGGCACGATCTGGCCGGGCTGCAGCCGCCGGTCGCCCAGGGGGCGGCCGCTGTGCTGCTGGAAGAACTCCAGCAGCGAGAAGTACAGGTCCTCGTGCAGCGCCTCGGCGGTGCTGATGGTCTCGCCGGCCCAGGCGATGGGCTGCTCGAACCCGGGCAGGTCGATGCGCAGCAGCAGGCGCTCGAAATACGGTTCGCCGGGCGGCCAGGGGTGCTCGCGCACGGCCTGCACGGCATGGTGGAAGGCGCGCTCGAAATCCGTGCACACGGCGATGTCGAGCAGGTCGGCCGCGCCCGCCTGCGTGCCCGCGCGCAGCCAGCCGCAGGGCGAGAGCGCGGCCGCGCCCGTGGTGTCGGCGTGGGCGCGGTTGGGCGCCCGGACGCGCTGCTCCAGGCACTGGCCATCGCGCAGGTGCAACTGCACGTCGTACCAGGGATCGGCGTCGTCGCGGGGTTCCAGGCGCAGCGCGCCTTCGCCCAGCAGGGCCGCCAGCGGGTAGGCCTCCAGGCGGAAGCGCTGCTGCGGGCCCGTCGCGGGAACGGGGTAGCGCACATGGGCCGCCACCAGCCGCTCAAGGTCCACGTGGTCGATGAAATGCTGCACCAGGGGCTTGTAGGCGCTGTGAAAGCGCGCATGCACGCCCACGGCCGCCAGCTGCTGCTCGGCCGCGAGGCGCTCGGCCCGGCCCTCGAACAGCCAGCCCTCGACGTGGCGGCCGTGCCAGCGCGGCTGCGAGAAACGCCGCACCCAGGCGTGCAGCGTGCGCTCCAGCGGCAGGTCGAGCAGCGTGGAGGCGGTCATGATTTTAGAAGTCGCGCACGTGGTCGTCGGTCGTGCGGCTCAGGTTGGGCGGAACCTTCTCGCCCGTGCGCCGCGCGCGGAACAGCGCCGCGCGCATCAGGAAGATGTTGGTGACGGGCACGGTCACGGCCACGAACAGGGCGATGAGCAGCGCGTGCAGCGCCAGCCCGTCGCCCACCGCCGAGAAATACACCAGCGTGGCGTGCATGATGCACCAGCAGCCCAGGGTGGCGATGATGGCGGGAGCGTGCACGCGCTCGAAGTAGGTCTTCAGGCGCAGCAGCCCGAGCGAGCCGAGGAAGGCGATGGCCGCGCCGGCGAGCACCAGCACCGAGACGGCGATGTCGAGCCACAGGGGCAGGGCCTGCGGGGTCATTCGATCACCTCGCCGCGCAGCAGGAACTTGGCCATGGCCGTGGAGCTGGCGAAGCCCAGCAGCGCGATGAGCATGGCGGCCTCGAAGTAGTTGGCGCTGCCGTAGTAGATGCCCAGCGCCAGCATGAGCAGCATGCCGTTGAGGTACATGCAGTCCAGCGCCAGCACCCGGTCCTGCGCGGCCGGGCCCCTGAGCAGGCGCGCCAGGCACAGCACCATGGCCGCCACCAGCAGGAACAGGGCGATGGGCAGGGCCCAGGACAGTAGGGGACTGGTCATTCGAAGATCTCCATCAAGGGGCGCTCGTAGCATGTCTTGACGTGGTGGACGATGGCCTGGGCGTCGCCCACCTCCAGCACGTGCAGCATCAGCATGGAGCGGTCCAGCGACAGCTCGGCCCAGGCCGTGCCGGGGGTGATGCACACGATCATGGCCAGCACGGCCAGGCCGTTGGGGTCGCGCAGCTCCAGCGGAATCTTCACGAAGTTGGGCGGGTGGCGGCGCGCGCCCGGCAGCAGCAGGAAGCGCAGCACGGCGATGTTGGAGCGCGTCGTGTCCACCATCACCGTCAGGCACAGCCGCAGCACCGCGCCGAAGTGGCGCACGCGCACCTTCTGCGGGCGCAGCTCGCGGAACATCAGGGGCAGGCCCAGCCCCAGGACCAGCGCCAGCAGCACGTGGCCGGCGCTCATCGACCGGTTGAGCAGCAGCCACATAACGAACAGGCCGAGCGAGACCAGCGGCGCGGGCAGGAGCCTTTTCATCATCGCACCGGCCCTCCTGCCTGCGCCGCCGCTGCGGGGGCGGGGCGGGGCGCCGCCGACATCACGGCGCGCACGTAGGTGCCCGGCGCGTGCAGGGCGTTGGCCGTGGCCGTGGCGAAGCGCATCACGCCCTCGGCCTGCAGCGTCAGGGCCACGCAGGCGCCCAGCAGCACGGCGATGGGCAGGCCCTCAAGCACGCGCAGCTGCGGCGTGGAGCGCTCGGGGCTGGCCCAGAAGTGGCGTATGCCCGAGCGCGTGAGCGCCATGAGCGCGACCAGGCCGGTGCCTATCATCAGCGCCAGCAGGGCCCAGCCCGCAGGGCCGGGCCGCGTGCCGGCCGAGGAGCCCAGACCCAGCGGGTTGAGCAGGGCCGTGAGCATGGCGAACTTGCCGATGAAGCCCGACAGCGGCGGCAGCCCGGCGATCACCAGGGTGCACATCAGATAGGCCAGGCCCAGGAAGGCGGCGGCGGCCGGGATGACGCGGCCGACCAGCACCTGCTCGTCGTCGTCCAGGTTCAGTCCCGCAGTGGGCACCAGTTCGGGCGACAGGAACGGGGCGTCGTCGTCGCTTTCGTAGGGGGCCAGCGTGGTGCCGTCGTTGCGCCAGCGGTCTATCAAGTCGGCCAGCAGGAACAGCGCGCCCACCGCCAGCGTGGAGCTGGGCAGGTAGTACAGCAGGCCGGCCGTGAGGGCGTTCTGCCCGAAGCCCGCGGCCGCCAGCAGCGTGCCCGAGGACAGCACGGCCGCATGGCCCGCCAGGTGGGTCAGGCGCTGCGAGCCCATCATGCCGATGGCGCCGAAGGCCATGGTGGCCATGCCGCCGGCGATCAGCCACAGGCTGCCGAACAGGGCCGAGGCGCCGGCCTCCGTGCCGAACATCAGCGTCCACAGGCGCAGCAGCGTGTAGACCCCCACCTTGGTCATGAGCGCGAACAGCGCCCCCACCGGCGCCGTGGCGGCGCTGTAGGCGGGCACCAGCCAGAAGTTCAGGGGCCACATGGCGGCTTTGATCAGGAAGGCCGTCGCCAGGATGGCCGCGGCCGCGTGCAGCAGTCCCCGGTCCGCGGCCGAGACATGCGCCATGCCCTGCGCCAGGTCCGCCATGTTCAGCGTGCCCGTGATGCCGTAGAACATCGAGGCGCCGATGAGGAACAGCGACGAGGCCGCCAGGTTGATGGCGATGTAGTGCAGGCCCGACTGCACCCGGGCGCGCCCCGAGCCATGCAGCAGCAGGCCGTAGGATGCGGCCAGCAGGATCTCGAAGAACACGAACAGGTTGAACAGGTCGGCCGTGAGGAAGGCGCCGGCGAGGCCCATGAGCTGGAACTGGAACAGCGTGTGGTAGTGCACGCCGGCCCGCTGCCAGCGCGCGCCGGCGAACAGCACCGAGCACAGCGCGATGATGTTGGTGAGCAGCAGCATCAGCGCCGACAGGCGGTCGAGCACCAGCACGATGCCGAAGGGCGCCGGCCAGTTGCCGGGCAGGTACACGCCCATGCTGGCCGGCGCGCCGGCCTGGTGCGTCCACTGCAGCAGGGCGATGGCGACCAGCAGGCCCGCGAGCGTGGAGAGGACGCTCAGCCCGAACTTCAGGCGCTGCTGCTCCTCGCGCAGCAGCAGCAAGAAGGCCGCCGTGAACATGGGCAGCGCTATGGGCGCCAGCATCAGGTGCGGCATGGCCGCAGCGGTGAGCTCGGAGAGATGGCTCATTGGACAACCTCCGTGCTGCGCACTGCGGTGCGAGCCCCCTTCGGAACGGCCGGGCGTGGGCTCATGGCATCTCCTGCTGTTCGCGCGCGTGGGTGCCGTCCACGTGGTCGGTGCCCGAGATGCCGCGCGAGGCCAGCAGCACCACGAGGAACAGCGCCGTCATGGCGAAGCCGATCACGATGGCCGTGAGCACCAGGGCCTGGGGCAGGGGGTCGGCGTAGTGCTGCAGGTCCGGCGGCACGCCGGGCACGAGCACGGGCTCCTTGTCCACGGCCAGGCCCAGGCGCCCCATGCTGAAGATGAACAGGTTGACCGCATAGGACAGCAGCGACAGGCCCATGATCACCTGGAAGGTGCGCGGGCGCAGCAGCAGCCAGACGCCCGAGCCGGTGAGCACGCCGATGGAGATGGCCAGCACGATTTCCATTCAGCGTTGCTCCTGCGTGTCGTTGTCATAGGACACCACGGCCGCCATGGCGAGCTGCTGCTCCTCCAGCAGGCGGGCGTGATAGCGGTGGCTGCGCACCGACTGGTGCGCGATGGCCGTGAGGATGAGCAGCGTCGCGCCCACGACCAGCGAGAACACGCCCATGTCGAAGAACATGGCGCTGGCGATGTGGATCTCGCCGATCAGCGGCAGGCTCGCATGGGCCGTATGGCTGGTGAGGAACGGATAGCCCAGGACCAGCGCGCCCAGGCCCGTGCCCAGCGCCAGCAGCAGGCCCCAGGCGATCCAGCGCCGCGGCAGCAGGGGCAGGTGCGCCTCCACCCAGGTGGTGCCCGAGATCATGTACTGCAGCACCAGCCCGACCGAGAACACCAGCCCGGCGACGAAGCCCCCGCCCGGCTGGTTGTGGCCGCGCATGAACAGGTAGAACGCCACCAGCGCCGTGAACGGCAGCAGCAGGCGCACCAGCACGGCGGGCACCATCAGGTAGCCGATGGCGGTGTCGCTGGCGTGGCGCGGGTTCAGCAGGTCGATCTGCAGGTCGGCGGGCAGGGACCGCTGCTGCTCCGGCAGGTCCATGGCTTCGCCCGCAGGGCGGAAGCGCCTGAGCAGCGCATACACGGTGATGGCGACGACGCCCAGCACCACGATCTCGCCGAAGGTGTCGAAGCCCCGGAAATCCACCAGCATGACGTTGACCACGTTGGTGCCGCCGCCCTCGCTGAGCGCGCGCTCCAGGAAGAAGGTGGAGGTGCTCTGCGCGAAGGGCCGGCTCATCATGGCCAGCGCCAGCCAGCCCATGCCGGCGCCTGCGACGACGGCCAAGGCCAGGTCGCGCAGGCGGCGTGCGCGCGTCAGCGCGGCGCTGGCCTGCAGCGCGGCCAGGCTTTCGTCGCGTTTGGGCAGCCAGCGCAGCCCCAGCAGGATGAGGATGGTGGTCACCACCTCCACCGACAGCTGCGTGAGCGCCAGGTCGGGCGCCGAGAACCACAGGAAGGTGATGGCGGTGCACAGGCCCGCGCCGCCCATGAGCGTGAGCGCCGCCAGCCGGTGGTACTTGGCCTGCCATGCCGCGCTCACGGCGCACACCATGCCCAGGGCCCACAGCAGCACGAAGGTGGGCGACAGCGGCAGGGTGCCGCGCTCGCCCAGGTGCATGCCCCGCGTCCACAGCGGCATGGCGGCGCCCGCGAGCGCGACCAGCACCAGCCACAGCATCTGCCACTGCAGGCGCCGGGTGGACAGCAGGCGCCTGCCGCCCCGCCCCAGCAGCGTGAGCCGGGTGAGCGTGGCCTCGAAGATGTGGCGCCCGCTGATGCGGTGCATCAGGGGCGGGGCACTGATGCGGCCGCGGTCGCGCTCCCGGCGCAGCAGCAGATACAGGGCCGCGCCGCCCGCCAGGGCCACGAAGCTCATGACCAGCGGCGCGTTGATGCCGTGCCACACGGCCAGGCTGAATGCCGGCAGGCTGCCGCCCACCACCGGCAGCGCGGCGGCGTCGAGATAGCGGCCCACCGACCAGGCCGGAAGAATGCCGACCACCAGGCACGCGCAGGCCAGCAGCTCGACCGGAACGCGCATCCAGTGCGGCGGCTCGTGCGGCTGGTGCGGCAGGTCGGTGGCCGGCGGGCCCCAGAACACGTCGACGATGAAGCGCAGCGAATACGCCACGCTGAACATGCCGGCCACGGTGGCCGTGGCCGGCAGCAGCATGGCGACGAGGGGCGCGGCGTCGATGAACACGGTCTCGGCGAAGAACATCTCCTTGGACAGGAAGCCGTTGAGCAGCGGCACGCCCGCCATGGCCGCGCTGGCCACGGTGGCCAGCGTGGCCGTGATCGGCATCATGCGGCGCAGGCCCGACAGGCGCCGTATGTCGCGCGTGCCGCTCTCGTGGTCGATGATGCCCGCGGCCATGAACAGCGACGCCTTGAAGGTGGCGTGGTTCATGATGTGGAACACGGCCGCCACGGCGGCCAGCGGGCTGTTGAGGCCCAGCAGCAGCGTGATCAGGCCCAGGTGCGAGATCGTGGAGTAGGCCAGCAGGCCCTTCAGGTCGTCCTGGAACATCGCGGCGTAGCCGCCGATCAGCAGCGTGGCCAGGCCCGCGCCGCCCACCAGCCAGAACCAGGGCTCGGTGCCGCCCATCACCGGCCACAGGCGGGCCAGCAGGAACACGCCGGCCTTGACCATGGTGGCCGAGTGCAGGTAGCTGGACACCGGCGTGGGCGCCGCCATGGCGTTGGGCAGCCAGAACTGGAAGGGGAACTGCGCGCTCTTGGTGAAGGCGCCCAGCAGCACCAGCACCAGCGCCGTGAGGTACAGCGGGTGGTCGCGCACCAGTTCGGCCGCGCCGAGCACGCGGTCCATGTCGTAGCTGCCGACGATGTGGCCCACGACCAGCATGCCGGCCAGCAGGCACAGGCCGCCCGTGCCGGTCACCGTGAGCGCCATGCGCGCGCCGCGGCGCGCGTCCTCGCGGTGGTGCCAGTAGCCGATGAGCAGGAAGGAGAACAGGCTGGTCAGCTCCCAGAAGAACACCAGCTGGATGATGTTGCCCGACAGCACCACGCCGGCCATGGCGCCCATGAAGGCCAGGAAGAACGAGAAGAAGCGCGGCACGGGATCGGCCGGCGACATGTAGTAGCGCGCGTAGAGCACCACCAGCGAGCCGATGCCGAACACCAGCATGGAGAACATCCAGGCGAACCCGTCCATGCGGACGACCAGGTTCATGCCCAGCGAGGGCAGCCAGGCGACTTCCTGGCGCAGCACCCCCCCGTTGGCGACGTCGGGAAAGCACAGCGCCACCTGCACGGTGCAGGCCAGCGCCACAATGCCCGCCAGCGTGGACTCGGTGTTGCGCGCGTTGGCGGGCAGCACGGCCGCCAGCAGGCTTGCGATGAAGGGGAGGGCGATGAGCAGAATCAGGGGCATCTGCGCCTGATTCTAGGGGTAAGCCGCTTGGAGTCCGCTATGAAAACCAGAGTGCATGCCGGGCATTGGGCCGGCATCTGGTGCGAAATCAGTGGCCACGAGCTTTGGCCGGTGCTTCTTGCGGCGCGTAGCTTGCGCCATCCACGGTCAGTCCCTCGTCCGACAGCCGGGCCGCCGCCGCCGGGCCTATGCCCTTGACGCGGGAGATCAGGTCGCGCCAGTCCTGGAAGCGCCCCTTGGCGCGCTCGGCGAGGATGCGCGAGGACAGCGCCGGGCCTATGCCCTTGATGCCGTCCAGATCCGCCTCCCGGGCGCGGTTGACGTCCACCGCGGCCAGCGCCGCGCCCGCGTGCAGCAGGGCCGCCAGGCAGAGGGCCGGCAGGAACATCTTCACCCTAGAGCTCCTCGACGCGGCGCGCCGGATAGCTGTCCCAGGTCTGGCAGCCGGGGCATTGCCAGAAATGCTGGCGCGCCTCGAAGCCGCAGGCCGCGCAGCGGTAGCGCGTGAGCGGCTTGGCCGCCTGCTCCAGCGCGCGCTGGATCTGGGGGTGGAACTGCTCGTGGCCCAGGGTCTCGCCGGCCAGCCACTTGGTGGCGGCCACCAGGGACGGCTCCTTGTCGAGGTGGCGCACGTACCACTCGCGCCCCGCCCCGGGGGCGCCGTCCGTCGCCGCCTGCAGCGACACGATGGCCTCCAGCAGGTCCAGCGACGGCATGTCCTGGTAATGCTGCTGCAGCAGGGCGCCGGCCTGCTGCGCGTGCCCGCTGGCGAGCGCGGTCTCCACCAGCAGCGGCGCGGCCAGCGCCAGGGCCGTGGGTGTGCTGTCGGCCAGGGCCTGCAGCGTTGCCAGAGCGGCATCCGCCTGGCCCATGCGCTGCTGCAGGCGCGCCAGTTCGATGCGCGCGCGCGGGGCCTGCGGCGCGGTGGCCACGGCCTGCTCCAGCAGGGCCTGGGCCGCCGGCAGTTCGCCGCGCGCGGCCAACGCCAACGCCTGCTCGCACAGATAGTGGGCCAGGCGCGTGCTGAAGTCGCCCTGCTGGGCGGCCTGCATGCGCTGGGCGATGTCCGATGCCTGTGCCCAGTCGCGCGAGCGCTCGTAGATCGCCAGCAGGGCCATGCGGGCCTGGGCCTCGAAGGGCGTGCCCTCCAGGCGGCGCAGCGCGTCCTCGGCGCGGTCGAGCAGGCCGGCCTTGAGGAAGTCGAGCGCCAGCGCGTGCTGGGCGCGCTCGCGGTCGGTGCGCGAGAGGTCGCCGCGCGAGAGCAGGTGCTCGTGCACGCGCACGGCGCGGTTGTATTCGCCGCGGCGGCGGAACAGGTTGCCCAGGGCGAAGTGCAGTTCCGTGGTGTCGGGGTCGTTCTGCACGGCCTCGATGAAGGCGTCGATCGCCTGGTCCTGCTGTTCGTTGAGCAGGTAGTTCAGCCCCTTGAAGTAGGCCTTGGGCGCGCGCCGGTTCTCCTCGCGCATCTGGCGCAGGTCCAGGCGCGAGGCCAGCCAGCCCAGCCCGAAGGCCAGGGGCAGGCCGAGCAGCAGCCAGGTGGGATCAAATTCCATCGATGGGCGTCTGGGGCATGGTGGGCTCGGCCGGTGCCTGCGCCGGCGCCGCGGGGGCGGGCTCTTGCGCGGCGGCCTGGGCGCGGCGCGCGGCGCTGCGGTGGCGCCACCAGCGCGGCACCATGCCCAGCACGCCGACGGCCACGCCCAGCGTGAAGGCCGAGAGCACGATCAGCACGGCCGGCGCCGTCCACCGGGTGCCGAAGAAGAAGTGCACCGTGGCGTCCTGCTGGTTGTTCAGCGCGAAGGCGAACAGAGTGAAAAAAATGGCTGCCTTGAGCAGCCACAGGAGGTATTTCATGTGTCTCCCCGGTGATGGGCGAGATTCTACGGGCTGCGCCCCCCTGCGAGCGCCCGGTGCCGAATATCAGGGAAAAATGGCTGCAGCGCCCGCCCGGCAAGCGCTGGCAGCTATGGTTTTGATGGGTGCCGCGGGCCGCCGCGGCCCGGAATGAAAAAACGCGGCCGGGGGCCGCGTTCTGCCGTGCGGGGCGCGTGGCCCGGCGGTCACTCCACCTTGGCCTTGGCGCGCAGCTCTTCCTGGAACTTGGCGAGCTTCTGCTGCTGCAGCTGCTGGGCGATCTGGGGCTTGACCTCGTCGAGCTTGGGCAACTGGGCGTCGCGCACGTCGTCCAGGCGGATGACGTGCCAGCCGAACTGGCTCTTCACGGGGGCCTGCGTCATCTTGCCCTTTTCGAGCTTGACCAGGGCCTCGGTGAACTCGGGCACGTAGCTGCCGGGGTTGGCCCAGTCCAGGTCGCCGCCGCGGGCGCCGGACCCGGGGTCCTTGGACTGCTTCTTGGCGATGTCCTCGAACTTCGCGCCCTTCTTGATCGAGGCGATGACGGCCTTGGCCTCGTCCTCCTTGGCGACCAGGATGTGGCTGGCCTTGTATTCCTTGCCGGCGTTGGTGGCCACGAACTTGTCGTATTCGGCCTGGATCTCGGCGTCGGTCACGGGGTTGTTCTTCTGGAAGTCGACGAACAGCTCGCGGATCAGGATGGTCTGGCGCGCCAGTTCCATCTGGGTCTTGTAGTCAGCCGTGCCTTCCAGGCCGCGCTTTTGCGCCTCCTGCATGAAGATCTCGCGGGCGACCACTTCTTCCTTGATCTGGTTTTCCATCTCGGGGGTGATGGGCCGGCCGGCGCGCTCCACCTGCTGCTTCAGGGCCTCGGCGCGCTCCTTGGGGACGGCCTTGCCATTGACGATGGCGATGTTTTGCGCGGCAACGGGCAAGGTCATCGTGCCCAGCATGGCAGCGGCCACGAGGCCGGACAAGAGCTGTTTCTTCATTGGGAATCCACGGGTAGGAAATGAGTTTGCGGGCAACTGAACCGCAAGCCCTTGGAGTAGGGCAGTGTCAGAGAGTTTCAATGGCGATGGCGTGCGCGCCATGGTCGATGAAAATCTGCAGCGCATCATACACAAGCCTGTGCTGCGCCACCTTGCGCTTGCCGGTAAACATCGGTGACGCGATGCGCACGCGAAAGTGCGTGCCGAAGCCCGTGCCATTGGCGCCCGCATGCCCTTCGTGCTGCCAGCTTTCGTCCAGCACTTCGAGTTGGGAGGGGGCCAGCGCTGCGCGCAGGCGCTCGGCCATGGCTTCGGCGGTGACGGCGACAGGGGGGGTGTTCATGGTTGTGCGTCCTCGGGTGCGGCGTCGCCTTCCTTGATGTGGCGACTCAGGTACAGGGCCTGGGCGATGACGAAGGCCAGCATCAGGCCCATGCCGCCAAACAGCTTGAAGTTGACCCAGGTGTCGGTATCGAAGTTGTAGGCCACCCACAGGTTGAGCACGCCCATGGCGGCGAAAAAGCCCGCCCAGGCCCAGTTCAGGTTGCGCCACACGGGCGCGGGCAGCTCGACCTGCGTGCCCATGAGCGACTGGATGAAGTTCTTGCGGAACACCAGCTGGCCGACGAGCAGCGTGCCGCCCATGAGCCAGTACAGCACCGTGGGTTTCCACTTGATGAAGGTCTCGCTGTGCGCCAGCAGCGTGGCACCGCCGAACACCACGATCACGCCCAGGCTGAGCCACTGCATGGGCTCGACCTTGCCGTGCTTGGCGTGGATGTAGCCGATCTGCGCCACGGTGGCGGCAATGGCCACGCCCGTGGCCACGTAGATGCCCCAGGCCTTGAAGGCGGCGAAGAACAGGATGATGGGGAAGAAGTCGATGAGCAGTTTCATGGCGCCGGTGGTTCGAAGGCGAGCGAGGCGGAGTTCATGCAGTAGCGCAGGCCCGTGGGGGCCGGGCCGTCGGGAAAGACATGGCCCAGGTGGGCACCGCATTGTGCACATACGGTCTCGGTGCGCCGCATGCCGTGGCTGCGGTCCTCGATTTCCCGGATCGCGCCGGGCACGGCGCGCCAGAAGCTGGGCCAGCCGCAGCCCGCGTCGAACTTGGTGCCCGAGTCGAAGAGCTTGGCGCCGCAGCACATGCAGTGGTAGCTGCCGTCGGCCCAATGGCCTTCGTATTTGCCGGTGAACGGGCGCTCGGTGGCGGCGTGGCGTGTGACCTGGAAGGCCGCGGGCTCGGCGCCTTTTTCGCGCAGCAGCAGCTGCCATTCGGTGTCGGTCTTCTGGATGGGGTAGGTCATGAGGAGCAGCTGATGGAGATGGAGGATGCCCAGTCGGGCGGAAACCCGGCGTATGCCTCATGGCCCGGGTGCTCGTCCCATGGCCGCGCCAGCAGGGCCTGCAGGGTTTGGAGTTCGGAAAAGTCGCCGAGTTTCGCGGCGCGTATGGCTTGTTCGGCCAGGTGGTTGCGCAGCACGAAGCGGGGGTTGGTTTTCAGCATCAAATCGGCCGCCAGCGCTTTGTCATCAAGCGCCAGCAGCTCTTGATAGAGTAGCAGCCAGGCGTCGAAGGCGGCGCGGTCGGCGAACAGGTCGCGCACGGGCTCGAAGCCGCCGCCGGCCACGGCGTGGGACAGGCGGCGCCAGAAGATGGCGTAGTCCACGCGGTCCGCGGCCAGCAGCTGCTCCAGGCCCTGCACCAGTGCCTCGTCGCCCGCGCGCGCCTGGCGCAGGCCCAGCTTGGCGCGCATGCGCGCCATGAACTGCTCGACGAACACGGGCTCGTAGCTGTCCAGGGCCTCCTGGGCCTGCTCCACGTCGCGGATCAGCGGCAGCAGCGCCTTGGCCAGGCACAGCAGGTTCCAGTAGGCCACGCCCGGCTGGCGGTTGAAGGCGTAGCGGCCCAGGTGGTCGCTGTGGTTGCAGATGTGGTTGGGGTCGAAGGCATCGAGGAACTGGAACGGCCCGTAGTCGATGGTCAGGCCCAGGATGCTCATGTTGTCGGTGTTCATCACGCCGTGGCAGAAGCCCACCGCCTGCCACTGCGCCAGCAGCGCCGCCGTGCGCTCGCTCACCGCCTGCAGCAGCCGCGCATGGGGGTTGCCGGCGCTGCGGCACTGCGGGTAGTAGCGGTCGATCACGTAGTCGGCCAGGCGGCGCAGCTCGGCCTCCTGCCCGCGCGCGGCGAAGTGCTCGAAGTGGCCAAAGCGTATGAAGCTGGGAGCGACGCGCGTGACCACGGCGGCGCTCTCCAGCTCCTCGCGCTGCACGGGCTGGGGCGAGCCGGTGACGCACAGGGCGCGCGTGGTGGGCAGCCCCAGGGCGGCCATGGCCTCGCTGCACAGGAATTCGCGGATCGACGAGCGCAGCACGGCGCGCCCGTCGCCCATGCGCGAATACGGCGTGCGCCCGCAGCCCTTGAGCTGCACCTCCTGGCCGCTGGCCGTCTCGCCCAGCAGGATGGCGCGCCCGTCGCCCAGCTGGCCGGCCCAGACGCCGAACTGGTGGCCGCCGTACACGCTGGCCAGCGGCCGGCCGCCCGGGGGCAGGGCATTGCCGGTGAAGATCTGCAGGGCGTCGTCCCGCTGCTGCCAGCCGGCGGGCAGGCCCAGCAAGGCGCCCACTTCGGCGCTCACGCCGACCCAGTGCGGGGCGGGCAGGGGCGTCGGGCGCAGTTCGGTGAAAAAGGCCGGGCCCAGCGCGGCGAAGCCGTTGCGCCAGCCGCCCAGCAGCGGCGGTGCAGGTGTGGGGGCGGCGCAGGCCGTGGCGGTGGTCATGCCGGGATTGTCCCGTGAGGGCGATGTCCCGCAGTGGACAAAGGCCATGTGCCCTGGTGCGGGTGCTGGGTTTTTCCTGATGGTTCAGGCGAGGACAGGCACCGGTTCGCGGCTAGGATGTTGCGGTTTTACCGAGCACTCATTCATCACAAAGGAGCACCCATGCTGGGCCTGATGCAGAACCAACCCCTGTTGATTTCTTCGCTGATCACGTTTGCCGAGCGCAACCATGGCGACGGGCAGATCGTTTCGCGCCGGGTGGAAGGTGACATCCACCGCTACACCTACCGCGACCTGGCGCGGCGCGCGCGCCAGCTGGCGAACACGCTCGACGCCATGGGCCTGCAGCTCGGCGACCGCGTGGCCTCCCTGGCCTGGAACGGCTACCGCCACATGGAGATGTACTTCGGCGTCTCCGGCTCGGGCCGCGTGCTGCATACCGTGAACCCGCGCCTGCACCCGGACCAGATCGCCTGGATCATGAACCATGCCGAGGACCAGGTGCTGTGCTTCGACATGACCTTCCTGCCCATCGTGCAGGCCGTGCATGCCAAGTGCCCCACGGTGCGGCAATGGGTGGCCTTGTGCGACGCCGACAAGCTGCCCGCGGACTCGGGCATCCCGGGCCTGGTCAGCTATGAGGACTGGATCGGCGGCGCCTCCACCGAATACCACTGGCCCACGTTCGATGAGAACTCCGCGTCCAGCATGTGCTACACCAGCGGCACCACGGGCAACCCCAAGGGGGTGCTGTACAGCCACCGCTCCACCACGCTGCACGCCTACGCGGCGGCGCTGCCCGACGTGATGTGCCTGTCGGCGCGCGACAGCGTGCTGCCGGTGGTGCCCATGTTCCACGTCAATGCCTGGGGCCTGCCGTATTCCGCCGCGCTCACGGGCTGCAAGGTGGTGTTCCCCGGCCCTCTGCTTGACGGCAAGTCGGTGTACGAACTCGTCGAGGCCGAGGGCGTGACCTTTGCCGCGGGCGTTCCCACGGTGTGGCAGATGCTGCTGAACCACGTGAAGTCCAACGGGCTGAAGTTCAGCACCCTCAATCGCACGGTGATTGGCGGATCGGCCTGCCCGCCGGCCATGATCACCGCCTTCCAGGACGGCTACGGCGTGTCGGTGCTGCACGCCTGGGGCATGACCGAGACGAGCCCGCTGGGCACGCTGTGCACGCTCAAGAGCAAGCACCTGCAGCTGGGCCGCGACGAGCAGATGCACATCCTGCAGAAGCAGGGGCGCGCCATATGCGGCGTGGAGATGAAGATCGTGGGCGGCGACGGCAAGGAGCAGCCCTGGGACGGCAAGGCCTATGGCGACCTGCTGGTGCGCGGCCACTGGATCCTGGGCACCTACTACAAGGGCGAATGCCCGCTGGTGCCGGACGAAAACGGCGTCGGCTGGTTCCCCACCGGCGACGTGGCGACCATCGACGCCGACGGCTACATGCAGATCACCGACCGCAGCAAGGACGTGATCAAGTCCGGCGGCGAGTGGATCAGCTCCATCGACATCGAGAACATCGCCATGGCCCACCCGGCCGTGGCCATGGCCGCGTGCATCGGCATGCCGCATCCGAAGTGGGACGAGCGCCCCATCGTCGCCGTGGCCAGGAAGCCCGGCGCCGAGGTCACGCGCGAGGAACTGCTCGCCTTCTACGAAGGCAAGACGGCCAAGTGGCAGATCCCGGACGACGTGGTGTTCGTGGACGCGATCCCGCTCGGCGCTACGGGCAAGATGCTCAAGACCCGGCTGCGCGAGCAGCTCGCCGGCTACAAGCTGCCGGGCCTGTAAGCACGTGCCACCGGTGCGCGGCCTGCAGCGGCCGCGTACCGGTCGCATCGGCGATAGCTGCTACGGGCTATCCCTGAAGAGGCATCTTGCTGTCCGCCTGTACGCTGTCGGTCATTCGCATGAAGGAAGGAGACAAGCATGGGGTTTACTTTCAGAACGATAGCTGCATGCGCAATGCTGGCAAGTGCTGGCGCTGCATTTGCCCAAAAGGGCGAGACCGTGAAGATCGCCTGGCTGGACCCGCTGTCGGGCCTCATGGCGGCGCTGGGCACCAACCAGATGAAGAGCTGGCAGTACCTGGCCGAGGAGTTCAGCAAGAACAACGCCGCGGGCGTGAAGTTCGAGATCGTCCCCATCGACAACAAGCTCAGCCCGCAGGAGACCACCAGCGCCCTGCGCTCGGCCATGGACCAGGGCGTGCGCTACGTGGTGCAGGGCAATGGCTCGGGCCCGGCGCTGGCCATCATGGATGCGCTGGAAAAGCACAACGCGCGCAACAAGGGCAAGGAGGTGCTGTACCTGAACTACGCCGCCGTCGATCCCGACCTGACCAACAGCAAGTGCAGCTACTGGCACTTCCGCCTGGATGCCGACACCTCCATGAAGATGGAGGCGCTGACCGCCTACATGAAGGACCTGCCCGACATCAAGAAGGTCTACCTGATCAACCAGAACTACTCGCACGGCCAGCAGGTCAGCAAGTACGCCAAGGAAATGCTCAAGCGCAAGCGCCCCGACGTGGAGATCGTGGGCGACGACCTGGCGCCCCTGGCCCAGGTGCGCGACTTCGCGCCCTACATCGCCAAGATCAAGCAGTCGGGCGCCGACAGCGTGATCACCGGCAACTGGGGCTCCGATCTCGCGCTGCTCATCAAGGCGGCGAATGACGCTGGCCTGGCCAACGTCAAGTTCTACACCTACTACGCCGTGGCCACGGGCGCGCCCACGGCGCTGGGCGCGGCGGCGGCCGGCAAGGTGTACATGGTGGGCTACAGCCACCCCAACCTGGAAGGGCCGATCAACCCCATCGTCAGGGGCTTCAAGGCCAAGTTCAACGACGACATGTACACCGGCTCCGTCTACCACGGCTTTGCCATGCTGACCGAGGCCTTCCAGCGCGCCAGGAGCACCGACCCGGTGAAGGTGGCGGCCGTCATGGAAGGCATGAAGTTCAAGAGCTTCAATGGCGAGGTGGAAATGCGCAAGGCCGACCACCAGCTGCAGCAGGGCCTGTACATCACGCGCTGGGAAAAGGCCGGCGGCAAGTACCCGCTGGACTCCGAGAACACGGGCCACACCTTCGTTCCCGTGAAGTACTACGAGCCCTACGTTGCCAGCACGCCCACCTCGTGCCAGATGAAGCGGCCTTCCTGATGTAGTTCCTGGCGGGAAGCCCCTCGGGGCCCGAGTCTGCTCGGGCCCTTTTTTCAGCCACCAACGGTCATGGCATGAGTCTTGAATTTTTCGTGATTTCCCTGCTCAACGGCGTCAGCTACGGGCTGCTGCTGTTCATGCTGAGCTCGGGCCTCACGCTGATCTTCAGCATGATGGGCGTGCTGAACTTTGCGCACACCAGCTTCTACATGCTGGGCGCCTACTTCGCCTACACGCTGTCGGGCATCGTCGGCTTCTGGCCCGCGCTCATCGTGGCGCCCGTGGCCGTGGGGGTGCTGGGCGCCGCGTTCGAGCGCTATTGCCTGCGCCGCGTGCACCAGTTCGGCCATGTGCCCGAGCTGCTGGTGACCTTCGGCCTGTCGTACCTGGTGCTGGAGCTGGTGCAGCTGGTGTGGGGCCGCTCCACCGTGCCCTATGGGCTGCCCGCGCAGCTGCAGGGGCCGCTGTTCACGCTGTACGGCACGCAGTTCCCCAAGTCGCGCTCCTTCATCATGCTGGTGGCGGTGCTGATGCTGCTGGCCGTGTGGCTGCTGCTCACGCGCACGCGCATAGGGCTGGTGATACAGGCGGCGCTCAAGCACCCGCAGATGGTGCAGGCCCTGGGCCACAACGTGCCGCGCGTGTTCATGCTGGTGTTCGGCGGCGGCTGCGCGCTGGCGGGGCTGGCCGGGGTGATCGGCGGCAACACCTATGTGACCGAGCCGGCCATGGCCGCGTCCGTGGGCTCGATCATCTTCGTGGTGGTGGTGGTGGGCGGCATGGGGTCGCTGGCCGGGGCGTTCCTGGCGTCGCTGCTCATCGGCATCGTGCAGACCTTTGCCGTGGCGCTGGACTACTCGCTGGCCGGGGCGCTGGCGCACCTGGGCGTCACCGTGGGCGAGGGCACCACGGGCTGGCCGGTCCTGAAGCTCACCATCTCCCAGGTGGCGCCCATACTGCCTTACCTGCTGCTGGTCCTGATACTCATCTTCCGCCCCAAAGGGCTTTTGGGCACGCGCGAGGATTGATCCATGGCCGCCACGCATTACCGCTTCAAGCCCTGGAACGTGGGGCGCTTCATCGTCTGGACGCTGTTCGCGCTGCTGCTCGTCGCCGCGCCCCATGTGTTCAGCAGCAGCCTGGCGCTGACCATGCTCTCGCAGATGGGCTACCTCGTCATCATCTGCCTGTCCTACAACATGCTGTTGGGCCAGGGCGGCATGCTCAGCTTCGGCCATGCGGTGTATACGGGGCTGGGCTCGTTCCTCGCCATCCATGCCATCAACATGGCCGGGCGCGGCGAGCTGCCGATCCCGCTGGTCTTCATGCCTGTGGTGGGCGGGCTGGCGGGCCTGTTCTTTGCCGTGCTGCTGGGCTACGTGACGACGAAAAAGTCCGGCACCACCTTCGCCATGATCACGCTGGGCATAGGCGAGCTGATCGCCGCCATGGCGCTGATGTTCCCCGAGTTCTTCGGCGGCGAGGGCGGCGTGACCACCGACCGCGTCTACGGCCAGGGGCTGTGGGGCATTACCTTCGGCCCGGCCATCGAGGTGTACTACCTGATCGCGGTGTACTGCTTCGCCTGCACCGCGGCCATGTTCGCCTTCACCGGCACGCCCCTGGGCCGCATCCTGAACGCCGTGCGCGACAACCCCGAGCGCGTGGAGTTCATCGGCTACGACACGCAGCGCGTGCGCTACCTGGCCTTTTGCATCGCGGGCTTCTTCGCCGGCGTGGGCGGGGCGCTGGCCGCCATCAATTTCGAGATCGTCACGGGGGCCGACAGCGTCAGCATGGTGCGCTCGGGCGGCTACCTGCTGTTCACCTTCCTGGGCGGGGCGACGTTCTTCTTCGGCCCCATCATCGGCGCGGTGCTGCTGGTGTTCGCATCGGTGCTGCTGTCCGAGCTGTCCAAGGCCTGGCTGCTGTACCTGGGCCTGGTGTTCCTGTTCATGGTCATGTACGCGCCTGGCGGCGTGGCCAGCCTGATCATGATGAACCTGCGCCTGGCCAAGTACGGCAAGCTGGGCCGGCTGTGGGTGTCGTACCTGGCGCTGGCGGGCACGGGCCTCACCGCCGTGCTGGGCGCGGCCTGCATGGTGGAGATGACCTACCACCTGCAGCTGAACGCGGCGCTCGGGCCCGAGCTGCACTTTTTGGGCGTCACCCTGGACGCCAGGGGGCTGGCCAGCTGGTTTGGCGCGGGCCTCGTGCTGCTGACCGGCGCGGGCCTGTTCGAGCTGTGCCGGCGCCAGTTCGTGCGGCAGTGGGGCGAGATCCAGGAAGAGATAGAGCGCGAGATCAAGCGCGGGGAGGCGCTGTGATGGTGCAGCAGCAGGCAGGGCATGCGCTGGAGCTGCGCGACCTGCGCAAGAGCTTCGGCAAGACCGAGATCATCCGCGGCGCCAACCTGGCCGTGCGCTGCGGCGAGCGCGTGGCCATCATCGGCCCCAACGGCGCGGGCAAGAGCACGCTGTTCAACCTGATCAGCGGGCGCTTTGCGCCCACCAGCGGCCAGGTGCTGCTGCACGGCGCGCGCATCGACGGCAAGAAGCCGTTCCAGATCAACCGCATGGGGCTCTCGCGCAGCTTCCAGATCACCAACATCTTCCCCAAGCTCAGCGTGTTCGAGAACCTGCGCTGCGGCGTGCTGTGGAGCCTGGGCTACCGCTACGCGTTCTGGCGCTTCCTGTCGAAGCTGCAGGACGCCAACGAGCGCGCCGAGCAGCTCATGGAGATGATCGGCCTGCACAGGAAGCGCGACACCCTGGCCATCAACCTGACCTATGCCGAGCAGCGGGCGCTGGAGATCGGCATCACCATCGCCGGCGGCGCCAGCGTGATCCTGCTGGACGAACCCACGGCCGGCATGAGCAGGAGCGAGACCGCGCGCTTCATCCACCTCATCCGGCAGGTGACGCAGGGGCGCACCCTGCTCACCGTGGAGCACGACATGGGCGTGGTGTTCGGCCTGGCCGACAGGATCGCCGTGGTGGTCTACGGCGAGGTGATCGCCTTCGACACGCCGGAAAACGTGCGCGCCAACCCGCGCGTGCAAGAGGCCTACCTGGGCTCGGTGATTGCGGCGCAGCAGGCGCAGGGGCATTGATGCTGACCATAGACAACCTCCATGCCTACTACGGCAAGAGCCATGTGCTGCATGGCGTGAGCCTCGACGTGCGGCCCGGCGAGATCGTGGCGCTGCTGGGGCGCAACGGCTCGGGCCGCTCCACCACCGCCAAGGCCATCATGGGGCTGGTGGACTGGCAGGGCCGCATCGAGTGGAAGGGCGCCAGCCTGGACGGCAGGAAGGCCTACGAGATCGCGCACCTGGGGATAGGCTACGTGCCCGAAAGCCGCGACGTGTTTCCCAATCTCACCGTGCACCAGAACCTGCTGCTGGGGCAAAAGGGCACGGGCAAGGGCAGCCGCTGGGGCTTCGACGACATGTATGCCATGTTTCCGCGCCTGAAGGAGCGCAGCAACGTCGAGGCTGGTGTCATGTCCGGCGGCGAGCAGCAGATGCTGACCCTGTGCCGCACGCTGATGGGCGACCCCGACCTCATCATCATCGACGAGCCCACCGAGGGCCTGGCACCCAAGATCGTCGAGCTGGTGGGCCAGTACCTGCAGAAGATCAAGGAGCGCGGCGTATCGGTGCTGCTCATCGAGCAAAAGCTCACCATCGCCATGACGATCTCCGACCGCACCCTGGTCATGGGCCATGGCAGCATCGTGTTCTCCGGCACGCCCGACGAACTGCGCGCCAACAGCTATGTGCGCAAGGAATGGCTGGAGGTCTGAGATTTTGGAATGAATCGGCCTGCAGCCCTTGCCTGACAAGCGCAGGCAGCTATTGATCAAGTAGCTTTCCAGGCGGGCCGCGCGCGCCGCTTGTCTCAGTCGAGACAAAAAAAACGGGCAAGCGCCCGTAGACTCGCGAAAAATCGCACGAGCGTACTTTTTTCCATCCGAACCAAGCAGGAGCAACAGCATGACGGCGCACTACCAGGCCCACGGCGACGTGGCGGTGATCACACTCGACAACCCGCCCGTGAACGGGCTGGGGCTGGCCACGCGCCAGGCCCTGGTGGCGGGCCTGCAGCAGGCCCAGCAGGACGCGGCCATCAAGGCCATCGTCGTCACCGGCGCCGGCGCGGCGTTCTCGGGCGGCGCGGACATCAAGGAATTCGGCACCGACAAGTCGCTGCAGGAGCCCAACCTGCACTCGGTCATCGGCGCCCTGGAAAACAGCAGCAAGCCCGTGGTGGCCGCCATCCACAGCGTGTGCATGGGCGGCGGGCTGGAACTGGCGCTGGGCTGCCATTACCGCATTGCCGCGCCCGGCTGCAGCGTGGCGCTGCCCGAGGTCAAGCTGGGCCTGCTGCCCGGCGCGGGCGGCACGCAGCGCCTGCCGCGCGTGCTGGGCGTGGAGGCGGCGCTGAACATGATCGTCAGCGGCGAGCCGGTGAAGAGCGAGTTCATCGCCGCCGTGCCCGGCCAGAAGCTGTTCGACAGGATGGCCGCGTCCGCCGACTCCCTGGCGGCGGACGCCCTGGCCTTTGCGCGCGGCATTGCCGATGCGCGCCCGCTGCCCCTGGTGCGCAACCTGCCGTGCAAGCACCCGCAGGGCGAGGCCTACTTCCAGTTCGCGCGCAACATGGTCAAGGGCATGGCGAAGAACTTTCCCGCTCCGCTCAAGTGCGTGGATGCCGTGGAGGCCGCCACCAAGGGCCGGTTTGCCGACGGCCTGGCCACCGAGCGCGAGCTGTTCCTGAGCCTGATGTGGACGCCCGAGTCGCGCGCGCTGCGCCACCTGTTCTTTGCCGAGCGCGCCGCGAGCAAGATCCCCGACGTGCCCGCCGACACTCCCAGGCGCGACATCAAGAGCGTGGCCGTGATCGGCGCCGGCACCATGGGCGGCGGCATCGCCATGAACTTCCTGAACGCCGGCATCCCGGTGAAGATCCTGGAGATGAAGCAGGAGGCGCTGGACCGCGGCATCGCCACCATCCGCAAGAACTACGAGGCCCAGGTCAAGAAGGGCAAGCTGAAGGCCGACAAGTACGAGCAGCGCATGGCCCTGCTGGGCACCACGCTCGACTACGCCGACCTGAAAGATGCCGACCTCGTGATCGAGGCCGTGTTCGAGGAGCTGGGCGTGAAGGAGGCCGTGTTCAAGCAGCTCGACCAGGTTGCGAAACCCGGCGCCATCCTCGCCAGCAACACCTCCACGCTGGACGTGAACAAGATCGCCCACTTCACCAAGCGCCCGCAGGACGTGGTGGGCCTGCACTTCTTCAGCCCCGCCAACGTGATGAAGCTGCTCGAAGTGGTGCGCGGCGACGCCACCGCCAAGGACGTGCTCGCCACCGTGATGGCGATGGCCAAGAAGATCCGGAAGACCGCCGTGGTCTCGGGCGTGTGCGACGGCTTCATCGGCAACCGCATGATCGAGCAGTACGGCCGCCAGGGCGGCTTTCTGCTCGACGAAGGCTGCACGCCGCAGCAGGTGGACAAGGCCATCGAGAAGTTCGGCTTCGCCATGGGCCCGTTCCGCATGGGCGACCTGGCGGGCAACGACATCGGCTGGGCCATCCGCAAGCGCCGCTACGTGGAGCAGCCCGACATGAAGTACAGCAAGACCGCCGACCTGCTGTGCGAGAAGGGCCGCTTCGGCCAGAAGACCGGCGCCGGCTGGTACGACTACCTGCCCGGCAAGCGCGACGCCATCCCCAACGCCGAGGTGGTCGCGATGATCGAGGCGCACCGCAAGGCGCTGGGCATCACGCCGCGCAAGATCAGCGACGAGGAAATCGTGCAGCGCCTGGTGTTCAGCCTGGTCAACGAGGCCGCGCACATCCTGGAGGAGGGCATTGCCAACAAGGCCAGCGACATCGACGTGGTCTACATCTTCGGCTACGGCTTCCCGGTGCACCGTGGCGGCCCGCTGAACTACGCGAACGAGGTCGGCCTGTTCAACGTGGCGGCCGCCATGCAGCGCTTTGCGCAAAACCCGCTCGACGATGGCAAGTTCTGGCAACCCGCGCCGCTGCTGCAGCGCCTGGTGGCCGAGGGCAAGCAGTTCTGATTTGGTACCGGATTCAAGGGAATAAGCACATGACCTCCGCAGTGATCGTTTCCACCGCCCGCACGCCGCTCGCCAAGAGCTGGAAGGGCTCCTTCAACATGACCCACGGCGCCACCCTGGGCGGCCATGCCGTGCAGCACGCCGTGCAGCGCGCCGGCGTGGACCCGGCCGACATCGAAGACGTGCTCATGGGCTGCGCCAACCCTGAAGGAGCGACCGGCATGAACATCGCGCGCCAGATCGCGCTGCAGGCCGGCCTGCCCGTCAGCGTCTCGGGCGTGACCATCAACCGCTTCTGCTCCTCGGGCCTGCAGACCATCGCCATGGCCAGCCAGCGCATCATCGCCGGCGAAGGTGAGGTGTTCGTGGCCGGCGGCGTGGAAAGCATCTCCTGCGTGCAGCAGGAGATGAACCAGCACATGCTCATGGATCACTCGATCACCAAGCCCGAGCTGTACTGGTCCATGCTGCAGACCGCCGAGCAGGTGGCCAAGCGCTACGGCATCGGCCGCGACGCCATGGACGAATACGGCGCCGCCAGCCAGCAAAAGGCCTGCGCCGCCCAGGCCGCCGGCCTGTTCGACGCCGAGATCGCCCCCATCACCGTCACCGCCGGCATCGTCGACAAGCAGCTCGGCCTGATCACCAGGCAGGTCACCGTCAGCAAGGACGAGGGCACGCGCGAGGGCACCACCAAGGAAGGCATCGGCGCAATCCGCCCAGCGCTGCCCGGTGGCGTGGTGGCGGCGGGCAACGCCAGCCAGTTCAGCGATGGCGCGGGCGCCTGCGTGGTGGTGAGCGAGGAATACGCCGGCCGCAAGGGCCTGAAACCCCTGGGCCGCTTCCTCGGCTTCGCCGTCGCGGGCTGCGAGCCCGACGAAATGGGCATCGGCCCCGTGTTCGCCGTGCCCAAGGTGCTCAAGAAACTGGGCCTGAAGGTAGAGGACATCGACCTGTGGGAGCTCAACGAAGCCTTCGCCGTGCAGGTGCTCTACTGCCGCGACAAGCTCGGCATCCCCGCCGACCGCCTGAACGTGAACGGCGGCGCCATCGCCCTGGGCCACCCCTACGGCGTGAGCGGCCAGCGCCTCACGGGCCATGCGCTCATCGAAGGCAAGCGCCGTGGTGCCAAGCGCGTGTGCGTGACCATGTGCATCGGCGGCGGCATGGGGGCGGCCGGCATTTTTGAAGTGCTGTAAGCGCTGACCACGGGTTGAAACAGAGCGCCCCGCGCAGGCCGGAAGGCTTGCGCGGGGCGTTTGCTTTTGTTTTGTGCAGGCGATTTCCAGGCGGTCGCTGGAGGCCAAAGAACTGCGAATCCATGCAGCGGCAGCAGGCGGCACAACTCGCTTGCCGCGTCGCGCAGCGGACATGCCATTGCGGGGGCGGGCTTCCATAATTTCCCGCATGACCACCCCCCTGCGCTCCACCCTCGACTTCCTGCTCCACGACTGGCTCCGCACCGAGTCGCTCACCGCCCGGCCGCGCTTTGCCGACCACTCGCGCGAGACCTTCGATGCCGTGCTCGACACCTGCGAGCGCATCGCGCGCGAGAAGTACGCGCCGTTCAACCGTACCGTCGATACGCAGGAGCCCCGGTTCGACGGCGAGAAGGTCATCCTGCCGAGTTGCACCCACGACGCGCGCCAAGCCTATGCCGACAGCGGCATGCTCGGCGCCGCGCAGGACTACGAACTGGGCGGCATGCAGCTGCCCTACGTGGTGGAGTCGGCGGCCAACAGTTTCTTTGCCTGCGCGTCGATCAGCATCGGCTCCAACCTGCTGACCACAGGCAACGCCAACGCCATCCTCGTGCACGGCACGCCGCTGCAGCAGCAGGTGTTCGCCGCCAACGAGTTCAACGGCCGCTGGGCGGGCACCATGTGCCTGTCGGAGCCGCAGGCGGGCTCGTCCCTGAGCGACATCGCCACGCGCGCCGAGCCGGACGGCGCGGGCTTCGAGGCCGATCCGCTCGGCCCGCGCTACCGCCTGCGCGGCAACAAGATGTGGATCAGCGCGGGCGACCACGAGCTGACCGAGAACATCGTGCACCTCGTGCTCGCCAAGATCCCGGGGCCGGATGGCAGGCTGGTGCCGGGCGTGAAGGGCATCTCGCTGTTCATCGTGCCCAAGAAGCTCGTGGACACCGAAGGCCAGCTCACCGGCGAGCGCAACGACGTGGCCCTGGCCGGGCTGAACCACAAGCTGGGCTGGCGCGGCACGACCAACACGCTGCTCAACTTCGGCGAGGGCAAATACCCCGTGCGGGGCGGGGCGGGGGCCATCGGCTACCTGGTCGGCACGCCGGGCGAGGGCCTGAAGTGCATGTTCCACATGATGAACGAGGCGCGCATCTCCATCGGCATGGCCGCCACCATGCTGGGCCTGGCAGGCTACTACGCGAGCCTGGACTACGCCAGGACGCGCCTGCAGGGCCGCCCCATCGGCAGCGGCGGCAAGGACGCCAGCAGCCCCCAGGTGCGCCTGATCGAGCACGCTGACGTCAAGCGCATGCTGCTGGCGCAAAAGAGCTACAGCGAGGGCGCGCTGGCGCTCAACCTGTACTGCGCGCGGCTGGTCGACGAGGGCCGCACGGGCGACGCCGGGGCCGCCGCCGATGCCAGGCTGCTGCTGGAGGTGCTCACGCCCATCGCCAAGAGCTGGCCCAGCGAGTTCTGCCTGGAGGCCAATTCGCTGGCCATCCAGATCCACGGTGGCTACGGCTACACGCGCGACTTCCCCGTGGAACAGTACTGGCGCGACAACCGCCTGAACATGATCCACGAGGGCACGCACGGCATCCAGGCCACCGACCTGCTGGGCCGCAAGGTGGTCATGCAGGGCGGGGCGGGGCTGCAGCTGCTCGCGCGCACCGTCGCCGCCACCATCGCCAAGGCGCGCCAGCGGCCCGCGCTGGCTGCCTGGGCCGGCCAGCTCGAACAGGCCCTGCAGGACGTGATCGACGCCACCCGGGCCGCCTGGGCCACGGGCGACGCGGGCGAGGCCCTGGCCAACGCCGTGCCTTACATGCAGGCCTTCGGCCACGTGGTGCTGGCCTGGATGTGGCTGGACGTGGCGGACAGCGTGCTCGCCGAGGATGCTTCGCTTTCCATAGCTGCCAGCGCAGGGCGGATGGGCGCTGCGCGCTATTTCTTTCATTACGAGCTGCCGAAGACCAGCGCCTGGCTGGCCGTGGTGCGCACGCGCGACGCCACCTGCGCGGACATGGCCGAAGACGCTTTCTGACCGTTTCGCCCGGGCAGCGGGACAATGCAGGCATGTCCACCGCGCCCAAGACCCTGCTGATCGTCTACCACTCGCTGACCGGCGGCACGCGCCAGATGGCCGAGGCCGCGCAGGCCGGCGCCGCCGCCGAGCCCGCCGTGGTGGTGCGCCTGTTGCACGCGGGGCAGGCCGGCCCCGACGACGTGCTGGCCGCGCAGGGCTACCTGTTCGCCACGCCCGAGAACCTGGCGGCCATGAGCGGGCAGCTCAAGGACTTCTTCGACCGCTGCTACTACCCGGTGCTCGACCGCATCAACGGCCGGCCCTACGCCAGCCTGATCTGCGCCGGCAGCGACGGCCAGAACGCCGCGCGGCAGATCGCGCGCATCGCCACGGGCTGGCGCCTCAAGGAGGTGGCCGAGCCGCTGATCGTCTGCACCCACGCGCAGACGCCCGAGGCCATCCTGGCGCCCAAGCAGATCGGCGCCGACGAGCTCGAACGCTGCCGCGCGCTGGGCGAGGCGCTGGCCGCGGGGCTGGCGCTGGGCGTCTTCTGACTGCTGGTGCGCTGGGCCGGCCGTTAAAACAACTCCATCAGACGGGGCGAGGCCAAGAATTCTCAGGCTATAATGCAGAGCTACGGTGGCTGTAGCTCAGTTGGTAGAGTCCAGGATTGTGATTCCTGTCGTCGTGGGTTCGAGTCCCATCAGCCACCCCAAAATTTGCTAGTAAAAACAAGGACCTTCGGGTCCTTGTTTCGTTTCAGGGGCACGCCAGGGGCGAAGAAAAGGCACTGCCTGCCTCTTCTGTGCGTGACTGCAGACTGATCAGGCACGCAGCGGTTGGCGAATCTTGGTGACCGCGTTCAATGGGCTTGTCCAGCCAAACGCGGCTACCTAAGCCCTACCTTCACACAGCACACTGACCACGCCCTTCGCTAGCAGGATGACTGGCGTCGACAATTGCTTCGTCGGCGGCCGGGACCCCCCGTGCTTTGTTCGTCCGAGCGGCTGTCGCTGTGGTACGAACGTACTTTCTTGGCTGACCGCAGTTGTTCAAGCTGGGCCGCCAACTGTTGGTGACCCCGAGACAGCTAGCTAGCTGTCAAGAATTCACAACCGATTTTTCCGTGGTTTGAACTTGACCGGCAGTTGGTAACAAGCGTGTTGATTCATCAGCACAACTGAGCCAGTGATCACGTCGAATACTGAGCCACTGGGTTGATGGATGTTCTGGCTACTCGGTTGTGGATAAGTCTATCGGGTCTGCTGCTTTTCGATCTCCTTTCTGAGCTTTGTTGCGTTGCTTTGGCGGTGCCGCACCAGCGGCACTGGAATGCTTGAATCGCCAGCTCTCATTGCCTGTCTCCACGATGTGGCAGTGGTGCGTGAGTCGGTCGAGCAAGGCGGTGGTCATTTTGGCGTCGCCAAAGACGCTGCTCCATTCTGAGAAGGTGAGGTTGGTGGTGATCACCACGCTCGTTCGCTCGTACAGCTTGGAGAGCAGGTGGAACAGCATGGCGCCGCCCGACTGCGTGAACGGCAGATAGCCCAGTTCATCCAGGATCACCAGATCGACGTACATCAGCCGGTGTGCCAACTGCCCGGCCTTGCTCTGCGCCTTCTCCAGCTCCAGGGCGTTGACCAGTTCCACCGTGGAGAAGAAGCGCACCCGCTTGCCATGCATGCGGATCGCCTCGATCCCCAGGCTGGTGGCCAGGTGGGTCTTGCCTGTGCCGGGGCCACCAACCAGCACCACGTTGTGCGCCGACTCCACGAAGCGAAGGGTGTGCAATTGGCGCACCAGCGCCTCATCGAGCTGCGCGTGGGCGAAGTCAAAGCCGGCGAGATCGCGGTGCGATGGGAAGCGCGCCACGCGCATCTGGTAAGCCATGGAGCGCACCTCGCGCTGCGCGGTCTCTGCCTTGATGAGCTGGTGCAGCACGGCCTCGTGATCCAGCGACTTCATGCGTGCAGTGCCCAGCACCTCCGGCCAGGCACTGGCCATGCCGTGCAAGCCCAGAGCCTTGAAGGCATCCATGAGGTCATGCATGCTCGGACTCCGGTGAGGCCTCTTGAGGCTGGGCGTTGCGCAGCGCGTCGTAGCGCTGCAGGTTGGCCAGTGGCGGCGTGTTGAGCGTGAGCATGGTGGCCACCGGTGGCTCAGGCATGCGCTGCTCCTGCAAGCGCGAGAGCACGTTGAGCACGTGCTCGGCACTCACCCGCCCCGACTGCAGTGCCAGCTCCACCGCCACAAGCACGGCTTCGAGCCCATGCAGGCTCACGCCCATGAGCACCTGCGCCATCACCCTGTCGCCACCGCTGTGGCGCAGCAACTGGCGCTGCAACTCCTGCAGGGGTTCGGGCATGGTCTTGAAGGGCGCGCCGTTGCGCAGCGCGCCGGGCTTGCGCTCGATCAGCGCGATGTAGTGCATCCAGTCGTAGAGCGTCTGGTCCCGCTCGAAGCTGCGCTGCAGGCGCACCTGTCGCCCATCGGGACCGACCACCAGCAGGCCATCTGCGTAGGCCCGCAGACTGACCACCGCGTGGATCCACTCGCATGGCACGCTGTAGCGGTTGCGCTGGAAGTGGATCAACGAAGTGGCAGAGACCCGCACCGGCTGCTCCACATAGCCATCAAACGCCCGGGGGTTGGGCATGAGGCGTGCACGTTCGTCCTGCCAGACGTCGGCCACCGTGAGGTGCCCCCACTCTGGGTGACTCATCTCGCCCCAGGCCTTCACACAGGCTTGCTCCAGCCAGTCGTTGATCTCGTCAAGCGATCCCCAGCGCCGCTCACTGGCCTCACGCCAGATGTCCTTGCGCCGGTCCTGGACGTTCTTCTCGACGACGCCCTTCTCCCAGCCGGCGGCCCGGTTACAGAACTCCGGCTCGAACAGGTAGTGCCCGGTCATGGCCTCGAAACGCGCATTGACGCTGCGCTGCTTGCCCTGGCCGACCTTGTCGACCGCGGTCTTCATGTTGTCGTAGATGCCCCGGCGGGGCA